>NZ_JBIAWF010000002.1:0-503956 GCF_042895325.1 Streptomyces sp. NPDC001407
GCAGACGCTTGCCCTCCGCGTCGATCACCACCGCGTGGTGATGCGTCTTGCCGATGTCTACCCCGGCCCAGATCTCAGGCACGGTCACCTCCGCCAGCTCGTCGTAGACCGATCCCGCAGACGACCTCGCCGGCGTTGTCCTACAGCAGCGATCGGAGTCGCATCTCCCAATTGGCGGTCGAGTCGTCGCGGGGCTCCGGGCGGCCAAGTTCCTTGAGCCATCGAACGGTCTCCGCCATGCCAGCCATACCCAGAGCCCCTGGGCCCTCCGATCTTACGAATGACCAGAGTCAGACCCACACCTGAAAGGTAGGACCGCCATGCACACGACATGGCGCCTCAAGCAGGCTCCGGCAACCTCCAAGATCCTGGCTCTCGTTCCGGGCATCGGCGGGCTGCTCGCGCCGCGACAACCCGACCACCGCGATTCGGCCCGCGCCCAGGCGGAAGGAAACACCCCCTCATGAACCTTGTGTCACCGGTGATCGTCGGCATCGTCTACTGCCTGCTGATGTCCCTGGTCCAGGAACCGCACCGACGCCGCTTCAACGCGATCATGGTGGGCGGAGCCGGCGCCGCCTATCTGAGCGGGGGCGGATTCGGCCCATGGGAGCTCCCGTTCACCGCGCTCATGGCCTACGTCGCCTACCGCGGCCTGGAGTCCTGGGCTTTCATCGGCATCGGCTGGCTGCTCCACACCGCATGGGACCTGGCCCACCACATCAAGGGCAATCCGATCCTGCCGTTCTCCCACACCTCATCCCTGGGATGCGCCATCTGCGATCCGGTCATCGCCCTGTGGTGCTTCCTCGGAGGGCCTTCCCTGATCGCGCTCGTCCGCCACAGGTCCAGGCCCAGCCGGACAGCAGGACATGCGCACGATCGCACCTCTGCGCCCTCCTGACAGGCCGCACCCGCGTCTGGCCGCGAGTGTGGACGCCCGCCCGGGTGCGGTTCTTGACGAACCCTCGCCACCCGATGCCTGGGGGTGAGCTATTGCGCGGGCCATACAACGCTGATGCCGAGTCGGCTCTCCACAACAGTTATGTCGCACATAAAGCCCCTCATGCCACCGGACGGGACCCCGCCCCAGAGCAGGCCGACAGCGGTCTGAGTGCCTTCTTCAAGCACCAAGGAACCAGAGTCACCGCCCTTGGCGAAGATCCCGTCCGGGCATCCGACCGGGTTGAAGAAGATCTCATACGTGTGAGACATGACGAAACTGTGGCCAGGCGACGGCGCTGCCACGCCGTTCCACTCGACGAATGGATGGACGCCGACGACCAGGCCGGTCGTCGGGCCGGACTGTGAACCACGCTTTTTGACGGGCATTTTGAGCGACGGCGATGTGGATGAATCAACCACGCCGAAACCGTCGACGATCCCGTGCGAGATCGTGCGATTATGATTGCGCGCTTCGTCCAGCGACACGGTGGCCGCGTCCAACGGTTTTCCGAGCAATAGTTCGCTGCCGGACGGCACCGGAATCGTCTGCGTTTTCGGCGATTCGGCTGCTAGCGTCTTCCCGATACCATCGGTGAGATCCACGGGGGTATCGACACCAGCGATGATCATGGGTGCGACCGCTTGCCACACGAGCGAGCCCGGGTCACCCACGACGTGGTGGCACGTGAGGCCGACCTCGACACCGTTGCTGTCGTGCACAATCGCGCCGAGCGTGCCGGATGCGCTGGGGGCGGGCTGAATCTGGGCACCGCCCTGGAGATCGTCATAGCGCTTGGTGTCCGGATCGAAAAGCGCCTCGACAGGGAACTCGACTATGCAGGTGCCGAGCCCTGCGAGGCTCTCCGGGATTCCATCAGGGATGTTCGATGCATCGGTGACGAGTACACGAACGGCCAGCTCCTCTGACAGCTCACCGGAATCCTCGCGCAACCCGATACCCACTCCAATGACTCCGGGTATCGCCATCAAATTCGCTGCTGCGGCATCGACAGCACTGAACGCTTCCTGAGGTATGTCCATGAAACTCACCCCTCTGCTTGCAGGCGAAGGATCGATCCGCTGGATCATCTGCCATTTGCCGCCGAGGGGAAACGTCCGCCCGACTTCGTCGGCTCAGCGTCACGCGACCGCGTCGACAGTTACTTCCAGCGGAGCACTGATCACCTGACTTGGCAACCGCCCGTTCGGCCCCTCAAGGCGCTCCCTCGGCAGGCCGATATTCCAAGGTATCTGCCCAGGCCACCCACAGAGCACCGGAGCGAAGGTCCGATGGCCGACTTCAGTACCAACGTCGTACGTGCCGACGACCTTCTCAACCTCACCTTCGACTTCTTCAATCTGCACTTGGTCGAGACAGCAGGCCAGCCGCCCCAGCTGGTGAGGATCGACCCCGGCCAGCCGGCGTTCATGGTGGTCCGCCTCCCACCGCAGCACATCGCCGAGTCGGCCTACACGGCGGATCCGGGGAGCGGCATCCTGCTCGGCGAGGCCAGTCCGCCCGTCGAGTCCAGGATGGCGAGCCCGAGCCGGCTCGGCTTCCGGGTGCCGGACGGCATGACGGCCATCCCGTTCACGCTGGCGGCCCTCCTCGACTGGAACGCGCTGACTCCCAACGTTCCGGACAACGCCCTGCCTGACCCTCCGGATCTCAGCGCGAGCGCGCCCCGGCCCGGGCCGCCGACGGAGCAGCAGACCGATCTCGAGGTTCCCTACCGGCTGGACCTCTCGCCGGACGCCTCCGGCCGGTGGTCCCATGCCATCGACGCCGTGACGCACAACGGCGTCACCGAGCTGTGGCACACCCGTCTGGGAGTCATCGACTCGGACGACCCCGACGGCCCGGTGGACGAATCCGTGCTTCCGGCCCTGCGCGCGGTGTACACGCCCGATCTCAACCGCCATGACGACTCTCCGCAGATCGACGGCGCTTTGAAGCCCGAGTTCCGCCGGGACATCGTCACCGGGTCCTCGGATTTCTCCCCCGGCCCGCCGGGAACCACGTACCCGGCCCCACCCCTGCGTGCCACTCACTTCAGTCTGTCACCCCTGGGAGCCTCGACCGACCTGCAAGGGCTATGGCTCCCCGCCGGTGATCCGAATGCGCCCCAGCTCGGCATCCAGTCGTGGCGCCACGTCGTCGCCGGCGGCCGTGACCAGACCGTACGGGTCGTACAGCTGGGCTTCCTCTATCCCCTGGGGAACCGTGCGGCGCATCTCGACATCACCGAACGCAAGCTGGCCAAGTCAAACCCCCAGGACGCGGGTCACGGCGAATACCTGGTGACCACGACCTGGATCGCCGTACTGGAACCGGACCGTGACTACGACAGCCTGCCTGCCGACGGAATCCCCAACTACCAACACATGCCATTGCGGCAGGTGCGGATCACGACCAAGACAGTGGTTGTCCCACCGGGTGGTGAGCCGGCTCCCTTCCACGTGATCGCACAGGACTGGGCCGGGCACACCGTCGACTTCACCATGCCGCTGCTCTTCGTCCCCCCGGGGATGACGCAGGCCCAGATGCAGGAGCTGTACGGGGAATCCGGGCAGCTGGACCTCGGCGGGCGGCCGATGGCGCTCGGGCCGGAGGGAGGCGACCCCGCAGGCAGTACGACACTGCCCGTCGACGCGCTCCACTTCTCCGCCGATTTCCCCGGGTCGCTGGATCCCCCTTGCTTCCCCTATGTGGATCAAGCTTCCGTACGGGTGCCCGCCATCGCCCATCTGCTGGGCTCTTCTCAACGGGTCGACGCGGTCAACGTGACCCTTCTGGACCCGGAGGACAATTCCGGTGGCGTCTTCGCCCAGATCAAAGGCGGCCTCCCCCTCGACATTCCCACCGACAAAGCCGGCGGGATCACCAGCCCGAAGTTCGCCATCGCCGGCTTGTCCCGGTCCCAGGGTCCGGTGCCGAAAGGCGCGGAAGACATCGGCACTGCCATCCCGGCGGAACAGCTGTTCCACGATCTGGCCGGCGCCAACCTTCTCGGCGGCATCCGACTGGCGGACGTCATCACCCCGGTGACCGACCTGACGCAGTTGCCGGCTCTCCAGCAGGCCAGCCTGCCGGATTCGCTCACCACGAAGTTCAGCTGGGCTCCCCCACTGACTCGTCCGGCTCCCAGCCCGCTCACTCTGGAAGACTCTTCTCAACTGGTCATCAATGCGGAAACCACGGTTCCGCTGTCGACCACCGGCCAGCCCGGCGAACCGACCACCACCATCACCGGACAACTCACCAACTTCTCACTCGACTTCGGCGGAGTCGTCAATCTCTCCCTCGCCTCACTCGACTTCGCGGCTGGCACGGGGAAGAAGGTCAGCGTCGTCCCGAAGGGCATGGACATCACCTTCGCCAACGAGCTGCAATTCCTCAACGAGCTTGCGGACATCATCCCCAGCGGTGGTTTCGCCGGGCAACCCGAGCTGCGCATCTCCCCCCAAGGAGTGATCGCCGGCTACTCCCTCGGGCTGCCCAGCGCGGGATTGGCCGTTTTCAGTCTGGAGAACATTCTTCTGTCGGCCGTGGTCTCACTGCCGTTCGATGGGCATCCCGCGAGTCTGCGTCTGGCATTCTCCGAACGCGGCAATCCCTTCCTGGTCACCGTGGCGATGGTGGGTGGCAGCGGCTTCTTCGCGATCGAAGTCGACTCCACCAAGGTGCTGTCCATCGAGGGACAGATCGAGCTGGGGGCCAACCTCAGCGTGGACCTCGGTCTGGTGACCGCCAATGTGCACGTCATGGCGGGCTTCTACTTCGGCATCGCAGACGGAATCCTCACGTTCTCCGCATATCTGCGCATCGGTGGATCCGTGGAGCTGCTCGGTGTGGCGGGCATCTCGTTGGAAATCTACTTGGCGTTGACATACGACCCGCATGTCGACCCCAACAGCGTCGGCGGCCAGGCCACCGTCAGCGTCGGAGTGCATCTCCTGATGTTCACCAAGCACGTCCCCCTCACGGCCAAACGCCGTTTCGCCTTCCCTTCGCGGGGATCAGGCTCTCACCATGCCGTGGGCGGCCCCGTCGACCCCACGTTCGAAGACCTGATCACGCCCGCCGACTGGGAGAATTACTGCCGGGCCTTCGTATGAGACGTCTCCCCATCCCGACATCAACACGTGGCCGGTCGTGCCGCTCCGAGCCGGAGAGAAAATGACGCTACGCCAGTCAGTCATCTGGACGGCCCTGCCGGGCGGTATCACCGGCGCGCCCACCGACCGCAGGCTGCGGCTGTCCGTGTTCGTCTCTCCCCGGCTCGAGGCGGACCAGCCGGATGCTCCCCTCAGTGGGGACTTCACCGACTGGCCGTCGAATCTGCAGCCTGGCCGGGTCACCTTCTCGGTCCAGGTCCCCGGTGCGCCGCCTGTGAACGCCACGGTTGTCAGCCAGCCGCCGGATTCGGCTCTCTGGGCCGCCTTGTTCGGCAACGCGACCGTGAAAGCACCGCCCAGTCCGGACGACGTGGGTGGTCAACGCGTATACAGCTCCTACCCGGTGGCCGCCTTGCACTCCGTGATCAAGCAAGGGCATCGGCAGCTCGCCACCGACAACTCGGCCCTGGGGCTCACCGACGATCACATCAGGCGCGCCTACCCCGACGTCGTCCAGGCCGCCGCCCCCACCGACCGACGCATCACACACACCGCCTTCACGCCGGCGAACCTGGCCTCCGAGACCGACATCGCACGGCTCCAAGCCCTGCACGCCGACGCGGCGAGCAGTCTGCTGCGCGCCGACCGGATCACGGACCAGGCACAGCGGATCGCCGACTCGACGGCCGTGGCCGGACGACTGGCCGAGATCGTCTCAGATGCGCCCACGCCCGTGGTGGCGGACACCGGGCATCCGGCCAGTCCCTTCGCCCAGGTGCTCGCCTTCCACACCGGCAGCGCTCAGGCGGTCCCGAAGACGGAGGCGTCACCGCCACCGCCGCGATTCGACTTCCACGAGACGATGACCTTCCTCGCGGACTATCCGCAGCTCATGCGGTTGTTCGGCCTGGTGATCGATCTCGAGGTGCCCGAAGGGGCCCTCCCGCAGTCGGTCAGTGGCCAGGCGCAGCCGCAACGCCTCCAAGTCGTACCGGAGTTCAGCCAGTCGATCGCCGCGGAGTCCCACAGCCCCTTCACCGCGTATCTGCTGGAAGGCAACCGTTTCTTCGAGGCCGCGTCCGCGACCCCGTTCGCCGCCACCCCCGGTGCCACTCCCGCGGCGCCCGCGCCCACGGAGAATGTGCGCGGGATGCTGAACCTGGCGCTCGACGGTGCCTTCGAAGCGATTCAGCTGGATGTCGACGGCGGCGCCCTCAAGGTGCTCGGCATGGCCTCCGCGCTGACCGGGCAGGACGGCGCACCCGCTGCGGACGCGGTCGGGGTGCCGGCGCTGCGTACGAGCGGGGTGACCATCGCCCGGTCAGGACACGCCGCACTGCTGATGAACCGCATGTCGGCGGCGAAGACCGCCAACGACAGCCTCACCAGCGGCCAGGAGGTCACCTTCTTCGTCGAGGACCTCATCCGCGGCTATCGGTTCGATGTGCAGGACGTCACCTCGGGGACCTGGCACTCACTGCACCGGCGCGTCGGGACGTACGCCCTGTCCCAGCACGTCGGCGGTCCGCTCACCCTGAACTTCACCGACGAGGGCACAGTTCAGCCCGCGGTCACCCGGCCTCCCGGGCCGGATGGAGTCACTCCTGACCCGGGCGCACCCTTCCACATCCATGAGTCACTGCTGCACTGGCAGGGCTGGAGCATGGCTGCTCCACGCCCCGGAAAGACCGCGACCGACAGCGGACCGGGCACGGTGACGAGTCAGCCGCCGGCCGATGGCGTGCCGCTCCAGGCCACGTTCCAGGCGGAACCGGGCACCTTGCTGCGTCTCCGTTTCGGGCAGCAGTACCGGTTCCGCGCGCGAGCAGTCGATCTCGCGGGCAACAGCCTTTCGGTGGATGAGGCCACCGAGCTGCTCGACTTCTTCCAGCACGTCGTGGACCAGCCCCCACCGGTTCTGCCCATCGCCGGTACGGAGTTCACTTACGCCCGGTATGAGCCGGTGCCCTCACCGGTGCTGGTCCCACGTGAACGGTTCGACGAAGGCGAGTCACTGGAGCGGCTGGTCATCCGGAGCCGTAGCGGAACCACTGCTACGGAGTACGCCAACGCGCTCACCGGCGAGATCAGGGCTGCCCGGCCTACTTCCGGAGCGCATTACCGCGGCACCAGCGAGCGGCACGCCGCTCCTCCCAAGTCCTCGCAGGCGATGGCCGAGACCCACGGCATGTTCGACGCTTCCTTCGGCGCGGGGAGCGGCTTCCAGGAGACCTACGAACTGGCGCGCAGCGAGCGCGGCAGCATCGCCGACCCCGTGCTCGACGAGACCACCGGGCAGCCCAAGCTCACCCCGGACGTCGATCCACTCACCGGCGCCCAGACCTGGCGCCCGTGCGTGGAGCAGGTCACCACCGGGACCACCTCCTCAGGGGACCAGGGGTATGCGCTGCATCACGAACCCCAGCTCAAGCTGCCCTATCTACCTGACCCGCTCGCTCAGGGCGTGGCCCTGTTCGGCCTGCCCGGGCTCCCCGCCGACGGCGGCCCGGCGGGCTTGCCGGGTGCCGACGGCAGCCTCGCTTTCGCCCCCTCCAAGCTCACTCCCGAAACCCTCGGCGCCCTGGGTGGGTCGGCGGTGCACATCGACTTCGACGGGAACTGGCCCGACCGGCAGCCGTTCCGGATTCAACTGGCCGACCCCGGACCTGCGGCCGGCTCGGAAGCCGCTCCACCCACGCCACCCCCGAGCTGGGATCCTCAGGCACGTGTGCTCACCGTGTTCCTGCGCCAGGCCGAGCAGGCGACCTTCCGGCTGAGTTGCTTCCTCTCGACCGAGGGGAACACGAGCGGCCTGGAGAAGCTGGGGATCTGGCAATGGGTGGTCGAGCAGAGCCAGCTGGCAGGCCGGCAGCCCGGGCCGGTCGAGGTGGAAACCGCGCTCGAAGGTGGCCACCGCATGATCACTCCGTTCCGCACCGTCAAACTGGTGCACGCGACCGAGGCTCCGCTGAGCCCACCGACGCTGAGCGAGGACGACCTGGCCACTTCCCGGGATGCCGGCAACACCTTCGCCTACATCGGCGGGACGCTGCTGATCCACGGCAAGAGCACGGCCAAGGTCGACCTGCTCGCGTCCTGGAGCGAACAGATCGATGACCCCGACGCTGACGGACCGGTGACGGCCGATCGCCAGGCGCACGTCTTCGAGATCCCGGTCTTCCTGCCGGACGAAGACGAGCCCGCGCGCGACACCGACCCCGGGACCGTCCCCATCGCGGAGTACGAGCCGTTCCCGCAGGACGTCCTCACCTTCCAGGTGCCGCCGCCCGACGACGAGTCGGGCCTCGCCTATCTGTCCCGTCACGAGTTCGGCGACACCAAACACCGCAAGGTCACGTACCACGCGGTCGCCACCAGCCGGTTCCGCGAGTGCTTCCCGCCCGAGGTCGCCGACGACCCACGGCGGATCACCGTCACCGGCAACACCGTGCAAACGGACATCCTCAGCACGGCACGGCCCGCCGCACCGACCGTGGTGTCGGTCCTGCCGACCCAGCGCTGGTCACGGGAGACCCATCCGGACGGCACTCGTATCAGCCGTCGCACCGGCGGGGTACGCGTCTACCTCAAGCGGCCGTGGTTCTCCTCCGGCGACGAGGAGTTGCTGGGTGTGCTGGTCACGGACGGAATCCAGTATCCGGCGCCCGATGTGCTGGCGCCGTACCTCACTCACTATGGTGAGGACCCGGTCTTCACGTCGGGTCCGATCACCAGCTTCCCGAGTGTGACCGGCTTCCTCAACGCGGTCAGCACGGACAGCGGCCTCATCCTCGACGAACTGCCCGAAGGCCCGTCGGCCTCGGTGGCCGGGCACCCGGTTCAATTCGATCCCGGGCGCGGACTGTGGTTCTGCGACATCGAGGTGGCCGGTGCCCCAGCCGAGACGTACTGTCCTTTCCTCCGCCTGGCGCTGGCCCGCTACCAGCCCTTCTCGCTTCGCGCCCAGGAGCTCTCCCGGGTCGTCCAGACGGACTTCGTGCAGCTCTCGCCGCCGAGGACCGTCACGGTGAGTCCCCTTCCCGGCACCGCCGATGCCTTTGGTATCACCGTTGACGGCCCGAGCTATCGCGGCGTCGACTGGTCCCCTGACGAGAAGGTCATCGGCGACACCATGGACACCGGTAAGAGCCATCGCGTCCCGCCCCTGATCGAGGTGGGCATCCAGCAGCGCATCCCGGGCACCCAGGACGACCTCGGCTGGCGGTGGTTCCAAGGGGGCGGCGTACGCGTCGACGGCGCCCAGCCCGCGGGAGCGTCCGGCTCACCACTGTGGAGCGGACAGGTGACGCTGCCGGCGAACCGGCAACCGGGCCAATTCCGTGTCGTCATCCTGGAGAACGAGCACCTCGCGACGGACGAGCTCAACGTCAGAACGGAAAAGAAAATGATCCTCCCCGATCCCGAGGTGCTCCCCCATCTCCCCCCGCACCTGGGCACGGTCACCTACACCTGGATGCCGGGTGCCGACCGCCTGGTGTTCGCCGAGACCGTCGAATTCTGACCCGTCCCCGCCTGACAGCTCTAACGGGGTTGTTCTCCTGGTGTGAGACCGATCCACGTCTCGTTGCTCTTGGGGATCAGATAGACCGGGTCGGTGTCCGCTCTCCAACCCAGCGGTACGACGTAATAGCCGTCCGAGCCGGCGACGAGCTGCCGGAGGCCGGTGTAGCGGTGGCGTCGTCCGATGCCCATGACTCATGTAGCAGCTGGTGTGACCGACGGCCGTGCCGTTTGTGACGCGGAGGCTCCGTACAACGACGTCCGGGGCCGTGCGGAACTGCCCGGAGGGGAACCGTACGGCCTCCTCGTCACCCGGGCTCGGGATCTCCGTCGGATTTCCGGGCCGGGGGACGGGTCGGCGAAGCCGGCGTGGGGGTGGGCGTCGTTGACTCCATCGACTCCATTGGGGCCGCCAGCAACTTCTCCGAGGCCGCCTGGGCGGCATGGGACGGTGAGGCCGTCCGCAGGGCGGTGGCAAGCTGTGGGTCCGCCGAGGTGATGGCCGCGATGGCGCCCGCGCTTCTCAGGTACCGCTTGTCGACCTCGGCGGAAACGACCCTCGCGCCGCCCGCTCCCGCCAGAGCCGCCCCCACCAGGGCGGTCACCGTCATGTTGACCGGCAGTTCGCCCGCGGAGTGCGATCCCAGGAGCACGGCGTCTTTGAGGGGGCCGTACAGACCCCAGGTGACCACTGCTCCAAAGGAGCCCAGCAGTGCGTTGCCCAGGAACCCTGGCTGCAGGATCCCAGCCTTCTCCCTCGGCAGGATCAGTTCACTGTCACTCAGCAGGGCATTGACGATCCCACCCACCGCGCCGGCCGCGGCCACGCAGCCGAGGATTACCCAAACGGAGGATGATGTCACCACCTGAGACGCCGACGAAGTGAGATGCCCAAGCATGCGAAGCCTCATTCAGTGAGGGTGCGGATCGCGGGTACCCAATTTTCCACGTACGTTTTCGGTCTTCCAGCCGGGTGGGCCACACAGGTCAAGATGCGTTTGGCACGTCACGAAACTAGGGTGAAAAGAAGGAGCCGTCGGCCGTCGTTGCGCTGGGCGGCCTGTTGACCAACCCCTGCGAGCCTGACCCCGCAGTGCGGCCGGCCATGGCCTGGCGTGCGCCAACTGAGAGGGGACGCAAGATGCGAAATTCGGTGCGCAACAATTTCGCCGCCTTCTCCACCAGGCTCGAAGGCAGGGTGCCTCACATGTATCTGGACAGTCTGGGCAATGTCACGATCGCCATAGGCAATAAGATCGATCCGTTGAGTGACGCCCTCGGCCTGTCTGCTTCGGGTGCGACGTTGAAGCGCGACAGCGACGGCAACCCCGCAAGTGATTCCGAGATCACGGACGAATGGAATCGCGTCAAGTCCGCTTCCGGACCGGCTCAGCTGCACCTCGACCAATCCGACATCGATACGCTCGTGGCCAACAAGCTGAACGACACGGAGGCAGCTCTGCTCCCGTTCTTCTCCGGGTTCGCGGACTGGCCGGCGGATGCCCAGATGGGGCTTCTCAGCCTGGGCTGGGCCATGGGACCGAGCAAGTTGAAGCCGCCACTCTTCCCCATCTTCCACGCCGCCGTGGACGCCCGGGACTGGTTCGGCGCCGCACGGGCGTGCAATATGGCAGGCGCCGGACTGGTGAAGCGCAACGCCGTCGACCGCGGGCTCTTCCGCAACGCAGCCGTATCGGCGGAGCCGCCGCCCAGCGATCCGGAGACACTGTTCCTGCCGATCCCGGGCAGCCGCCCTCAACTCCAATCGGGCTCCAGTGACGTTCCCCCTGCCGATGATGTGGGGACCCTGCAAAGGATGTTCCAGCCGTCCCGTTTGAATCTGCTGACTCCAGGCAGCTTCACTCCCGGAACGTTCGACACCGCCACGGAATCCGCGGTGAGGACCTTCCAGAGCGGGGAATCCGGCTTTCCCGTGACGGGAGTTGTCGCCGAGCTCACCTGGGCAGCTCTGGGCGAGGGAGTCCCGCTGGCGTGACCTTCGCCCGAACCCGACCGCAAGCCCTTCTCGGGCTGAGGGGCCATGGACGCAGACGTGCCTGGAGCAGGTCCGCGGGGTTCGGAGGGGCTTTCCCGTTCTACGTGATGCTCGCAGCTTCCGTGCGCGATGATGAGCCCGTTGCTCCTTACCGCACAGGGAGGTTGCCATGGGTGATCACAGGAAACCTGATCCGGACCCCTCGCAGGGCAAGCCCCCGCCCGGGAATTCCGACGGCAAGGTTCCCGATCCCCCGCCGCCCAGTGGAACGCGCAGGAAGTGACCGTGGACATCGAGGTGCGCCGGCAGCGGCTGGCGGACGCCCTGAGCGCGCGGGGCTGCTGGCCGGTGGACTCGCCATGGGTCCGTGAGGCGATGTCCGCGCTGCCGCGGGACCTCTTCGCTCCGGACCGGCTATGGGTCTGGGACGGCGAGGACTACGCACCGGTGGACCGGGCCACCGCTTCCGAACGGTGGGTGCGGGCAGTGTTCGCCGGGCCGTACGACTCCGCCGTCACTCAGGTCGTCGACGGCCTTCCGGCGTCCAGCCTGTCCTGCGTGTCGGTCGTGGCCGACATGCTCGACGCGCTGATGGCCGAGCCCGGCCACCGGATTCTCGAACTCGGCACCGGATCCGGATGGAACGCCGCGCTCCTGGCGGCACGGGCCGGGGCCGGGCACGTCACCAGCGTCGAGGTCGACGCACGGCTCGCCGACGCGGCTCGCGAGCGGCTCAAGGCCGCAGGCGCCGGAGTCGACGTCCGCGTATGCGACGGGGCCGGCGGCTGGCCCGGTGGCGCCCCGTACGACCGGCTGATCGCGACGTATGCGGTGGACGAAGTGCCCTGGCCATGGGTGGAGCAGACCCGCCCCGGCGGCCGGCTCGTCCTCCCTTGGGGACGGCTCGGGCACATCGCTCTCACCGTCGCCGGCGACGGCCGGTCGGCGAGCGGCTGGTTCCAGGGCCTGGGGATGTTCATGCCCAGCCGGGGCACCGGCCAGGGCAAGCCCTTCCACGAAGTCCGCGGCGACGGGCAGCCCGACACCCAGGACACCCCCTCCCTGGAACCCCATCTGCTCAGGGACGGGAACCTGCTGTTCGCCCTGCGTGTCCTCCTCCCGGACGTCCGGATCAGCACCGAGACGAGCGGCACCGGGACAAGAGCCTGGATCCATGACGGCCGCTCGTCCTGGGCCACCCTCACCCCCGCCACGGATTCCGGTACGGCGGCGACCGCCTACCGGGGAGGCCCTCGCCGCCTCGACGACGAGCTCACCCGCGCATGGCAGCACTGGCAGGCCGCCGGAGCACCGGGCCTGTACGACTTCGGCATGACCCGGACACCCACCGAGCAGTACATCTGGACCGGCGACAAGGACACCGGCCCACGATGGCGACCTCTCGCCTCACTCGTCCCGCACAGCAGCTGAACGAACGCCGCGCGCAGGGAACATCGCCGCCCTCTCAGCCCCGACGCTCGTCATGACGGCTCTCCACCACGGAGGCGACAGCATTCCCCGCCCACACCGCGGGGGTTCGGCCCGACCACGGGCTTGCCTGTTCGAGTTGTCCAGCGAGGCGGAAGAGGTGGCCCTCTCGCCCGTACCCGGCAGCGAATTGCATACCGATCGGAAGCCCGGTCCCGGGGTCGGCCGTCACCGGCACGGACATGGCGGGCGTCCCCGCCACATTGAACGCCGCGCTGAACGGCGTGAGGTCGAAGACGCGGCGAAGCCAGCCGAGGCCGTCCAGCGTCTCCGCGCCCTCGGCATAGGCGCCCAAGGGCACGGGAAGCTCCGGCAAGGTCGGGGTGAGCAGCATGTCGTGAGCGGCGAAGTACCGTGCCAGGCTCCGGGCGACCCGGTTCCGGACGGCGAAGGCGGTGACGAACTGTGCGCCGCTGACCTGCTGCCCGTAGTGGTAGCTGGCGAGGATGGGCGGCTCGAGGGTTGAGGAGTCGATGGGCCGACCGGAGGCGGCAGCCAGCTCATCGACCGACACCGTGAGATTCGCCGTCCACTGACGGGCGTTGGCCAGGACGAACTCCTCCCAGTCGACCCCGAGATCGACCTCGACCTCTTCCACCTGGTGACCGAGGGATTCGAGCAGGCGCACGGTGCGGGAGAGGGCATCGGCCACGGGCGTGGTGGTGCGGCGTCCGCCCCATGCCTGGGTGAGGACACCTATCCGCAGCGAGCCCGGGCGACGGGTGACTTCCTCGGCGTACGGCCGGGACGGCTCCTGGGCGAAGTAGGGGTCGCCCTCTTCCGGGCCGCGGATCTGGTCGAGCAGTACCGCACTGTCGCGTACGGTGCGGCTGACGCTGCCCTGCACGGCCAGGCCGTTCAGGATCTCATCGAAATCGGGACCCACCGAGACCCGGCCACGCGTGGGCTTCAGCCCGAAGAGGCCGTTGCAGGCGGCGGGAACGCGGATCGAGCCCGCGGCGTCGGTGGCATGCGCGATCGGGACCACCCCGGCAGCGACGGCCGCGCCCGCGCCCCCGCTGGACCCGCCCGCGCTCCGCTCCGGATCCCATGGGTTGCGGGTCGCGCCGTACAGCACGGGTTCCGTCGTGGTGCTGTAGGCCATTTCCGGTGTCGCGGTGCGCCCGAGGGTCACGAGGCCGGCACGACGGAACCGCCGCATCAGGGAGGAATCGGCGTCGGCGACATTGCCGGCCGCGAGACGACTGCCCAACTCCGTGCGCTTTCCGGCCATGGAGACCCCGAGGTCCTTGATCAGGAAAGGGACTCCGGCCAGCGGTGTACTGCCGGGGGTGGGCTCGTCGTCGGCCGGCCATGTCTCCACGATCGCGTTGATCCGCGGATTGACCGCCTGTGCGGCCTCGCGCGCGGCCGCTTCCACTTCGGCGGGGGTCACCTCACCCCCCGCCACCAGCTCCGCGAGCCCGACCGCGTCGAAGCTCACGTACTCGGTCATTCTCATTGCCACTCCCGGAAGAAGAGGATGGTGATACCGCTGAGTACCCAGTGATACCCATCGGTATCGCGCGGAACGGACTGGTACCGTAGCAGAGGATGGGCCCCGGGCCCACAACGAACCGAACGTCACGGAGCAGTCATGGCATCGACCGTCAGAAGGCCGAGCAGGGTGGCGAAACTGCCGCCCCGCGAGCGCATCCTCGACGCGGCGGAAGAGCTCTTCCAGAGCGAGGGGATCCGACGGGTGGGCGTCCAGGCGATCGCCGAGAAGGCCGAGACCACCAAGATGGCGATCTACCGGCACTTCGAGACCAAGGACGCGCTGGTCGCGGAGTGGCTGCGGATCGTCGCCGCCGACTACCAAGCGGCCTTCGACCGGGTCGAGACCGAATTCCCCGGCCGCCCCAGGGAGCAGATCCTGGGCCTGGCCCGCTTCATCGCCGAGGGCTTGCCGGCGATCTCCCACCGGGGCTGCCCATTCATCAACTCCATCGCCGAGCTGCCCGATCGGTCCCACCCCGCACGGCAGGTCATCGAGAAACACAAGGCCCGCCAGACCCGCAGGCTGGTCGGCATGTGCGCCGGGGCCGGACTTCCCGATCCCGAACAGACCGCCGCCGAGATCACCTTCGCACTCGAAGGCGCGCAGGTCAGCGCACAGAACGGCAGCATCGATCAGACGGGGGACCGGCTGATGAGGATCGTCGAGGGCATCGTGGACCGGCACCACTCCCCCACCGGCGCGTCCCGGGCGACCGCCGGATGAGGGGGCGCTTCCGCGTCCCCCTATACGGAATCGGCTGCGCGTTCGCCCAGGTTCACCGGAACATTTGCCACGTCAGACGGGGAGGGCGGCGAGCCACTCGGTCAGGAGCCGGTTGACTTCGGCGGGGCGTTCTTGCTGAATCCAGTGGCCGCAGTTGTCGAGAAGCTGGGAAGAGAGCAGGCCCGGCAGCGTGACCGGGTACGCCCTGATCGCATCGGCCATCCATGTAGTAGAGGCGTCCAGTTCGCCGCCGATGAACAACGACGGCTGGGTGATGGAGGCGCCGTCGAAGGCCGCGAGGTCCTCCCAGTCGCGGTTCATGTTGCGGTAGCGGTTGAGGGCTCCGGTGAGGCCGGTGCGTTCGAACTCCCCCGCGTAGACGTCGAGGTCCCTCTCGCTGAGCCAGGCGGGCAGCCGACCGCTGGGGAACCGGTCCCGCAGCGTGCCGGCCTTGCTGACGAAGTGCGGGTCGGGAGCGCCGGGCGCGGGCATGGTGTCGGCGGACAGAGCCGCGTAGAAGCCCGCCAGCCAGCCGCGTACGTCCGGCTCGATCTCGGCCTCGGCGCGGCCCGGCTCCTGGAAGTACGAGACGTAGAACTCCTCGTCCCCGCCCATCCGGGCGAAGACGTCGCTGGGGCGGGGCCCACCGCGCGGGCTGTAAGGAACACTCAGCAGCCCCAGCGCGCGGAAGACCTCCGGCCTGAGCAGGGCGGAGTTCGCGGCGATGGTCGCACCCCAGTCGTGGCCGATGACCACCGCCGACTCCTCGCCCAGGGCGTGCACCACCGCGACGTTGTCCTCCACCAGGTCGAGCATCCGGTATGCCTCCGCGGCGGCCGGCTTCGAGGAGCGGCCATAGCCCCGGACGTCGATGGCCACCGCCCGATATCCCGCCGCCGCGAGCGCCGGCAACTGATGGCGCCAGGAGTACCAGGATTCCGGAAAGCCGTGTACGAGCAGCACCAGCGGCCCTGTTCCCTGCTCGGCAAGGTGAATCCGGCCTCCCGGCGAGGACACCAGCCGGTGTACGGGCTCCGCGACGTGCCACGACATATGTCTCCTCCAGGATCGCCGGGCTGCTGTACGCCGGGACGGCAGCCTCGCCCGCCGTTCCGTCTCCCCCGAGACCGATGATGCGGAGGGCACGGCCGGGAAGCCAAGCGGGTTTGCCGCTTCGGCAAGCTGATCCTCGGTACGGGCGCCAGGAGTTGATGGGCAGTGTGGTGCGCGATGGTGTCGCCGTCGTGGGACGGGCGTCGCTCAGGCCTCATCATCGCCGACTGGCCACGAGGGGACGTTCAGCCGTAGGCACCGTGCGTCGGGCTTTGATGCTAAAGCAGCACATCACCGCCAGGAGAGTGAGCCCGAGAGGGAGGAGGAGTGTCCACCTCATGGCCGAGACGAATCCGGTGTTGAACACGTCAGTGCTCAGCTGCTGGAGTTGGCTGCCCATGCCCCCGGACGTGCCAGTGGTCTTCGGTGCCTTGGCGAATGCTCCGCCTTGTCCCGCGTGGGCAAAGCTGTCGACGAATCCACGGCGGTAGGCAGGCGGGAGGCTCCTGCTGCGGTGAGTGGCTTCGTCCACCAGGGCATGGTGGAGGGTCGCCTGCAGCAAGGCACCCACGGCGGCGGTACCCAGCGCCTGCCCCAGTTGACGTGTGGTGTTGAAGACACCTGAGGCCGCGCCCGACAGATCGGCGCCGACTTCTCCGACGGCGACCGTGGTCATCGACGTGAACAACAAGCCGATGCCGATGCCGAGCGCGGCGACCGCGGGCAGCATCGTCCAGCTGCTGATATGTGGCCTGGCCGCGATGACCGCGGCCGTGATGCCGACCGCGAAGGCCAGCAAGCCGGCGATGAGCAAGTATTTCCCGCCGGTGCGGTCGGTGCGGAAACCTGCGAATGGCGCGATGAGCGCGGCGATCACTGAGGCCGGGGCGGTCACCACGCCTGCCATCAGCGGTGTGAGGCCGAGCACTTCCTGCAAGAAGATCATCAGGGGTAGCAGGCTGACCATGGCGAAGCCCACTCCCATGGCCACCACATTGGCCACGGTGAAGTTCCGGTTGGCGAACAGCGCCAGGGGCACCAGCGGGTCGGCCGACCTCAGCTGCTGCAGGACGAATGCGAGGAGCAGCACCACTCCGCAGGCGATCAGGGCCGGGACGGTGAGCCGACCGGTGATCGTGCCCCAGTGGTAGCGGCTGCCTTCCAGCAGCCCGAAGGTAATGAGGGACAGGCCACCGGTGAGCAGCGTGATGCCCACCGGGTCGAAACCGTGGGCGGTGTCGGTACGGGACTCGGGCACCCAGAGCAGGACGAGCAGCAACCCCAACGCGCCGACCGGCACATTGACGAAGAAGATCCACTGCCAGTGGAGCTTCTCCACGATGAGTCCGCCGAGGAGAGGCCCGGCGATGGTCGAGATGCCCGCGACGGCGCTCCACATGCCGAAGGCGGCGCCGCGCTTGTTCGGGGGGAACAGGACCACGATGAACGCCAGGGTCTGCGGGTTCATCAACGCGGCGCCGATGCCCTGCAGCGCGCGGGCGAGGATGAGTTCACCACCTGTGTGGGCCGTCCCGCACAATGCGGAGGCGATGGTGAAGACCACCAGTCCGATGACATAGAGCTTCTTGCGGCCGAACCGGTCACCCAGACGGCTCGCCACGATGAGGGGCACCGCGTAGGCCAGCACGTAGATGTTGACGACCCAGAGGATCTCGTCGAGACCGGCGTCCAAGCCGCTCAGCATGCTGGGAACGGCGATGTTCACGATGGTCGTGTCCAGAAGAATCATGAATAATCCCAGACACAGAGCACCGAGAGCCAGCCAGGGGTTGCGAGTGCGTAACGTCGGCATCAGCCTGCCTCCCCTGCGGGCCGGAGCGACTCGTGGCGGTCCTGTCGAGGCAGCCCGGTCTCCAGCAGGCGCAGCGGTTGAGCGGAGCCGGCATCGGGCCAGCCCAACGCGCCGCTCTCCAACTGTCCGACCACGTCTCTGATCCAGCTCAGCTGCGCCTCCTTGGCGGAGGTCTGCCACGTGAGGTCGATGAAGTAGATCGGCTCCACACCGGAGGCACGCAGCCGGGCGGTCATGACCTCCTCAGCGGCGATGGCGGCTTCCAACCGCGCCGCCCGCCAGGTGAGGCGTTCGATGGCCTCCTTGCGGTCGAGGGTGTGCAGCAGGGCCATCGCCAGCGGGAACTCCGAGAATTCTCCCTCCGGTGTGGATACCAACTCGCGTAGCCGCTCGGTGAAGGCCGCCCTGCCGCCCTCCGTGATGGCGTACACGGTGCGCTCGGGCAGACGGCCTTGGCGACTGGTCTCCACAGCCTCGATCAGGCCGAGCTTCTCAAGGCGCTCCACAGCGTGGTACAGCGTGCCGGCGGTGAGCTTCACCAGACGGTCCCGTCCGCGGTCGCGCAGCCGCTGCTGCATCTCGTAGGGGTGCATTGCCTCCTCCTCCAGCAGTTCCAGGACGGCCAGGGAGATCAGGTTGAGCTTTCGTGATCGTGGAGCGGGCATCGATCGACCTCCGTCATCTATTCCAACTGGGGTACTCAGGCTGGACTATACGACTTGGAGGGCGAGTTGGAACAGTGAGCGGCACGGCGAGGCCGAGGGAGCCACGCGCTGGGAGCCGGTCGCTTCGCCGCCGCCGGAGGCGGGCAGACAGAAGGCGACCCCGGCCAGAGCCTTGGCCCGTGCCCGAGCGGAAGTCGATTCAGGCTCCCTGACCAGAGCTGTCCATCCGGGCGATCGGCAGCCGCCGTGCAGGCAAGGCACCGGCGCCGTCGCCGACGTGGACCAGGCCGTGGAGGGTGCGGCATTGAAGTCGATGCCCCACGGAGGCACATAAAAGCCCAATGAATAGCAAGCACACCTCTTGGGACATGCTTTCAGTCAATTCAAACCACCATGAGGACCCGCGCGCCCTGGAGAGTAGTTTCGGTCGCGTAGGGACGGTCCGTCACCAAGGCAAGCACGAGCCGCGTGCCAGTGATGAGAAGTGAGACCGGTGATACCACCGAGCACCGCCAAGGTGGATATCCGCCCGCGCGACTGACATCCACCGACCCTCGGGGGCTGTCGGCGTGATCGCCACAGCGGAACGAATTTTCAACTCCGCCTACGTTCCTGATGACACACCCGCGCGCTCCTCAACATAACGCGGGTCGATCGCCGCCCCGGAATTATCCCGGCTAGGGAAATTCCGCAAGACGAGGGTGCTCCCAGGGCGGTTTCCAGAGTCGCCTGGATCACATCACCATGCAGAGACGGAGGCACGCATAGGGGCGCGGACTGTCGTTCAGCGTCCGCGTGGAAACCACATTGTCATGGGCTGATCCCCGGGCCCGGCAGGTCATCTGAAAGTCGACGATCTCGCAGTCGCCGAGAACCGACATCAGGTCCCTCTGGCGTAGCGCGTGAAGTGTCGGCAACCCCGCGCTCGCCAGGGGGACCCTCGTCGTCCCCACCCCGCAGAACGTCTCACCTGCACTGCGGAACACTCGCAGCCGCACACTGCGCTCCCCCGGCCCGGGCAGGCCACCGCACCCTCCCTTGCATCTTGGAGCAGTCCCGCAGCAGGAGCCGGCACAGGTGCGCAGCGGGCAGCATTCCTCCACTCGCCACCGCGAGCGCGATCCTCAGGGAGAGGTCGCGTAGCGGGTGCCGACGTTTCCGGCGTGCCATTCGTGGTTGCCGGTCATCCAGTTCGACAGCCCGGCCATGAAGCGGGCGGTGAGCGGGTTGGTGGCGGAGAGCGCGGCGGCATGCTCCTCGAAGAGGTGGACGATCTCGTTGTGGACCTCGATCGCCTTCTGGAAAGCGTCGTTGATGGAGCATTTCTCCTCGGCCGCGATGACGGTGGGCAGGCTGTAGTGGAAGCGTTCGCTGGCCTGTTCCTTGCGCAGCGAGTAGAGGTCGTTGCAGATCGTCGAGGCGTTGGAGGCCAGGGCAACGGCACGCTGTACCGCGGGCTCCGCGAAGAGGTGAGCGGGCAGTTCGTAGCCGCCGACGGAGTCGGTGATGGTCAGGCAGGGGCGGAAGTTGTTGAACTGACGCTGCACCAAGTATTCCCACACAGAAGGCGTACGGTGCTGGCTGATGCAGTCGCCCTCGGCGTTGTACCCGAGGTAGAGGTTGGCGATGTCGTGCCGGAAGCGGTGTGCCTGTGCCGGAGTGGCCAGGGCTTGGAAGTGGTCCATGGCCGACCGCATCGAGCGCAGGGCCGGATGGGAGCCGACCCCCGCCTGCCAGTCGGCTTCGTAGCGTGGGGTGTTGTGCGCGGGGTCGATCGCGGACTGCGCGACGGCGAGCGCCGCGCCGCGGCGGTCCGCGCTGCCGCCGTACTCCGCTTCGCAGAAGTAGTCGTCCACGGCGTTCTCGCCGATCAGGAGACGGGCGGCGGCCATGAGGTGCTCGATGCCGGGCGCGTCGGGATGGCACAGGACCACCGACCGCCCCGCGTCGAAGCCGACGAGTGCTTCCCTGTGCTCGGTGTCCGGGTAGAGTCCCACTTCCTTCTCGGCCCACTCGACGAGCCGCTCGTTGACCTCATCGGCCAGCGCGCGGTCGTCCCGTACGGCAGGCGGGCAGTAGAGACCTTCGATCCGCTGCGACGACGGCTGCGACTCCGTCAGCGAGGGGAGGGCGGTCGGCAACACTTCCGCGGCCGGAGCCGCGTCCGGATCCAAGCTCGCCGCGAGGCGCAGGGAGTTCGTCCCGATACCGGTCGGACCGGACAGCAGCCGGGCCAGGAGATGCGATGAGCCGCCAGCGGCCTCGGGCACATCGGCCGCGCTGGGGGTTGGCAAGGTCATCCGCAACTCCGTTCACAGACACTGGACTTGGCGCCTTCGTCGCCGAAGGGATAGCACGGCGCGCGGAGCGGCAACAAGAGTCTCCCTCTCGCCCACCGGCCTGACGTGCGCCTCTGACGCGTGCTCAACAACGTTGCTCACTCGTCGGGGTGAAGCGGTAGCACCCCCGGCCCCCTCACAACCCGCCTGGACGTTGGCCGGCGCCCGGTCGGCCAGGAAGCAAGTGGCGCGATGACGTCTTCTGCAGTCGGCGTTTCTTCGCCCATCCGGACGGCACGGGACATCAGTTCGCGCAGATCAAGTCATCCTCGGCAGCGGTGAATTCCGGTCCCGTAAGGCGCCGATGGCCGGCGACCACGGCTTCCGGGCGGCAGCCGGTGGCGCAAACCGATGGTGCACGTTCCGCCACTCTCGACCGACAACCTGACCCGCTGCTTCACTTGCGGCGCGCATCCGCGGCAGCAGGCCCGGCCCACCGCGGAAGCTGCGCGTGCCCTGCACCCCCCACGTTGTGTCGGAAGGGACCGGAATGACGAGTGCAGTGACGCCGGATCAATCGGAACAGCGTGAAGGATCCGCGGGACAGGCTCAGTTGAGCCTCGGGGTCGCAGCCGCCCGGAATCTGGCGACCACCACCAAGACCGTTCCGCAGATGCAGAACATCAGCTCGCGCTGGCTGCTGCGGATACTGCCCTGGGTGGAGGTCAGCGGCGGTACGTACCGGGTCAACCGGCGCCTGGCCTACGCGGTCGGCGACGGGCGGGTGACCTTCGTCCAGGAAGGGGCGGACGTCAGGGTCGTACCGGCGGAGCTGGGCGAACTGCCGCTGCTGCGCGGGTTCGACGAGCCGGAGGTGCTGCGGTCCCTGGCCGGGCGGTTCGAGCAGCGCGAGTACGAGCCGGGCGATGTCCTGGCCCGGGCCGGGCAGCCGGCGGACCATGTGGTCCTGATCGCGCACGGCAAGGTGGAGAAGACCGGCACCGGGAAGTACGGGGACGAGGTGCGGCTGGGGGTGCTCGCCGACGGCGGGTTCTTCGGCGGGCAGGTGGTGTCGGACGAGCCCGGCACGTGGGTGTTCACGGCGCGGGCGCTGACGGCGTGCACGGTGCTCGTACTGCCCCGGCAGGCGTACGAGGAGGTGGCCGGGCGGAGCGAGCCGCTGCGCGAGCACGTGCTGCGCCGCCAGGCCGAAAGGGAGCTCCCGCAGAACAAGCGCGGCGAAGCCGACATCGCGCTGGCCTCCGGCCACACCGGGGAGCCCGTCGTGCCGGGCACGTACGCCGAGTACGAACTCGCGCCGCGCGAGTACGAGTTGAGCGTGGCCCAGACGGTCCTGAGGGTGCACACGCGGGTCGCCGACCTCTACAACGACCCGATGAACCAGACCGAGCAGCAGTTGCGGCTCACGATCGAGGCGCTGCGCGAGCGCCAGGAGTACGAGCTGGTCAACAACCGCGCTTTCGGGCTGCTGCACAACGCCGACCACGGGCAGCGCATCTCCACCCACTCCGGCCCGCCCACACCGGACGACTTCGACGAGCTGCTGAGCATGCGCCGCCAGACCAAGGCGTTCTTCGCCCACCCCAAGGCGATCGCCGCTCTCGGCCGCGAGTGCAACAAACGCGGCATCTACTTCGGCGACGCCGACGTCAACGGCCATCGCATCCCAGCCTGGCGCGGTGTGCCGATCTTCCCCCTGGGCAAGCTGCCGCTCTCCGAGCAGGGCACCACCTCGGTCCTGGCCATGCGTACCGGCGAGGAGGCGTCGGGTGTGGTCGGGCTGCGGCAGACCGGGATCCCGGAGGAGTGCGAGCCGGGCATGAACGTGCGGTTCATGGGCATCAACGAGCAGGCTGTCATCTCCTACCTGGTCAGCACGTACTACTCGGCCGCGATCCTGGTGCCCGACGCGCTGGGCGTCCTGGAGAACGTCGAGGTCGGCCGCGCCTCCGGCGCCTGAGCGCCGCCCGCTACGGGCCGCGCTCGGGGAGCGGCTGCGCTCCGGCCCGTACGGCCGCTCTCCGCCCCGACAGCCACATGAGTGCCTGCCGCGCAGCGCACTCGCAACACCCTGAACTTCCCGCAGTCATCGGTACGTTGTAAGGAGTCTCCACCATGACCACCACCCCGGAAGCCCCCGCCGCCGTCCTGCGTACGGCGTACCAGCAGTCTGTCGCCGACTACTGGAACAACGAGAAGGACCCGGTGAACCTGCGGCTCGGCGAGGTCGACGACCTCTACCACCACCACTACGGACTGGGCGACTACGACCCGTCCGTGCTGGAGGGCCCGGAGGAGACCCGGGAGGCGCGCATCATCGAGGAGCTCCACCGCCTGGAGTCGGCCCAGGCCGACGTCCTCCTCGACCACCTCGGCCCCGTCGCCCCCGACCAGCGGCTGCTCGACGCGGGCTGCGGCCGCGGCGGCACCAGCATCATGGCCAACGCCCGCTTCGGCTGCCGGGTCGACGGCGTCTCCATCTCCGAGACGCAGGTCGCCTTCGCCAACGCGGAGGCCCGTCGGCGCGGCGTGGACGACAAGGTGCGCTACCACTTCCGCAACATGCTGGACACCGGCTTCCCGACGGGGGACTTCCAGGGCATCTGGAACAACGAGTCCACGATGTACGTGGACCTCAACGAGCTCTTCGCCGAGCACGCCCGGCAGCTCGCGCGCGGCGGCCGCTACGTCGTCATCACCGGCTGCTCCAACGACGTGACAGGCGGCCGCTCCAAGGCGGTCAGCGCCATCGACGAGCACTACACGTGCAACATCCACCCACGCAGTGCGTACTTCAAGGCCATGGTGGCGAACGGCCTCGTGCCGATGCACGTCGTGGACCTCACGCCCACCGCGATCCCGTACTGGGAGCTCCGGGCCAAGTCGTCGGTGGCCACGGGCGTCGAGGACCCCTTCCTGACGGCATACCGCGAAGGCAGCTTCCACTACCTCCTCATCGCCGCCGACCGCGTCTGAACCGTCTACAGGCGGCACCGTGCGCCCCACGGCCGGACGCTGTTCCACGTGACTGTGTCCGGTGCCGGGGCGACAAGATCGAGGCCCTGGTCGACGAGTTCGACCGGGGCCGGCGCATGTCGGCGTGCCTGCGGCCGATGGCGCGTTCTCTCTTCCTTGAAGACCTCGGGCGGGGCAGGATGACCGACGAGGAGTGATGACCCACATGACCGATGACCACTACCGGCGACACGTCCTGCCGTACTACCGGGCGTTCGAGTCACGCTTCGGGTACGCGGCACTGCTCGGTCGTACGCGCCACTTCGGCTGGTACGAGCCAGGTCATTCCCCATGGGGGTTCGCGGCAGCCATGCGCCGCATGGAACTCGTCGTGACCCGGAAGCTTGCCCTCCCTCCGGCGTCGTCCGTGCTCGACGCCGGGTGCGGGGTCGGCGACACAGCGCGCACGATCGCTCGGACGGGCGGGGTGCACGTCACCGGGATCGACGGGATCGAGCCGGACGTCGCCATCGCACGGCGGCGGTCGGCCCGCGCCGGCGAACCGGGCAGGCGCACGCGTTTCCTCCTGGCCGACTATCACGCCCTCCCCTTCGCCGATGCCTCCTTCGAGGGCGTCTACACCATGGAGTCCTTCGTCCACTCCCCCGACCCTCGCCAGGGGCTCGCCGAGTTCTTCCGCGTCCTGCGCCCTGGCGGAAGACTGGTGATGTTCGAGTATTCGAGCACTCCACAGGCCCATCTCCTGCCGAAGGCACGGTCCGCTCTGCTCAGGGTCTGCGAGCTCTCCGGCATGCCGGGCATGCTCACGCTGACCCACGGCCACCTGGAGCGGCTCCTCCACCAGGCCGGCTTCGTTGTCGAATCGAGCTATGACGCGACGGAGAAGATCCTGCCCATGCTGCGGTGCTTCTCGGCGCTCGGCCGGCTGCCCTACGCGCTCGCACGCGGCATGGGCCGAGGCGACAGGTTGGTCAACGCGATGAGCGGGGTGGAGATGTACCGGC
Source organism: Streptomyces sp. NPDC001407 (assembly GCF_042895325.1). Lineage (NCBI taxonomy): Bacteria > Bacillati > Actinomycetota > Actinomycetes > Kitasatosporales > Streptomycetaceae > Streptomyces > Streptomyces sp. NPDC001407. The sequence continues at coordinate 25,105 of NZ_JBIAWF010000002.1, forward strand.
ACCAGGAGACTTGGCGGTACAACATCTGCAGCGCTACCAGGCCATGATGCGGCCTGATCAGTCAACTGCCCGTTCGACCTGTCGGTGCGCGACGACGCGGTGAAGAGACCGCCGCCTTCGGCGCGCCAGCTGGCCGGTCAGTGCCTCGATGCCGGGGCAGTTCGGCGTTGCGCACCGCGGTGGAAGTCAGGGCGATGACGGCGCGGGAGAGCTCGATCCGCGGCCACGGTCACGGCCGAGGTTGTCCACCGTCCGCTCGAACCCTGCACCCGCCCGTACAGGAGTCCGGGACGGCGTCCGCATCTTTGTGGCTTCTGCCAGTACGACGGTCTGCCGGAGTGCGGGAAGACTGCCCGCCGGAGGCCGCAGCGCCTCCCGGAGGCGGGCCACATTCAAGGGCATGGCGAAGCACGAGGGAGGACAGCACGATGGACGCACAGCAGTATGACGGGATCGGTGAGGCTTTCGAGGGGTTCAAGTCCCTTCCGCTGGCGCATTACGCGGAGGTGCCCAGCTTCCTCGCCATGGTCGGGGACGTGCGCGGCAAGTCGGTCCTCGACCTGGCTTCCGGAACCGGCTTCTACAGCAGGGAGTTCAAGCGGCGTGGCGCCACGGATGTGCTCGGAATCGATATCTCCGGTGAAATGGTCGCCGCGGCACGAGCCTTCGAGGAGCGTGAACCGCTGGGTGTGCGCTACGAAGTGGGTGATGTGTCCGCGCTACCACCCCTCGATCGGCGCTTCGACGTCGCCACGGGAGTTCAGCTGCTCAACTACGCGGAGGACGTCGCCGCCATGGAGCGGATGTGCCGCAACGTGCACCGGAGCCTGAAGCCGGGGGCCGAGTTCTTCGTGCTCGCGCAGACCCCTGACTACCGCTTCGACGGGCCGTCCTTGGCCAAGTACGGTTTCCTCTGCGAGCCGGCAGGGGAGGAGAGCGAGATCGGACCACGAGTGCGGATCACGGCACTGCTCGACCCACCGATCTCGTTCGTCGGTGCCTGCCCGCGCCGTGAAGTCTATGAAGGATGTCTGCGGGCGGCCGGATTCGACGAGTTGACCTGGGTCCCGCTGACAGTGTCCGACGCGGGCGTACGTGAATTCGGTGCGGAATTCTGGGCGGACTGCGTCGCCAACCCCCCACTGGAAATGCTGCGCTGCCGCGTCTGATGGGGCGATCGGGCATCCGGGGGGTTGTTGATCGGCCCCGGGCGAAGGCTTGTTCCGGGGCCAGTCGAGATTCCTCGCCGTGCCTTACCCCGCTTCGCTGTCCTCGGCGAGCCGGCCTGCGAGCCGTGCTATGGCCGACCGGATGCCATGGCCGTAGTCGTCCTTCTTGAGCGCGTCGAGGTGCTGCTGGGCTTGGGTCAGGTGTGTGCGGGCCTGTTCGGTATGGCCGAGCTTGTGGTAATCCGAGGCGAGGTTGAGGTGCAGGGATGGGTAGAACCCGCGAATCGCCAGTGACGAGTGGGTGCTGCTTGGCCCGGTCGTCGGTCACCGACCCTGCGGCTTCCAGGGCACGCAGGTCCCATGCGAGTTCGTCCTGCGGGTCCTGCTGAAGATCAGCCATGTAGTGGGCGAGGACGCACCGGTGAAAGGGGTCGCCGTCAGAAGCGATCTCTTCCCAGATCTCGGTGAACCGTCGCCGAGCGGTATCGGTTCCGCCTGCGTGCTGCAGTCCGATGGCCTCCTCGATGCGTTTCATCGTCTTGTCCTCGGTGGTCATGGGACCCTCCTCAAATGCTTGTCAGTGATCGTGTGGCAGCGTAGGGGCAACCACTGACACAACCAGCCCCGGTACCGCCGGGCCGTTCTTCTCCTCATGCTCCGTGAGGATTTCGCGTACGGGCAGCCGATGGCCGGGCTCAGAGGCGATCACCTCACGAGTGCCCCACCTCCAGCCGGACCATCGCGCCTTCCACCAGCGGAAGTGCTACCCCCGCATGCCCCGCCTTGACCTTCACACAATGACAAGGGGTTCACTGCGGCCAAGGAGGTGATCCCGACGATCATGTCGAAACAGGACACGGATACCATGCGAGCGCTCCAAGGGCTGGAGAACAACAACCCGTCGGTACGGCTGCGGGCAGCCCTGGCAATCGGCACGGCGCCTGACCCGCGGTTCGTCGTCACGCTCATCGAACGAGGCGCGATCGAGCCCGAATTCTACGTGCGCGAAATGCTTACGTGGGCTCTCACCCGTCACTCGTCATCAACAGTGGTCCCCAAGCTCATCGAAGAACTCCGCTCGGAGCGCGCGCAGGCGCGAAGCCAGGCGTTGCACACGCTGTCCAAGATCGGGGATCGGCAAGCGTGGCCGGCGATCACACACGCGCTTCTGACCGACGCCGACGACGAGGTGGCGCGGAGCGCCTGGCGGGCAGCGGTCGTGCTCGTGCCCGAAGGTGGAGAGCACGAGTTGGCCGGAGTGCTGGTGACGCAGCTCGGGCGCGGCGCGCGTGAGACGCAGTTGAGCCTCAGCCGGGCGCTGATCGGTCTCGGTGAGATGATCATGCCGATTCTGCGCGCCGTGCTGACGGATCTCGACCCTCACGCGCGTCAGCACGCGATCGCCACGGAACGGCTGTTCCGCAACCCGGATGCCGGATTCGAGTTCGCGATCGAGGAGGCGAAGCGCATCATGGCGCTCGGCACGACCAGCCAGGAGGGGTGACAAACGGTGTTGATCGGTGATGTGGCACGACGGTCGGGGGTCAGCGCCCGCATGCTCAGGCACTACGACTCGCTCGGCCTGGTGCGGCCAACGGGTCGTACCGAGGCCGGCTACCGGGAATACTCCAGCGAAGACATCCGGCGGATCCTCCATGTCGAGAGCCTGCGGTCATTGGGGATGTCGCTGCGTGAAGTCGGGCGTGCGCTGGATGACCCCGGCTTCACGCCCTCGGAGCTCGTCGACGACCTCATCCGCCAGACCCGCGAACGTATCGCGGCTGAGACCGCGCTGCTCACACGACTTCGTCGGATCGGCGCCACGGAGCCCGCCGGCTGGGAGGACGTACTCCAGATCGTCGCGCTCCTCCAGGCCCTGAGGTCGGAGAGCGCGGGGAGCCGTCAGCGTGCGGCATTGTCCTCGGTCGACGGGGTTCCGGTGCCGGTGGAGTCCCTGGCCGAAGCGGCCCTGAGCGAGACGGACCCGAACGTCGCCGGAGCCCTTCGATGGGCGCTGGCGCGAGCGGGTGACGGTGGGCTGGCGTTGCTGGCGGATGGTCTCGGCTCATCGGTGGCCGACGTGCGCAAGCGTGCCGTCCAGTCCATTGCCGAGATTCCGACCGGTGAGGCAACCGCACTGCTACAGGACGCTCTCACGGACTCCGACATCGCGGTCCGCAGAAGTGCGGCTCTGTCCCTCGCGGCACGTGGAGAGGCCGACGCGATCCCGACGCTCATCGACATGGTCGTCGAGGGGACGGACGACACGGCCGCAGCCGATGCCCTGAGCGCGCTGACGAGCGATCCCGCGTTGGCGGACCAGATCACCACAAGGCTCGTCGACTGCCTCGCCCAGGACACCCTCGAATCGTCCGCGCGCCGGCGGCTGACACAGGCGCTCGCGGACATCCCGGGAACCACGACGTCAGGCGCCCTCGCAGCTCTGTCACATGACGAAGACCGTGGCGTCGCGCTTACCGCGGCATACCTTCTCACGCTACGCGACGCACGATCCGGAGCCGCTGTCGCCTGAGGGCGTTACGGCCGGGGGAAGCCGACCGGGTTCCTGCCGAGGGCAGGCTGGCCAGGAGCGACGGCACCCGGCGACCGGATGCCGCCGCCTCTGGGAAGTGGCTCAGTCGATCTGGTTGTTCGTGTGCTTGGGCAGGCAGAACATCAGGGCCCACATCAGGGCGAGGAGGCTGCCGACCCACCACAGCACGGTGATGAACGCGTCGCGGTTGAGTCCGGCGTCGGGCGAGCCGCCGGTGATGGCGAAGAACACCAGGGCGGTCAGCGCGGTGCCGAGGGCGATGCCCAGGTGGATGGCGGTGTTGAACAGACCGGAGGCGGCTCCGGCGTCCTCGTGCGGGACCCTGGCCAGCGACAGGTCGGCGAGCGGGCCGCCGACCATGCCGAGGCCGAAGCCGATCAGTACCACCGGAGCGGTCATCGCCAGCAGGGTCGGATTCCCCTGGCCTGTGTCGACCTGGAGCCCGTAGGCGGCCATCGAAGCGGACGCGATGAGGGCTCCGGTCTGGGGCAACCTGCGGGCGAAGCGCCCGCCGCTCTTCGCCGCGATCGTCGCGCCGGCCAGCTCTCCGAGGGAGAGCAGCACGAAGGCCAGGGCCGCGTGGAAGGGGCTCATGCCCAGGCCGCGCTGGAGGTAGAGGGTCCAGGTCATGAAGAACAGCCCGCAGAGCAGGCCGTGCGTCAGCTGCGCGGCCATGCCGCCGGAGAACTGCCTGCCCCGGAAGAGGGACAGGGGCACCAGGGGCGCCTTGTCCTGCTTGCGCTGCTGGTGCCGCAGGAAGACGCCCAGCGCAAGGAGACCGGTGGTGAACATGGCAAAGCACCACAGCGGCCAGTGATGGAGGTGCCCCTCGGAGAGCGGGAAGACGATCAGGACGATGGCCAGTGCGGACAGCAGCATGCCGCTGAGGTCGAGCCGGTCGGCCTTCTGGACGGTCGACTCGGGGATGAATGTGCGTCCCAGGAGGAGCACGGCGAGGCCGACGGGCACGTTGGCCAGGAAGATCGGCCGCCATGACAGCCCGAGCAGGTCGGCCTCGGTGAGCAGGCCGCCCATCACCGGACCCAGGACGTTGGCGAGCGACATGACGGCCCCGTACAGACCGAACACCTTGCTGCGGTTCTGTCCCTCAAAGGTGACGTGGAGGGTGGCCAGGACCTGCGGGATCATCAGAGCCACCCCGACGCCCTGGAGCAGGCGGGCACCGATCAGCACGCCCGGCCCGGTGGCCAGACCGCACAGCAGCGAGGCCGCGGTGAACACGATGGTGCCGATGAAGAGGATCTTTCGCCTGCCGTAGAGGTCGCCGAGGCGCCCGCCGGTGATCAGCCCGACGGCGACGGGCAGTGAATAGCCGGTGGTCAGCCATTGCACCGCGGCCGGTCCGGCGCCGGTCGACTCCTGGATCGCGGGCAGGGCGGTCAGGACGACCGACTGGTCGATCATGTCCATCAGCTCGGCGCCCAGCAGCACCATGAGGGCGATCCAGGCCCCCAAGGCCATCTTCGACGGTCCAGGTCTGGGGTGGGCTGGGGGCTGGGTGGTGTGCTGCGGCTCGTTCTCGAGCGCGGGGGAAGGCACTGTGGGGCTCCTGATCCAAAGAGTCGGGGAGCCCTGCCGACAGCCGCACCGGGGCCGGAAAACACGAAAACCCGGGGCAGTCGGCAGAGCTGCACCCGGAGAATGACAGGGAAAAGCGGGGGTGGGTGACGCAACTCAGGCCAGCGCGACGTCCGCCCCCGGACACGTTCAAACGATCAGAACGTGGGGAACTGCGGACGGCTACTTGGCCTGGGAGATAAGTCGTCACCTCGAAACACAGCGCCGGGCCCCGGATCGGGCGCAGGCGGAACTCAAACAGGGTAAAGGCCCCTCCGGCATCCGTGCAACGCGATATCTCACCCACACCCCGCCGCGGCATCCCGGGCCTGCGACGTAACCCTTCAGTCCGCCAGATCCCCTCAAAGTGAAGCTTCGATCCGCGGACTGCGACGTCACTGGACACACATGGCCCGAGGCGGGATTGAACCCCGTTGGGAGGCGTAGCGACCGTGGAGGTCGCGGTTGTCCTTCCAAGCGTCGAGACGCAATCCCAGCTCGCCCACGCCCAGCGCTCACGACTCGTCGCAGCCGCCCAAGGATTCCCCCGCAGGGTATTTACGCAGGTCAGCTGCCAGCTGCGATAAAGTGCCCGGACTTTGTCCTCCGTCGTCAGAGGAGCAATCGTGTTCGACCTCATCGTCATCATCCGCGTGCCCAAGGCCGAAGACGCCGTCCATGTCGCGGACGCTCTGGCCCGTATGCGTCCACTGTGCCTGGCCGAAGACGGCTGCGTCAGCTGGGAGGCGTACCGATCGCACGAGGATGCCGCGCGTTTTGTCCTGGTCGAGCGCTGGGCGACTCGGGAGCATTGGGAGACCCACGGCTCCGGTGCGGCCATCCAGGACATCTATCTTCCCGAGATCATGCCGCGTATCGAACGTGAGGTGCACCCGAGCAGCCCTGTCGCATCGGTGTGAAACCTAGGGGACGCGGGGCATGGCGCTTCCGTGGTCAGCACGGGCCCGTGCGGCCGCGTGATCTGACTCCACTACTGCTGGCCGGTGGAGGCCGTGAGTTCCGCCAGCTTCGCGACCGTGTTCCAGTTGCGCGTCGTCGCCACGCCCCGCGCCGCTCTTCCTAAGGCATCCGCCAGCTTCGAACGGCCCAGGCCGTCTGGGGCGTAGAGGTAGAGCGCGCGGTCGCCGAGGCGGAAGTCCTCCGGGAGGAAGCGCTCGGCATCGACCTTCGCGAAGTCGGCCGCGGTGACCGGATTCGCGAAGTACGTGACGTGGAGCTGCTTCGGCTCCAGGGACGCCGCCGGGAAGGGGCAGGCGTCGGCCACCGCTCTCAAGTAGGCATGGTCGCGCACCAGGACGTCGACGGGAAATCCGAACCGGTCCTCGATCGCCTGGCTCACCCGCGTCTCGAGCGCCGCTTCGTCCGTGGGCACGCTCGTGAAGACCGCGTTGCCGCTCTGCAGATGCGTGCGGACATCTCCGTACCCCAACTCCGTGAGCAACGCCCGCAGATCCGCCATCGGGACCTTCCGGTGGCCGCCCACATTGATGCCGCGGAGAAGCGCCGCGTACGCCTTCGTCGTCATCCGCCCACCTTAAACAAACTCCGGTGTGCGAATTCTCGTATCGGTCACCTGTCTGGAGCTCGGCTGGAAGATGTAAGAAGAGCGTGGCGCTGTTCCGTCCCCGGGGTACCAGTAGCCAGAACGGACTGCGCGACGAAGAAGGAGTACCCGTGACGATTCAGCGGATGGACAACGTAGGCATCGTCGTCGACGATCTCAAGGCTGCCATCGCCTTTTTCACCGAGCTCGGCATGGAGCTGGAAGGCGAAGCGCAGATCGAGGGAGTCTGGGCAGACCAGACGGTGGGCCTCGACGGGGTCCGCAGTGCCATCGCGATGATGCGCACCCCGGACGGCCACGGCAAGCTGGAGCTGACGAAGTTCCACGCTCCCGCGGCGATCGCTGCCGGGCCGCTCAACCCGCCACCCAACACTCTGGGCCTGCACCGTGTCATGTTCGCCGTCGACGACATCGACGACACGATCACCCGGCTGCGCCGCCATGGCGCGGAACTCCTCGGCGAGGTGGCGCAGTACGAGAACGTCTACCGGCTCTGCAACCTCCGCGGCCCCTCGGGAATCATCGTCGCTCTGGCCGAACGGATCGGCTAGGTTCTGCCTCATTGGTCAGCTTCGGGTTCAGATGAGGATGCTCACGAGGTGGAGTGCGGCCCGATAAGCGATCGCGAGGCCTCCTCGTCGCAAGCAGTGACTGCCCTTGGTCGGACGGCTGTGGGACGACCGCACGGATGCCCCAGCGCCACGCTCCCTCCTTAGCCACCCTTGACCTCAATCGAACTTGAGGTACCAAGATCGTGTGCAGCGGGGAACACCCGCCTCACGGACAAGGCAACAGGAGCACCTCATGAGCGGCAGCACGACGGAGTTCGTATCGATCATCGACTACACGGTGGAGGGTGGGCCGCAGACGCAGGACGAACTGGTGGCTGCGTTCGCTCCGTTGCTGGAGAAGTGGGTGGCGTTCTACCCCGGCTATGTGTCGGCCCGCTTCCACGTGAGCACCGATGGCACCCGGGTCTACAACGTCGTGACCTGGGAAAGCGAGGCGGACTACCGGAATTTCGTGGAGAACTCCGACACCGACGGCCGCATGGCGGCCATAGGCGCGGCAGTGGAGGGCCTCACCTCGGGGAAGGCGGAGCCCAGGATGACGGGTGCACCGACGTACCGCATGGCGCGCCAGGTCGGGCCGACGGCGTTGCGCGGGTGACGGAGAGCGGCCCAGCCGCATGCCGGAGCGGTGGCGGGTCCGATGGGGGCCCGCCACCGGAATCCCCGGCAACGGGGAATTCGAAGGCAAAACCTAGTCGCCGCCGTCACCGCCCCCGCTGTCACCCCCGTCATGACCTCCACCGGCGTCACCGCTGTCGCCGCCGTCCGTACCCCAGCCGTCGCCGCCTCCGGGATCGTTGTCCTCTCCGCTCGTCCCGAGATTGCTGAACCACGAACGGTCCCAGTCGTCGTCGACGGCGACCGGCTCGCCCGCGGATGCCGGGCTCGGCTGTGCGCGGAACCGCACCAGGCCCGTCGTGTCCCCGAGTCCGAAGGCGACGGCGAAGACCTGTGCCATGACGGCGTCCAGCGGGTCGGCGCTCTCGTAGCGCACGGGGGCCAGCGGCAGCAGCACCGTGTCCGGCTCGACCGCCGGCCGGCGCGGAGGGCGCGTCAGGAGGGCAACGCGCCGTTCGTCGCGCAGCAGCCACGAACTGACCGCGTTCTCCCGCCGCAGCAACCACTGCTGCCCGGGCAACCGCACCTCCACCGAGCTCTTGGACTTGCGCAGCTTCTTCCTGAAGGCGAGCTGCGCCGTGAGGTCGCCCACGGTCAGGCACAAGCCGTGGGACGGGCCCTGGGAGCCGCGGTGGAAGCCGTGCGGCGCCCGGATCCGTACGGCGGGAGCGTGCGACCCCCACACATCCACGCGCACCAGACGCCGGTCCACGACGACGGTGACCGGCCCGGCGGGTCCCGGCGCGGTGCGCCGCGCCATCCACAGCGGTACGCCCTCGGTACGAGCCCTGGCCCCCAGAGCGGCCACCTGCTCCGGTCCACCACACTGCCGTACCGCCAGCTCGCCCAAGTTCCGGGCGAATTCGGCGGCCTGACGCACCTTCACCGGCACGGCGGTGCCGGTGACCCGAGTCACCGGGACGACGCCGGCACCGTCCGGCAACCGCTCCAGCGGACGCTCCGCTCCCCCGCCCCCGAGCCAGCAGCCGCGCTGGAACGCCTCGGCCATGCCGCCGAGGTTCAGCTCGTCCAGCGGTGTGGTCCTGCCACCCCTGCGCAGACCGGCTTCGGTCAGCTCCACGCTCCGCACCAGCGGATTCCACGAACGCTCGCCATAGAGCACCTGGCTCACATCAACCCCCATACTTTTTACGCCTTCACCAGAGCCCACCGGGCGACTTGTGCCGCCACTTGGAGCCGCCCCGCAACGGCGGCTACGCTGTCGGCGGGCCCGTCTCCCAGGCGATGCGCAGGTCAATGTCGTGCTCGTCCGGGCACGGCTGCCCGTCGACGGGACAGAACCTCTCCGGGTCCGCCCAGTACCCCGGCCACATGGCCTCGGCCCGCTCCACGCACATGGTGCAGAGCGTTTCGACAGCCACATTGACGGTGTCCGCCTCGGCCCCGCAGAACGCGGTACGCCACGAGGGGTCCCGGCAGCACACCAGGTGCCCGATCTCATCAGGGTCGGCGTCCAGACGGAACGAGGGTTCGGTCCGTGCTCCCAGGGCGTCGGCGTTCTGCTCTCTGGCGGCGGGTGACATCTGTCCGACCTTACGCCACAGACCTGCACGTTTTCGAACCGCCCTCACCGGCCCGCCCCGTCGTACCCCGAGCTCAAAGGCGCGCGACATCTGAGTACGCGCACCGTTCCGTGTGGGCCACCGATCCGGTGGAGTGAACGTATGAAATACCTCGCGACATCGGACACCGGCTCATCACAGGCGTCAGAACGCCGGGACACCCCTCCCGCCCATGTCGTGCTGGGACGGCCCATCGTCGGGACGGCTACGCCGGCCATCATCGGGAACCGCCAGTCGCAGGCCGCCATCGTGTTCGGCATCCGCCGTACCCCAACGTCTGTTCGTTGCACCTGGCGGCCACCTCATACACAGCCAGGCTCTCCGATATACCTTTACGTCCGGGTCGTCGGCAGTGATACCCCACGACGCCGCAGGCGCGGGATCAGACGGGGAACGCGTCGCTTGTACTCCTCGTACGTGCCCGGAAATGCCTCGGACATCAGTTTCTCCTCGACGTTGATCTTCCACTGCACGAGGAGGACAGCCAGCAACACCGCCACTACCCAGCCTCCGAACAGCATCAGCACTGCGGTACCGATGAACATGCCGAGGATGCCCGTGTAAATGGGGTGCCGGACGATCGCGTAGGGGCCGTCGGTGCGCAGTTCGTGGCCCTGCTTTTCCACAGGTGCGGAGGTCCACATGAGGCCGAGGCGGAGGCGAGCCCAGACCGTGAAGGCGGTCGCGGCGATCAGCACGACGGCGCCCACGGCCCGCAGCCACTGCACATGCAGGGTGATCGGCTCCCATGTGCCGTGCGGCAGCAGCGCGTTCACCGTCACCGCCACGACGATCCCGGCGGCAATGCTCCACCGCTGGAGCGGCTGTCCGCGTTTGCGCACGGCCGGGGAGCGGCGCGCGTTGTAGAGCGCGCCGAGGGCCCATACGGTCAGGAACGTCAGCCAGCAGACGACGTCGATCCCTGTCGCGACGTGACGCCACTGCGAGTCGGTCATGTTCGTTTCGCCCCCTTCAGCCGGGACGGCCCGTTCCTCCCGATGAGACGCAACGGCCCACGGACCGGTTTCCAGCGAGGAGGGTTCCGGGCGTACGCGACACGGCGCACGGGCGCGCAACGAGCAGCCCAGCAGCCGCTCGCTGTTCTGTTGCCCCAGTCGACATGATCAAGTAAAGTCCGCCGACGTGAACACCGGACCGGCGCTACGCCACACACGGATTGGCCACCCGGTGGAGGGCTGATCGCGCAGCGGGTGCGCGGTAGGCGCCCCCACAGTTCGGCACGCGGACCTCCCGACGCTCATGCGTCCCGAGTCCCTTCTCAGTGCCGAGCAATTACGAGGTCAGCTGCATGACAGTCACGTTCAACCACACCATCATCGCCGCCAAGGATCGCAGCGAGTCGGCTCAGTTCTTCCGCGAGCTGTTGGAACTCCCGGAAGCACCGTCCTGGGGCCCGTTCACCAATATCCAGCTCTCTGACGGCGTGCTGCTTCAGTTCGCCGAGCCACCGGTGGATATCCAGATGCAGCATTACGCGTTCCTCATCGACGACGAGCTGTTCGACCGGGCGTACCAGCAGCTCCGTGATCGCGGCATCGAGCACTGGGCCGATCCGCAGATGCGGCGTCCGAGCGAGATCAACAACGAGCACGGTGGTCGAGGGGTGTACTTCAAGGACCCCGCAGGTCACGCGATTGAGCTGATCACTCGCCCGTACCTGTAACCGAGTGAGTGCCTGGTCGGGCGCCCGGGATGCGGGGCCCGACCAGGCAGTCCTGGGGTCACCAGTAGAGGAGCCGACGTCTGTCGCGCCACACCCCATGCCCCTGTAACGTGAGCCGCTCGTCATCGGGGTCGACTCTGGGGCTGGGAGCGACTTGGTGCAGCGTGTGACCGGAGTGGATCACCATCTCGCCGCTCTCGTAAGGGACGTATTCCATGGTGTGGAAGCGTTTCAGGTCGGCGGCGGACTCGACCCAGCCCTTTTTCGAAGACGGAATTCCTCGTAGCTCGTCAGGGTGCGGGCTTCGACCGCAAGCCGTAGGCCGACAGGTGGGTCAAGAGTGTAGTCAGCCCGATACGCAGTTCCGTGTGCATGAGCGCGGCCCCCATGCAGTGGTGCGGGCCGCGGCCGAGGGGGAGGTGGCACGGTCCGGCGCGGGTGGTGTCGAAGCGGTACGGTCCGGGCAGGCCGCTGGGTCGCGGTTGGCCAGGCCGAACGCCACTGCCGCGCGGACGCCGGCGGTGTCGGCGCGGGTCATTCCGTCCGTGATGGCGGGGCAGCACCGCAGTGTCTCCTCAACGGTCGGGGCCAGGAGGCCGAGGTCGGTGGCCATTCCTGGCAAGCCAGTCGGAATGCGTGAACAAGCACAGGAGAGCGCTGGTGAGTTGATGCGCGGAGAGGAGGATGTGGCCGTCGAAGAACAGCGAGGCTGCCAGCCCTGTCAACTCGCCGGCTTCCAAGCCACCGCTGTGGTGGACCGCGAGCAGGTCGCGCAGAGGTCCCGGCGAAGGTCGTGCTGATCGAGCAACTCCACGACAGCACTGTGCAGGCCCGACTCTGCATAATACAAAGCAGAGCCATTGGCGTCGGGTACCTTCGACCAAGCGCACGACCAGCGGTCCAGCCCCAGCCGCGCGTGTTCCGGTACGCCGCATCACGCCTCCCGGACACAGGACCTCAAGTCAGGGTCACCATATGGATCCTCGGATCTGCCGTTCGCCACTGGGCGTCTGTAGATGGGGTGTTCGCCATCACCGGCCGCTCGTCAGCGGCGACGTGTTTCCGACGTTCACCGACTCGGGGCCAGGCGGTCCCCCGACGAACCGGTGGAGTGACCACCCTTCGCCAAGGTGACGAACAGGCGCGTGCAGGACCGATTCGCCATCCACGCAGGGGTGATGCCGCGCATGCGGCCGAGGCCGCGTGGGCAGACCCGGCCCGACCAGATCACCCTTACATCGGAAGGCACACCATGCGCCGCATCACCACCGTCCTCCTCGGAGCCGCCGCGATCCTCGGCATCCTCACCGTGCCCGCGAGCGCGGACGAGGCGCCCTGGAACCGCCTGGTGAGCGTGAACACCAATGCGGCCAGCGCGGACCCATGGCACTCGGGAGCTCCTGAACGCAACGGGCTGATCGTCCTGCCGTGATCCTGCCGTCCTGCCCGGGCACCGCCGTCCGGTGCCCGGGCAGGACGCTGCTCGAGCCCGGTCGGAGCAAGGACCGAGCGTGTACGGCTCGACGCTGCCGTTCACCACCCAGGAGCTGGTGAAGCGGCGCGCCGGCCGGATCAACAGCTGAGGTTTTCGTGTCGACATGCACAGCAAGGACGCCGCGCATGCCGGGAAGCCGTCGACGCGCCTCAATCTGGTCGCGGCTTGGCGTGAAGGCCACGGTGTTCACCGACGCCGAGCGCGCCGCCCTGGGGCCGGCCGAGCAGGGCACCCGCCTCGCCGACGCCGCCGGTGGAGTCACGGGCGAGTCCTGGGCGAACGCCCCCAAGCATGACGACGAGGAGCAGCTCGCTGCCCTCGTATGCCTCATCTCCCTGACCAACGCCTTCAACCGGGGCAATGCCATGCTCCGGCAGCCCGCCGGTGGCCATCAGCCCGGCCGGCGCGAGTAACCGGAGTCCAGCCGCCCCGCCGGGCTCTCCCGGGCGATCGTGGAAGATGAACCCATGACAGGGGAAGCTGGCGAGATCGTTCTGAGCAAGCGGGAACTTCGCGAGGTCACCGCGTTCGCCGCAGCGTGTGCGGAGGTGGTGCTCGAGATCTTCGAGACCGATCAGCCGGACGACTCGCGGCCCCGAGACGCTGTCAGTGCCGCGTGGGAGTTCGCCCGGGGCGGCGGACGCGGGAAATCTCTGCGCGACACGGCGTCGGCGGCCCTCAAGGCGGCCAAGTGCGCGGACACTGCGGCTGCGCGCGAGGCGGCGTGGGCAGCGATGTCCGCGGCAGGCGCCGCCTACCTGCATCCGTTGCCCAAGGCCACCCAGGTCAAGCACATTCTCGGCGCCGACGCCTACGCGGCCAGAGCGGCCGAACTCGTCGCCGACGACGACCGGAGCGTCGGTGCCGCACACCTCGAGCAGGCGGTGCACCGTGCGACACCGGTCGTCGTTGACGTGCTCAAACGCTTCCCGGCGGCGCCGAGTGGTGGCGGCCGTGTCGGTGAATTGATCCGCGTACTGGACGCCGACCTTCGTTCACTCACCCTCGTTGAGGACCCGCCATCCTGATTTCCGCTGGTCGGCGGGGCTGACATGTCGAGTTCCGACTCCGGGTCGCCGGAGCCGGAACAGGCGCTGGCCGGTACGGACGCGGACGGAATGCGGCTGATGCCGAACAGGGCCGAGGGCATGGGGAGATCCTGCCCCAGGAGTACTGGCGCATCGTGGGGATCGTGGGCAGTACGGGCGGACCGGTGATGGCCAGGACGACGCCCCCGACAACCCAGTGATCGTCACGGCCACAGGGCCACCCGCAACCACCGCCTCACCGACTCGTCCAGCCCGGCAGGCGAGGGCATCGGCTTCTTCTGCCTCACCAGCGCGGATACACACCCGACCTGGAACACAAGTACCCGTTCCCAAGCCGCTTCGAGGCAACACCGAACCATCAGGCCACGATCGGCCCACGCCTGGCTGCGGAGCGGACGACGAATTGACCGCTCGAAGCGCCTCCGCCATCCAGCTTCAGCAGTCTCCTCGTCACTCTTCTTGTTAAGGTGACAGGAATCGAAGTACCGTACGCAGCATGCAAGTTGATGCGTGGTCACCCACGCCGGTGCTGCTGACTGTCGATCTCGTGATCTTGACGCTGCGCGAGGGGCGACTGTGTGTCCTGCTCGTGGAACGGGGTGAAGATCCCTTTCAAGGCATGCCGGCGCTGCCTGGCGGATTCCTCAATCACGCAGGTGAGGAGATTCTGGACGCCGCTCACCGTGAGCTGAGGGAAGAAACCGCTCTGGTGGCCGGGCGGATGCATCTTGAGCAATTGGCCACCTACGGGGGCACAGGCCGTGATCCACGGGGACGAGTCGTTTCCGTAGCGCACTTGGCGATCGCGCCGGGACTCCCCGAACCGGTCGCGGGAACGGACGCCACGGATGCTGCATGGGTTCCCGCGGAAGCCGTCCTGTCCGGTGAGATGGAACTGGCCTTCGATCACCACCGGATCGTGACGGACGGAATTGAACGCGCGCGTACCAAGCTCGAATTCTCGGCACTGGCCACGGCATTCTGTGCAGAAGTCTTCACCATTGCCGAGTTGCAGCAGGTATACGAAGCCGTTTGGGGCACCAAACTCGATACCCGTAATTTCTATCGGAAAGTTCAGGCAGTAAAGGGATTCATCGTCCCCGCAGGCTCGGGGCGTAGGACCACAGGGGGACGGCCCGCTCGGCTGTACCGGGCCGGGCCGAAGTCGGTGTTGTTCCCACCACTGATCCGACCTGTGCCGTCCGCGACGGAAGAGGACACGAGAGGAGAAGGGGAATAGATGTCGAAAGACCTGGTGGTGATTCTCACCGCCCTCAATCTCGAATACCAGGCCGTGCGCCGGAAACTGACCGACCCACAGGTGCACCGGCATGAGCGTGGGACGCGGTTCGAGGTGGGAACCGTGCAGGGCACTTCATGCCGTGTCGCACTCGGCCTGACGAACAAAGGGAATCATTCCGCCGCGGTGATCGCTGAGCGCGCGATACAGGAGTTTTCGCCGGTGGCCGTGTTGTTCGTCGGCGTCGCCGGTGCCTTGTGGGATGACGCCAGGCTGGGCGACGTGGTGATGGCGACACACGTGTACGCCTACCACGGCGGGACCAGCGAGGACGACGGACTGAAGGCCCGTCCCCGGGCGTGGGAGGCGGCACACGGCATCAGTCAGCTCGGCTCGCATCTGGCTCGCGTGAACGACTGGGCAGACGACACGCCTGGTCATGAGCGCGCGCCGCAGGTGCGCTTCGGCGCGATCGCCGCCGGCGAGGTCGTGCAGAACTCGAAGATCTCGGCTGAGGCGCGGTGGATCCGGCAGCACTACAACGACGCGCTCGCGATCGAGATGGAGGCCGCCGGTGTGGCGCAAGCCGGTCATCTCAGCGGGGCACCAGTGGCCATCATCCGGGGAATCAGCGACCGAGCCGACGGTACGAAGAGCAGCGCGAAGGACCGTAACTGGCAACCACGGGCTGCGGCGAACGCGGCCGCATTCGCCACACGGCTGGCCGCGGAACTGGTAGGAGAACAGGAGCAGATCACGATGTCCCAGGAAGACAAGAACCATACGTCCGACAGACTCGAAGAGCACGTCAGCAACTCCGCCCATAACAGCACCGTTGGCATCATGGCCGGCTCGGTCAAGGAAAGCAGCGTCTACATGAACACGGCCCCGAAGGTGACCGGTCCGGCGGACCTGGTCGCGGAACTGGACGGACTCCGTGAGCACCTGAAGCATCACCACGCTGAGAGCGCCCTCGACGACGACTCCTACCGAGAGGCACTGGCCGAGCTGGGCTTCGCCCGCCGGGCGGCAAAGGAGAACACTCCCGGATCGTCCAAGAGGGCGACCATGGCACTCAAGAGGTTACGCGGCCTGGTCGCGGAGCTTCCCGAGCTGGTGGCCATGCTGGCGCCACTGGTTGTCGCGGCGGGCGACTTGTCATGAACGAGGGCAGCAGTGGCACGCACAATTCGGCCGCCTACGACTCCACTGTCGGAATCCAGGCCGAGACCGTGCACAACTCCAACGTCTACTTCGTCCATCCGGATGCATCGCCTCAGGAAAAATACAAGGTCGGTGTGCGGTTCCTGGAGGATGGCGTCCCCAGCCGTGCTCGCGACATGATCAGTGACGCGATCGCCCACGGACACGACAACGCGGAGGTCCGTTTCCACTGGGTGCTCGCCATGCTCAGTGCCCGCGCTTACCACGACCTCAGCACCGAAGAACTCCAGCGGCTGCACCATGCCTCCGGGCTCGTACGGACCTACGCTGAGGGAGAGTGGAAAGACGCTCTGCGCGTCGCTTTCGAACTGCTGGCGATGCTCAGCATCGCGGAAGGCGAAACAGGACGCGTACTGGAGCGGTTGCGAGCCCTGTCACTTCGCCAGCGTGACGCGATCCTCCACCACCTCGACCTCGTACTCACCGGAGGGCTGAAGGACAGCCTGTGGGCCGAGAACCGCGAGCGGGCCGAGGCGGCTCGCTTCGGCAACGACCGGGTCCAACGGGTCTGGGCTTATTTCGAACCCGATCCCATCGGGCCACGGGCCCTGCCGCCCCGTCCGAGCAGCGCTGCTGCCGCGAAGGCATCCCTCCCGCTCCGAGTCGGCCTGTTCGTCATCGTCGCCGGATTCCTCTCGATGTTGGCGCTGTTCGCGGATCCGGCTGCGGCAGTCATCGAGTTAGTGGTGGCACTCGGCGCCGGCCTGACCGCGGCTCACTTCGGCCGCCGATGGTGGCACCAAGACCATCGGCTTAAGGTCAAGAACCGTGAGTCCCACATCCCGTACACAGGCAATCCCGCATTTGCCGGAGACGGGTTCACCAACCGCGTCCGTCATTCGTTCGATCACTACTTCGGTACCCGCGTGCCCCACGGATGGGCCCCGCACGAATGGCTCGGTCATACCGTCCACATCCGCGACAGCCTCGTCGCCGAGATCGCGCTTCTCTATCGCGAGAGCCGAGTCAGCGTGGACCGCGTCAACTGGCTGATCCGCTATCTCGCCGAGGATGCCCGAGACCGTCACCACAAAGGCACTCTCTTCGGTCATCGTCACCAGAGCCCCACGTCGGCGGTGGCGAAGACACTGTGCATGGTCGCCCTCATCGCTCTCGGCATCACCACTCTGGCCCTGCTCGGAACAGTGGCCTCAGGTGCCGGTGCTGCGCAGACGCTGCTGGCCGTCCTGGCCGCAGTCGGTGCGGTCTGGTCCGGACGCACGGCTGTGTCCTCGTGGCTGAAGACCCGAGGTGAAGAGCACCGGCTGGCCGAAGAAACCCGGGAATATCAAGAGCAGCTGGCCGCGCGGCAAGCCGCCTACCAGAACTGGAAGTCGTTCCTGGACGCCACGCGACCCACTGAGCTGGAAATGGAGACCTGGCTCACCTGCGACAAAACGGTGTTCGTCGACGAAGCACTCCGCCACCACCAGCTCACCTGGCGCGACCTGATCACCCACACCATCCTGATGACACCCGCACGCCCTTACAAGCGAGGGCGCGTGAAGGGCGGTCCTTGGCGATACTCGCGCTACAACTTCCGCCTTTTCCTGGTAACCCAGGACGGCGTTCGTGAAGTCAGCACGGAATTCGATTTCACCGACGCAAAACGCGGTAACGAGCAGCGAAGCAACTACCGCTTCGACGCGTTGTCCTCCGTACAGGTCACGGAACGCACCAGCATCGGATACGACCTGGAGCTCGTCCTCACCAACGGGCCGGCCAGGAACATTCGCGTCAAAGACGCCGACACCCATCAACTGGCGCCGGACGAAAACGCCCAGGAAATCGCCGAGATCAACCTCAATGCGGCGGGTTTCATCCACACCTTCCGCCTCCTGGAAGGAATCGCGGCGGACGGAAAGGGTTGGATCGAACGGAACAACCCCAACCACCTACCGCCCTTGCGCCCTACCGACTGATTCTTCCGGTTCTTCAGGAGGGGCAGGGGCCGGAGCGCCGGAGCCCTGCCCGCTCACTCATCAGCCCAGCCGGGACCCCAGCTTAGGAATGGCCGTGGCCGCCACAGAAGACGTCACCGAAAGCAGACTGCTGCTGGCCGAGTACGACCGCCTCAAGGAGGAGCAGAACACCCGGATAGGATTCCGTGACAACCTGCTCTACTTCACGCTCGCCGCGTCCACCGCGGTCCTGGCGATCGCCGTCCAGAGCGGGCAGGCTCAACTGCTGCTCGCCGTCCCCGGGATCTGCCTGGTCCTGGGCTGGACCTACCTGGTCAACGACGAGAAGATCTCGGCGGTCGGCTGCTACATCCGCGAGCAGCTGGGACCGCGGCTGGCAGAGCTCAGCGGCGCCCACGGCACAGTGTTCGGCTGGGAGATCTACCACCGTGAGGATGCGAGCCGCACCACGCGCAAGCGACTGCAGACCGCTGTGGATCTGTTCACGTACTTGGCCTTGCCGATGATCTGCATGACCGCATTCTGGTGCTCTCCCGCCGTCCATCCTCTACTCCTGATCGCCTCCCTCGCACAGACACTTGCCCTGGCCGTACTGGGCTGGCAGTTCCTACGCTATGCGGAGAGGTAGGGCTGCTCCGCCGCCTCACTTCACGTTCAAACTGGAGCCTCACAACCGAGAGGAGCCCGCCTGCCGAGCCGGAGGGTATCGACGTCTCTACGCCATCGATACCCTCCGGCTCGGCCGACGGGCTCCCGCTCCACCTCCGCAACACCCGTTCAGCGTCCCGGGAAGCGCTCGGTCCGCAACCTGGTGCGATGTGAATCAGACCAGTTCGGGTTGCGGTTCCGGTTGCCGCACTGGTGCGGTCTTCGGCGCCTGCGGTTCCCACCGTTTGGTGGTCCGTACGTAGCCGTAGATCACCGAAGCCATCGCCAGAATGAGAAGGGGTCCGAAGACCCAGGGGTGTTCGGCCATCTCCAGCGGCAGATAGCGATAGGACACCAGGAGTGCCGTGAAGACCGCCGCGCCGTAAGCGACCAGCTGGGTTCCCGACCGGTCCCAGCCGCGTTCGAGCGAGCGCAGAGCCGCTTCGATCGTGAGGGTGAAGACCACGCCGGCGATGATGTCCGTGCCGTAGTGGTAGCCGAATCCCAGTGTCGCGCCGAGCGTGGCGACAAGCCAGAAAGCGCCTGCGTAGCGCAGAATTCGTGGTCCCTTGCGGGAATGGATGAATATCGCGGTGGCCCAGGCGGTGTGCAGGCTGGGCATGCAATTGCGTGGGGTGATCTCGTCGAACGGCATCTGGTGCGGGGCGTTGAGTATCGGCGCCGTGTTCGGCCACAGATCCGCCACAGCCCAGTGGCTGCCGTCGGCGCCGTAGGCGAAGATCGGCCCGACCACCGGGAAAATCATGTAGATGCCGGGCCCGAGGAGGCCGATCACCAGGAAGGTGCGCACCAGGTGGTGGCGCGGGAAGCGGCGCTCGGTCGCCACGTTGCGCAGCTGGTACAGCGCGACGACGACCGCGGCCACCGCGAGCTGGATGTAGACGTAGTCGAGAATGTGGTCGCCGACCGGACCGGTGGCCTTGACGATCTTGCCTACGATCCATGACGGGTTGCCCAGCGCGTGATCGGCGGTCGCCACGTACTGGTCGAGCACCGTCGGACGGGTCTTGGACGTGATGAGCAGCCAGGTATCGCCGGTCTTGCGGCCGGCGACCAGAAGCAGGCCCAGTCCGACGCCTTTCAGCAGAAGGAGGCGTTCCCGGCCGGTGCGGCGGGTGACGGCGATGACCGCATAGCCCAGAAGCACCCACAATGCGCCGTTGCCGAACATCATCTTGGCGTCGACCGCCCACCGGACGAGCCAGAAGACGACGTCGATACCGACGGCGACGCCGGCCGCGATGAACCGCTCCCGCCAGGTGAGCACCACCATCATCAATGCCATGCTGCCGTACAGCAGCGGCCCCGATTTGGGGGCGAGTATCACTTCTTTCGCCTGGTTGGTGATCGGCCCCGGCATGCCGTAGTGACGCGCGGCGATCTCCAGCGCGACGAGGAATCCGAAGGCCACCACACCCGCCGTGACCCACAGTATCGTCCGCGCTTTACGCCCTGCGGCGAATGCGGCTCTGCTGTTTATTTGTGAAAACAACCGTGATGCTATAGATATCAATTGCTTGGCCAATTTGTCGGACGTCAGCTAAGTAGGTCACTTTTTGTGCTGGATGGCACGGTTTTCGGGTGAGGGTGGGTGATCGGGGTGATCGCCACGAGTTCGAACATGCTATCTGGAGCGGTGCCGGTGGGGTCCGCTGGTCACGGGTGTCGCGAGGGGCGGGCGATCCGGCGCTCGACGGTCCAGCTTCTCGCGAATACCACGAAACTTCGGCACAGCCGTCCGCCAGGCTGCTGATGATCTTGGATGGCCCCTCGATTCCGTGCCGCTTCGCGTCATGCCGTGAACCGGGATACCCAGGAGCGGGATCCGCCCGGAGGCTTCACGAGGGGCAAGATTTTCGAAGGGCGATGACGAGGACCCGTGACTGACTCCGCGGGCGCCGGATGCCACTCCGCACAACCGGCGCGCACA
Source organism: Streptomyces sp. NPDC001407 (assembly GCF_042895325.1). Taxonomy (NCBI): domain Bacteria; kingdom Bacillati; phylum Actinomycetota; class Actinomycetes; order Kitasatosporales; family Streptomycetaceae; genus Streptomyces; species Streptomyces sp. NPDC001407. The sequence continues at coordinate 45,977 of NZ_JBIAWF010000002.1, forward strand.
CCGGCGCGCCTCGGTCGCCTGCCGGATGCCCTGGGCTGTCCCGCGCGCCGTGCGGGCCGTGCGAAGGGTGCGTGCACGGCGCACGCGCGGGGTCGTTGACGCCTCCAGGAGCGCTGTTCCGCCCCCCAGTAGCTCCTTGCCTCCCTTTCCGGTGCGCGCCTAGCCTTGCGAGGGTGCAGCGGAGAATAATTCGGTCGACACCGATGCATAGAGCCACAATTCGCTTCAAGGCTCAAGATTCCGGCACTGAATTCGTGCGACGTTCCGCAACTGCCGGCTGTCCCAGACCGTGGCCGTGTGCCGGGCCGTACGGCAGCGCCACTCCCCCACCCGCCGAAGGAGAATCGGCATGGATGCTGAGCCCATTGCGTTAGTAGGGGTCGGGTGCACACTCCCCGGCAAGGTGCACGGGCTGGACGACATACACAAGGTCCTGCGGGAAGGCCGGGACTGCGTCGAGGAGATCCCGGCCAGCCGGTGGGACGTGAATGAGCTCTACGATCCCGACCCCCTGGCAGCAGGCAAGACCTACGTCCGCCACGGCGGGTTCGTCGACGACCCCGACCGCTTCGACGCCGCGTTCTTCGGGATCTCGGACGCCGAGGCGGTCCGGATGGACCCGCAACACCGCTTGCTCCTGCAGACGGTGTGGCACGCCCTGGAACACGCCGGACAGAATCCCGACGAGATCAGGGGAAGCAGCACCGGCGTCTTCGTGGCCATGATGAACAGCAACAACTACGGGTTCCTCAAACACGACATCGACGGTCTCACCGGCATCACGGCCTATGACTCGATGGCCGACGAGATCAGCATCAGCGCCGGCCGCATCGCCCACTTCCTCGACCTGAAGGGGCCCTGCCTCACGGTCGACACCGCCTGCTCGGGCTCACTGACCGCACTGCACCTGGCCCGTCAGTCCATCCTCACCGGCGAGTGCGACTCGGCGATCGTCGCGGGGGTCAATCTGATCCTCACCCCCGATGTGCACATCTCCTTCTGCAAGCTGGGCCTGTTCTCCCGCGGTGGGCAGTGCCGGGCGTTCGACGCGAAGGCGGACGGCTACGTCCGCAGCGAGGGGTGTGTGGCGGCGCTGGTGCGCCGGGAGTCGCTCGCCGAGGAGCGCGGCGACCCCATCCTGGCCAGCATCATCGGCACCGCGATCAACCACGACGGCCGCACGCCCGCGCTGACCGCGCCCAACGGCCGGACCCAGGAGCAGGTGATCCGCGCGGTGCTCTCCCGCACCGGTGCCGATCCCGCCCGGGTCGGCTACGTCGAGGCGCACGGCACCGGGACCCCGGTCGGCGACCCGATCGAGATGAACGCCATCGCCGGCGCGTACGCCCACGCCCGCACCGCGGACCGGCCGCTCTACGTCGGGTCGGTGAAGAGCAACTTCGGTCACACCGAGGCCGCCGCCGGCCTCCTCGGGGTCGTCAAGGCCGCCCTGTCCCTGCACCACGAGACCATCTACCCCAGCATCCACCTCGACCGGCTCAACCCCAAGATCGATCTGAAGGGCGCCGCGGTGGAGGTGCCGGGGGAACCCGTTCCCTGGCCCCGGGAGGACGGCGTCCCGCGCCTGGCCGGTGTCAACTCCTTCGGCTACAGCGGCACCAACGCCCACGCGATCCTGCGGGAGGCACCGCGGGCCCGGCACGAAGCCGGTGGCGGCGGCACGCGGCCGCGCTCCGCCGAGCTGCTGGTCCTGTCCGCCAAGTCCCCGGAGAGTCTGGACGGGCTCGCCGAGCGCTGGGCGGAGCATCTGTCCCGGACCGACCAGGAGAGCCTGCCGGAGGCCATGTTCACCGCGGCCGCCGGGCGCGCCGTGCACCGCCACCGCCTCGCGGTGAGCGGACGGGGTGCCATCGGCATCGCCAACGACCTGCGGTTGTGGCGGACTCGCCGGACTCCTCCGTCGGTCGCGTACGGGCACGCCGTCAAGCCCGCCCGGACCGCCTTCGTCTTCACCGGCCAGGGCGTGCAGTACCCGGGCATGGCCCGTGAACTGTACGACGTCGAGCCGGAGTTCGCCGCCGCCATCGACCGGTGCGCCGAGGTGCTCGACGCCGAACTGCCCGTACCACTGCGGCGACTCCTCTTCGATGAGCAGTCCCCGGAGGCGCTCGACGACACGAGGCTGGCCCAGCCGGCGCTGTTCGCCGTCGAGTACGCGCTGGCCGCCCTGCTGCGTTCCTGGGGAGTCGTCCCGGACGCGCTGCTCGGGCACAGCGTCGGCGAGCTCGTCGCCGCGTGCGCCGGCGGCATGCTGCCCTTGGAGGACGCCGCCCGCTTCAGCGCGCTGCGCGGCCGTCTCATGGGCGAACTGCCGCGCGACGGCGTCATGCTGGCCCTCGCCGCGGATCCGGAGACCGTACGGGGCTGGGTGGCCGGGCGCGAGGCCGACCTGTCGGTGGCCGCGGTCAACGGCCCGCGCGCCGTGGTCGTCTCGGGACGTACGGAGGCCGTGGAGGAGGTGGCCCGTCTGGCCGGCGACGCCGGCGTACGGGCCACCCGGCTGCGTACCTCGCACGCCTTCCACTCGCCGCTGATGGACCCGGCCCTGCCCGAACTGAGCAAGGCCGCCACGGGGCTCCGCCCGACGGCCCCGGCCGTCCCGGTGATCTCCAACGTCACGGGCGAGGCCCTGACCGGCGCCGAGGGGCCCGATTACTGGAGCCAGCAGGTCCGCCACCCGGTCCGGTTCCACGACGGCATGCGCGCGGTGGCCGCCCTGGGCCGCACCGTGGTCGTCGAGATCGGCCCGCACCCCGCCCTGCGGGCACACGTGCAGGAGGCCCTCGGCGCCGACGGCGTGACGGTGATCTCCACCCTGCGGCGTGACGGGAAGGACGTGCGCAACATGCTCGCCGCGGCGGGCGCCCTCTTCACCTCCGGAGCCGCGATCGACCTGGCCGCGCTCTACCGCGGGCGCGGGCGTCGCCGCACCTCGTCCGCCCCGCAGTACCCGTTCCGCAGGGACCGGTACTGGGTGACGCCCGCGCCCGACGTCCGTCGTAGCCCGGAACCGGGGACATCCCCGCGGCCGGAGCCGCAGCCGGTCCGCGAGCTCGAAGCGGTGGTCCGACGGCACGAGGTGGAGCCCGGCACGCCGTGGGTGGACCATCGCATCCTCGGCTCGACTCTCTTCCCTGCCACCGGATACCTCGAACTCACCGTGGACGCCTACACGTCGGCCGACGGCCACAGCTCCGTTCCGGTCGAGCTGACCGACGTCGACTTCGTCCGGCCGCTCGTCCTGGCCCCCGGCCGCCCCAGCAGCGTCCGGGTGGAACTCAAAGCCGATGGCCACACGCCGGGCCACCGGTTCACCGTGGCGGGCGGCGACGGGGACGGCCCGCCCCGCTACTGCCACGGCAGGATCGGACCGGCCGTGGAACAAGGCCGTTCCGGCACGCGTCCCGGAGAACTGCGCGCGGCGATGCCCGACGCGTTCACGCCCGGCCGCCTCTACGGGCTGCTGCGGGAGGACGGCATGGAGTACGGCGCGAGCTTCTCCACCGTCCGCGAGCTGTGGTGCGACCAGGCAGGCGGCCAGGCGCTCGGCCGGATCACCGCCGCTCCCGACGGTGCGTCGGGAGCGGGGCACGCGCACCGGTTCGCCACCATGCTCGACGGCTGTCTGCACCTGACCGCCGCCGCGGCCGACGGCTCGGCCAGGGGCACCCATATCCCGGTCGGCGTGGGCCGGATCGTCCTGCACGGTCCGTTCCCCGACCAGGTCTGGGGCCACGTCCGGCTGCGGCCGCACGCCTCGGGGGCCGCGTTCACCGCTCAGCTGCGCGTCCTGGACGACTCCGGCGCCGTCCTCGCAGACCTGGAGGACATCGAATTCCGGCGCATCGCCTCGCTGACCGACACCTCGGCGGCCGTGCCCGCGCCGGCCGGGCCCCACTCCCGGGACGGTGGCGTCTCACGGCGGGAACTGCGCGAGCGCGTCGAGCCGCTCCCGCCCGGGGAGCGCCGGCAGGTGGTCATCGACTGGCTCACCGGGGAGATCGTCGACACCCTCGGCCGGATGTCGACCGAGCTGGAGATCGACATCGAGCACCTCGATCCTTCCCTGGCCCTGCTGGAGGTCGGGCTCGACTCCCTGACCATCACCGAGCTCCAGCGGCGCATCCAGGAGAAGCTCGAATTCCGCTACCGGGCGATGGAGGCACTGGAGTACCAGAGCATCGAGGAGCTCGCGGAGTTCCTCCTCCAACGGGTGATCCTGGCGGACACCGGCAGCCCCGACAGCGCCGACGCCGAGGCCGCTCCGGCGCGCGCCTGAGCCCGGCCTCCCGCCGCACCCGGCAGATCCCACCCCAGAGGGGAAGTGCCAGCAACCGTGTTGAGCTCCGAACACGTCCACAGCTATCTCGACAGCCATCTCGGCGAACGGCAAGTCAACAAGATCCAGCACGGGTTCCCGTCGCCGCGGTACTGGAACGAGCTGTCCGTGCCCATCGACGAGATCGCCGAGGACCGCCGCCGCCTGCGGGAGGCGGAGGGTCCCTACCCCGTGCACCTGTACGTCGGTGTCCCGTACTGCATCCAGACCGACCCGGGGAAGTGCGGGTACTGCCTCTTCCCCGTCGAGGAGTTCCAGGGCAACGCCGCCCTGGAGAACTACTACGGCTACGTGGAACGCGAAGCCGAGATGTACCGGGAGCAGCTGGAGGGTTCCGTCCTCGCCGGGGCGTACTTCGGCGGGGGCACCTCCAATCTCTACAAAGCCCCCGTCTACCACCGCCTGATGGACATGGTGCGCCGCCTCTTCCCCGACATCCGCGAGGACGCGGGTCTCACCCTGGAGGGCATTCCCCAGCTGTTCTCCCGGGAGAAGATGGAGGCGATCCGGGACGCGGGGATGAACCGGATCAGCATGGGCGTCCAGCAGATCAACGAAAGGCTCAACAGCTTCAGCGGACGCAAGCAGACGACCAAGCACGTCATCCAGAGCCTGGAGTGGGCCCGCGAGCTCGGGCTGGCCGCCAATGTCGACCTGATCTTCGGCTGGCCCCAGCAGACCGTCGACACCATGCTGGAGGATCTGGAGACCCTCGTCTCCTGGGACGTCTACGACATCACGCACTACGAGCTGAACGTCGGCGGCCCGACCGACTTCGCGCTCAACCGCTACCACGAGCTGCCCAGCACCCTGGCCAACCTGGAGATGTACCGGGCAGGGCGCGACTTCCTCCTCGACCACGGCTACGAGCAGCTGTCGACGTACAACTTCCGCCGTCCCGGCGACCCCGCGAGCCGGGACTTCCGTGAGGGCTACACCTCCCGCTTCGAGCACGTGGACTCCGTGGGGCTCGGCTATGCGGCGATCACCTTCTTCGGCAACCCCGCGCTGCCCCCGGGCCGTTCCTGGTCGTACATCAACCAGCGCAGCCTGGCGCAGTACAAGGCGGCCGTCGACAACGGCCGGTTCCCCATCGAGCGTGGCTTCCGGCACGCGCCCGAGGACTGGCTGCTGATGGTGCTCTTCCGCAGCCTCATCAGTACGGAGATCGACGTGTCGCAGTACCGTGCCGCCTTCGGGTTCGACGTGCGCGAGAAGTACGGCACCGTCTGGGAGGCCCTGGCCGAGCGAGGGCTCGTGGAGATCACACCGGAGTGGATCAGGTTGGTCGGGGACGGGCCGTTCTACGCCCCGATGATCTCGACCTTGATCGCCGAGGAGCGCTACCGCGAGCTGCGCGAGGAGGCCGCGCGGCGCAAGAAGGAGTCCCGCGGGCCCGCGACCGTGTCCCGGAGCGGGCAGTGACGGAGGGTCTGCCCCTGGCGGGCCGCGGTGTCGTGATCACGGGCGGATCGCGGGGCATCGGTGCCGCGGTCGTGCGGCTGGCACTGGCCCAGGGCGCCGACGTCGTCTTCGGCTACCACAGCGACGAGAAGCGGGCGAGCGCCCTGGCCGACGAGATGGGCGCCGCTCACCCCGGGCGGCGCTGCACGGCGCTGCGGGCCGACGTGGCCGACGCGGACGAGGCCCGGCGCTTCGCCACCGCGGCCCTGGAGCGGCTGGAGCAACTGGACGTCCTCGTCAACAACGCCGGCATGACCCGCGACACCGTGTTCGCCCGCATGAGCCGGCAGCAGTGGCACGAGGTCATCGCCACCAACCTCGACAGCATGTACACCGTCACCAAGCCGCTGCTGATGCCCCTGGTGAAGCAGCGCAGCGGCGCCATCGTCAACATCGCCTCCTCCTCCGGGCTGCACGGCATCCCCGGCCAGACGGCGTACTCCGCGGCCAAGGCCGGGGTCATCGGCTTCACCAAGGCCCTGGCGAAGGAGATCGGTGCCAGGGGGGTCACCGTCAACGCCGTCGCGCCCGGTCTCATCGAGACCGACATGACCGCCGCGATCCCGGAGGAAAAGGCGGAACTCCTCAAGTCCCTGATCCCCGGCCATGCCTTCGGCACCCCGGAGGACGTGGCTCACCTGGTGTGCTTCCTGGCGTCCGGCCGGGCCCGCTACATCACCGGGCAGGCCATCGAGATATCGGGAGGTCTCGTGGTGTAACCGTGCGCGGGCGTGGGGCGGCTCCGGCGGGATGACGCCGTCCGCCCCTCGCCTCGGTCCATGCTGTTCGCCGCCGCGGCCGCGGATCCCTCAGCCCAGGGTCCCGTGGCCGCTGCTCACCCGGATCAGCCCCTCCTGGGCCAAGGTGGCCACCAGCAGACCATCGCGGGTGAAGACCCGGCCCAGGACCAGTCCCCGCCCCGCGGAGGCCACCGGGGTCTCCAGGGCGCAGAGCAGCCAGTCGTCCGCGCGGAAGGGGTGGTGGATCCACACGGTGTAGTCGACGCTGCGGCCGCTGGCGTGGAACCACGAGACGCCGTGCTGGACCAGGACGGTCTCCAGCATGGTGACGTCGCAGACGTACACCAGCAGGCAGGCGTGGAGGTGGCGTTCGCGGTCGGCGGTCGCCCCGGGCGGCAGTTCGCCCGTGGCGCGGACCCACACCTGGGTCCGGCGGGACACCAGCGACGGGTCCTTCTCCACATCGAAGCTCAACGGGCCGACGAAGCGCAGGTCGTACGGCTTCCCGAGGGGCTGCATCACCTCGCCGAACGCCTCGGTCAGCCGCTCCTCGTAGGTCGGCAGGTCCTGCGGGTCCGGGACGGGCGGCATCGGGTCCTGGTGGCCGAGGCCCGGCTCGAGGCGGTGGAAGGAGGCGGTCAGGGTGAACACCTCCCGACCGCGCTGGGTGGCGCGCACCAGCCGGGTGGCGAAGGAGCCGCTGTCCCTGACCCGTTCGACCCGGTAGTCGAAGGGCGCGGTCGGCAGGGCGGGGCGCAGGAAGAAGCAGTGCACGGAGTGCGCGGGCAAGCCGTCGGGCACCGTGCGGCCGGCGGCGGCCAGCGCCTGGGCCGCCAGGTGCCCTCCGTAGACCGGGGAGGAGGGTTCCAGGGGCGGGCGGCCGAGGAAGTGCTCGCCGCCGCCCTGGTCCGCCGCGGGGCCGGGGTCGAGGTCGAGCAGACCGAGCAGGTCCCGCAGCGCGCGTTCCTGGTCCATGGTTCCCACTTCGCCTCGGCGTCACCGCAGCGGCCAGTATCTCCACCGCGGAAGCGCCGCTCAACCCAACTGCCTTAAGGCGCCGTCGAGTTGCCTCGTCGACAGGAGGCGGTACGGTGCGGTACTTCGGAACCGCGCGTGGTGAGCGACCGCCGTGAACACGACGGCTCCGTACGACGCCGGCCCGCGCTCGGCGGACCGCTCGACCGGGAGGTCCCCTCATGCCCGACCGTTTCAGCGCGGCGCTGTACCGGCGGCGTACCGCCGTGCTGTGGGTGAGCGCGCTCGCCCTCGTCCTGGCCGCGATCGGTGGGCTGGGGGTGGAGAACCGGCTGGTCCACGGCGGCTTCTCCGATCCCCACGCGCAGTCCTCCCGGGCCGGGCGCCTGGTGTCCGAGCACTTCCCCTCCGCGGGCGGTGATCTGGTGCTGCTGCTCAGCGGGGCCGGTGCGGTCGACTCGCCGACGGCCGTCTCGCTGGGAGCTGCCCTGACCCGGCGGGCCGAGCGGGCCCCGGGCGTGGGAGCGGCCACCTCGTACTGGACGTCGGGGCACGCGCCCTCGATGCGCTCCCGGGACGGCTCCATCGGGCTGGTGTCGCTCTCCCTGCGCGGTGACGAGGACGACCAGGCGAAGACCGCCGGGCGGCTGGTGCCGGACCTGCGGCGGCACGCGCAGGGGCTGACGGTCATGGCGGCCGGTCCGGCGCAGGTGCAGTCGGAGGTCGGCAAGCAGACGGCGCACGACCTGCTGCTCGCCGAGGCGATCGCCATGCCGGTCACCCTCGTCCTCCTGCTGTTCGTCTTCGGCAGTGCGGTGGCCGCCGCCTTACCGCTGGTCATCGCGCTGCTTTCGGTCCTGGTGAGCCGGGCCGTGCTCAACGCCCTGGCAGGGGTCGTGCCGATCTCGGTGTACTCGATGAACTCCACCACCGCGCTCGGACTGGGTCTCGGCATCGACTACAGCCTGTTCATCCTCGCCCGTTTCCGGGAGGAGCTTCGCGGTGGCGCGACGGTGCGGGAGGCACTGGGGCCCACGGTGCGCCGGGCGGGGCGGACGGTGGCGTTCTCCGGGCTGACGGTGGCCCTGTCCCTGGTCGCCCTGCTGGTCTTCCCCCAGTTCTTCCTGCGGTCCTTCGCCTACGGCGGCATCGCGGTGGTGCTCTCCGCAGCGGCGGGAGCGGTCTTCGTGCTGCCCGCGCTGCTGGCCGTCCTGGGCCACCGCGTCGACCGCTACGACGTCTTCGCCCGGCTGCGCGGTCCGGCGCGGCGGGCCGCCGCCGGCGAGGCGGGCCCGGAGGCGCCCGAAAGCGGCCGCTGGTACCGGTTCGCCATGGCGGTGATGCGCCGTCCGGTGCTCTGCGGAGGCGGCGCGGTGCTCGTGCTGGCCGTCCTCGCGTCCCCGTTCACCCGGGTCTCCCCCGGCTTGTTCGACGACCGCTCACTGCCCGCGGGCTCCCAAGTGCACCGTGCCACACAGCTGTTACGCACCCGGTTCGACGCCGATGTGCTGCGTACCGTGCCCGTCGTGGTGGAGGGGCTGGGGCGCGACCGGGCCCAGGCTCTGGAGTCCTATGCCCGTGCCCTGTCCGCGGTGCGGGACGTCCGCCAGGTGACCGCCGCGACCGGCACCTATGCCGCCGGCCTCCGGGTCCAGGGCCCGGGCCCGGCCGGTGCCGCGCTGGTGGACGGCGGCACCGCGCTGCTCTCCGTGGTCTCCGCGGTGGATCAGGACTCCCCCGCCGGAAGCCATCTCGTCGGCCTGCTGCGGAAGGTGGCGCCGCCGGACGGGGGCGCGGTGTCGGTGGGCGGGCGGGCCGCCGAGGTCAAGGACAGCACATCGGCCATCAGCCGAGCCGCTCCGGCGGCCATCGGCATCGTCGTGGGTTCCTCGCTGGTGCTGTTGTTCCTGTTCACCGGGAGCGTCCTGATGCCGGTGAAGGCACTGGCGCTCAACACCCTCAGTCTCAGCGCCACGTTCGGGGCGATGGTGTTCGTCTTCCAGGAGGGCCACCTGTCGTCGCTGGCCGGCAGTCCGCTGCACACCGGCACCCTGGACGCGACCATCCCGATCCTGGCCTTCTGCGTGGCCTTCGGCCTCTCCATGGACTACGAGGTGTTCCTGCTCTCCCGGATCCGCGAACGCCATCTGCGCACCGGCGACAACACGGAGTCGGTGGCCTTCGGCCTTCAGCACACCGGGCGGATCATCACCGCCGCAGCCGTCCTCGTCGCCGTCGTGCTGTTCGTCTTCGCCATCTCGGGGGTGACGTTGCTGAAGCTGCTCGGCGTCGGCCTCGCACTGGCGGTGGTGCTGGACGCGACCTTGGTCCGCGCTGTGCTCGTACCCTCCTTCATGCGCCTGGCCGGCCGGGCCAACTGGTGGGCCCCGGGGCCGTTGCGCCGCCTGCACGACCGTGTCGGGCTTCGGGAGGACGCCGGGGAGTGAGGGGGCTTTGCGGGGCGAGGGGCAGCTCATCGGAGTTCCACGATCACGAGCGTGCCCCGGCTGCCGGCAGGCTCGGTCACTCGTGCCGACGCCCGGACAGGCTCTGGGGGACGCGCTTTCGGGAGCGGCACCGGTCGCCGCACCCCCTCGCGGTCGGCCGCACCCCGGCTGCGTCTCGTCAACGATTGTCCGTTTACGGGTTGTTGATGGTTTATACAGCGCCACCCATGATGGTCGAGACCAGTACGCAAAGGTCGCACCACCCCACCGGAAAGGTCTCGCAATGTCGCTGAGAACCCACCGCCCGATCGTGACCCGCACCGCCTCCGCCGTGGCCGCCGCCCTCCTCGCCGCCACCGGGCTCCTGGCCACCGGCGGCGCGGCCCACGCCGCCGTGCCCGCCGCCTCCGACACCCTCCCCAACGGCGGCACCTTGACCCCCGGTGCGAGCCTGATCTCCGGTGACACCCAGCTCGTCATGGAGCGCAACGGCGACCTCGCCCTCTACACCACCGGCCCCGGCACCACTGAGGCTCCGCGGCTGCGCTGGCACTCGGCGACCGCCGGCGAGGGCAACAAGGCCGAACTCCGCGCCGACGGCGACCTCGTCGTCACCGCTCCGGACGGGGGCGCGCTCTGGCAGAGCCGGACCGGCAGCGGCGACTGTCAGCACATGCCGTGGACCAAACTCACCGTCCGCTCCGGCGGCGACATGTCGATCCTGGCGACGACCAACAGCGAGGCCCCCTACTTCGTCCAACTCTGGTCGGCCTCCTACGGACTCCAGTTCCCCTGCGGTTCCTCCGCCCGGTGAACACCCCGGCCGCGGGACTGGGCTTCGCCCTGCTCGGCCCGGTGCGGGCCTGGTGCGACGGGCTGCCGGTCGACCTCGGGCAGCCCCGTTCGCACGAGGTGTTGGCGGTCCTGCTGGCCGCCGGCGGCCGGACGGTGTCGCTGCCGCTGCTCGTGGACGCCGTGTGGGACGAGGGCGACCGGCCGTCCCGTCCGGAGCACGCGGTCCGTACCCATGTGTGGCGGCTGCGCCGGGCGTTGGCCCTGCACGCCGCCGAGCCGTTGCTCGTGACCGTCGGCGACGGCGGGAGCGGGGGGTACGCGCTGCGCGTCCCCGCCCACGCCGTGGACACCTGGGCCTTCGAGCGCGCCGCGGCCCGGGCCGCGGAGATCCGGGCCTCCGGCGGCAGCGCCGAGCACGCCCGCGAGGTCCTCACCGGCGCGCTGGAGCTGTGGACGGGCGAGCCACTGGCCGGGCTCCACGGACCGCACGCCCGGACCCTGCGCGCCCGCCTCCAGCAGGCGCGGCAGTCACTGCTGGAGGCCCGGCTCGGTCTCGACGCCGAGCTCGGCGACCGGCCCCGCCTGGCCGCCGAAGCGGGGGCCCTGGTCATGGAGTTCCCGGACAGCGAACGGTTGCGGGCGGTGCAGATGCTGGCGCTGTACCGCGCGGGCCGCCAGGCCGAGGCGCTGGGCGTCCACGAGGACACCCGGCGCCACCTCGGCACCGCGCCCGGTGCCGAACTGGCCACGCTGCACCAGCGGATCCTGCGCTCCGACCCCACCCTGCGGCTGCCCGAGGACAGCGGACGGCGGCCCCGCACACCCGGGTCCGGCGGCGCCTTCCCCTCCCCCGTCCCCGGCTTCACCGGGCGAGACGAGCAACTCCGCGATCTGACCGGGATGCTGACCAGGACGGACGCCTCAGCCGTCATCGTCTCGGCGGTCAACGGCATGGCAGGCGTCGGCAAGACCACGCTCGCCGTGCACACCGCGCACGGGCTCGGCGACGACGCGTTTCCGGACGGGCGCCTCTACGCCGACCTGCGCGGCGCCGACGCCGAACCCCTGCACCCGCACCACGTACTGGAGAGATTCCTGCGGGGGCTGGGCGTCGCCGACGAGGACATCCCCGACGACGCCGACGAACGCGTCGCGCTCTACCGCACCCTGCTGGCCGACCGCCGGATGCTCCTGCTGCTGGACAACGCGGCCTCCTGCGAACAGCTCAGACCGCTGATCCCCGGCGCCGCCGACTGTGCCGTCCTGGTGACCAGCCGCGCCTGGCTCACCGGACTGGCCGGGGCGCGCCATCTGCGGCTGGACGTCATGCCGCCCGAGGACGCCCTCCGCCTGCTGCGGCGCACCATCGGCGACCGCGCCGTGGACGCGGAACCGGAGGCCGCCCCCGCGCTCGTGGCCGCTTGCGGGCACCTGCCGCTCGCCCTGCGGATCGTCGCCTCCCGCCTGGCGGCCGAACCCGGCCGGCCACTCGCGGACATGTGCCGGCGGCTGGCGGACGAACGCCGGTGCCTGGACGAACTGCGCACCGGCGACGCCGCCGTGGACGCCGCCTTCGAGCTCTCCTACTCCACCATCAGCAACGAACAGGCCCGCGCCTTCCGCCTGTTGGCCGTGCCGGACGTGCCCGACCTCGCGCTGTCGAGCGCGGCCGCCCTGCTGGGGCTGGGCGCCGACGAGGCGGAGGAGCTCCTCGAATCCCTCGTCGAACTCAGCCTGCTGGAGTCGCACCGCCTGGACCGCTACCGGTTCCACGACCTCGTCCGCGCCTTCGCCCGGGCCCGGGGTGCCCGCGAGGACTCCCCCGGCACGGCGACCCGCGCCCTCGCCGGGCTGCTGGACTTCTGCCTGGCCACGGCCCGTAACGCCGACACGGTGGCGCACTCCGCCGAGCCGGACGAACGCACGCTCATCGACGTCGTACCGGCCTCCCCCGGGATCACCTTCGCCACCGCCCGGGAGGCCACCGACTGGATGCGTGAGGAGACCGTCCTGCAACGGGCGCTCATCGCCCGCGCCTGCGCCGACGACGGCCTGCCGCTGTCCCAGGCCGCCGATCTCCTCGACCGGCTCAACACCGTGCTCTCCGGCATCACCCACCTCACGGCGGTGTCGGAACAGGCCCGGCAGGTCGCCGAGGTCGCCGCACGGCGCGGCGACCGGCCGTCGGAGGCTCTCGCCCGTTACGTGCGCGGGAACGCCCTGTGGCACGCCAACGCCTTCCCCGAGGCCGAGAGGGAACTCCACCGCAGCCTGGAGCTCTGCGACCACGACGCCGACCTGCGGCTGTGTGCCTCGGCCCATCTCACGCTGTGCGCCCATGCCCGGGTCCGCGGCCGTTTCGACGACGCGGTCACGCACGGGGAGGCGTCGGTGCGCTTCTTCCGGACGCTGGGCGCGGCGACCGCCGAGGGCACCGCGCTGGGCGAGCTGGCCTTCAACTACGCCCGCCAGGGCCGCTTTTCCGAGGCGCGGGCGGCGGCCGGACGCGGCGCGGAGCTGCTCGGCGGGCGCGAGTCGGTGTCCAAGGCCATCGGCCTGTACTACCTGGCCCGGGTGCTCCGCCTGTGCGGGGACCGGGACGAGGCACTGCGCCGCGCCGAAGCCGCCCTGCCGCTCTTCCGCACCCTGAACGTATCCTCCTTCGAGGCCGCGTCGGGCAACCTGATCGCCGAACTCCACGCCGAGGAGGAGCGGTTCGCGCTCGCGGCGCAGACCGCCGAGACGTTCCTGCCACTCGCCCGCAAGGTCAGCGCGATGCTGGAGGCCGGTCTGCTCCGGACGCTCGGCCGCAGCCTCATCCCCTTGGGGCAGCACGCCCGGGCCGGTGCCTGTCTGCGGGCCGCACTGGAACTCTTCGAGGGGCTGCGCGCCGAACAGGACGTCGCACACCTCCGCCGACTGCTGGACGAGCACGCGACAGCACCGTTTATCGAGCGGTGAACGCGGGGCGGCAGTCTCTGCGGCACGGCAAGAGCCGCCACTCCCACTGTCCAGGAGGAACCTCATGAAGCCCACTCGCACCCTTGTCGCCATCGGTCTGGGCACCCTGGCCACCCTGGCCGCCGTCGCCTCTCCCGCCGTCGCCCAGGGAGCCGGGGCCGGCCAGGCCAAGGCCGTCCAGCACTGCGTCGTCGACACCGGGAACGGCGGCAAGTCCTGCTTCTCCACCTACAGAGAGGCCATCTCCTTCGCGACCAAGGGCCGGGTCACCGACGCTCCCGACGACACCCGGGCCGCTGTGCACGACAAGAAGCTCCAGGAACGCCTCAGTGGTCCGCGCAGCGAACACGGTGCCAAGCTCTCCAAGAACGTCACGAACGCCCGATCCGCCGCGGCCGCCGAGTACCGGGTCCTCGGCACGGTCTACAGCGACAAGGACTTCGGCGGCAGCTCCTTGACCTACCGCGGCAGTGTCGGCTGCGGCTGGCGCTACCCCGAGTTCGCCACCATGGCCGATGGCTGGAACGACCAGGTCAGCTCCACCTCCTCCGGCCAGTGCGACGTCACCCTCTACCAGCACGCCAACTTCCTCGGCTTCAGCCAGACCTACCGCGGCAACGTCCCCTACGTCGGTGACGCCATGAACGACCAGGCCAGCTCGGTCAGCTTCGACCGCTGACCCGCCCCCCACAGGTTGACGAACCCCCCACGGGCACCCCCCGCCGGAACCTTCCGGCGGGGGGTGTGTGGCGTGCCCGCGGTTGTGGCTGGTGATCAGGGCGTCACGGCTGCTGGGGCCGCCGCAGGAGAAGTCCGGCAGGCGTCGCAGGCTTTCGGTGATGGCGGCGAAGCCGTACCGGATCACGCGCAGCTCGTACTGCCCGACGGCGGCCGGGAGTTCGCGCGGCTCACCGCCTTCCAACGCGGCGCCAGGGCCAGGCACCGCGCTCAGGCACCCCCGCAACTGCTCCCGCCACAGCTGCTGCCGCAACTACTTCCGCAACTGCTCCCGCAGCCGCTCCCACTCGAACAGCCGCCGCTGTCACTGGAGCTGCTGTCACCGGAGCTCCCGCAGCTCCAGCTGGTGCCGCTGGTGCCACTGCTTCCGCCGCCGCCCCAGCCGCCGGTGAAGAAGTCGGCGAGGGCCGAGCCGGTGTCGCCGCCCCCGGCCGCCGTGGCGAGCTGCTCCCGTAGTTCTTCGTCCGCCACGGTGGCCGCGCCGTCCAGGGCCAGGGCGACCAGTGCCGACAGTCCGAGGCCGACGGCCACGCCCGTAGCGGCAGGGGTCGCGGTGGGCGTGGTGGATGCGGCCCCCTGACGTGTCCGCCGCTCGAGCTCCCGCGCGCCGGGGGTGAGGGCGCCGGGTGTGGGCAGGACGCGTGTGCGCACGTGGTGGGCGGCGTAGGCGGACAGGGCCAGCAGCACGGCGAAGAGCAGGTTGCCGGGCTTGAGCAGGGAGTGGTCGACGGCGAACAGGACGAGCCAGGGCAGCGGCAGCCACCGCAGCAGCCAGAGCACACGTTGGCCGAAGCGGAAGCGCTCGCGCTGCCCGCGGGTGTAGGACAGGCCGCGCCCGGCCAGGTTGTCCCCGATGGCGCACACCTCCCGCCGGACCATGGCCCGCGCCCGCAGTGCGGCCAGTGAGGGCGAGGCGCCGCGCCCCGCTTCGGCGTGTGCGCGCCGGACCGCGTTCTCCACCTCGGTACGCCCCCGGCTGCCGCGCGGCAGGTGGACCTTGCCCTCACGGGTGATCCGCAGTGTCCCGTCCCGGTGCATGGCGGCCACTGCGGTGTCGACGACCCGGCCGGGGCCACCGTGCATCCAGGCCAGTTCCAGCACGTGCCGCGGGGCCGGGCCGGTCGCTTTCTCCAGCGGGACCGGCCCTGTCTTGTCGGCCTGGGCGCGTACGGCCTTGACGCGGGCCACGGTGCCGTAGGCCGCCCAGGCGGCCGTCACCAGCCAGAAGGCCGCCATCCACAGGTATGCGTTGCTCATGAAGTGACCTTCCGTCCACGGATGCCGGGGATACGGGCTGTGCCGGGCGACGGGCGCCTGGGAGCGAGCTCCCGGAGCCGGCGCCGCAGCGCGCGGCGCCGGGCCGCCGGGAGTCCGCCGCGCGCCAGGAGGTGCCGGGCGAAGCCGGCGACGTCCGAACGGGCCCCGCCCCGCAGCGGGTTGGTCCTGGCCCAGTCGATGAAGTCCTGTCGCGCGCCCTCGGTCACCTCGGGGGCGATCCGGGAGGCCACCTCGTGGCGCTTGGCGGCGAGGGCGCGGGACGCGGTGGCCAGGTGCTCCGGGTCGAAACGCCCCGGCACGGGCGCCCCGGCGGTGAGCGCCGCGAGCACCTCACCCTGAGCCCGGTCCAGCCGGGCGCGGTGGGCCTGCGCGGGAACGCCGTCATCCGCCTCGGATGCCGCCCGGCCACAGCCCGTCGGCCCCGCTCCCGGATCCGGCGGCCCGGCCGCGAGAACCGCGCGTATGGCGTCGAGTTCGCGCGAGAGCTCCTGGGCCATCGGGTAGTCGCCGTCGCGTTCCAGGAGGACGCCGGGCGGGTCGGTGCGGGTGCGGAGAGCGGCGAGTACGTCCAGGACCGGCTCGGTGAGCGGGTGGGCGTGGGTGTCGTGCCAGAAGCCGTCGCGCTCGACGCCGCCCGCGACGTGCGCGTACGCGACGGCGTGCAGCGGCAGGTCGTCGAGGGCGCGGACGGGGTCGGCGCAGAAGTTGACGTGGTTCGCGTGGAGGTTGGCGACGTCCACCAGCAGCCGCACCCCGGTCCGTTCGACCAGCTCGGCGAGGAACTGGGCCTCGGTCAGCTCGTCCTCCGGCCAGGCGAAGAGAGCGGAGGTGTTCTCCAGAGCCAGCGGCACGGGCAGGGCGTCCTGCGCGATCCGGACGTTCTCGGCGACGACGGCCAGCGCCTCGCGGGTCCGGGGCACCGGCAGCAGATGCCCGGCCTCCAGGGCGGGCGATCCGGCGCGTACGAACGCGACGTGCTCGGAGACCAGCGGGGAACCCAGCGCCACGGCGCGGTCGGCGAGGGCGGCCAGCCGCTCCGGGTCGGGGCGCCCGCCCCCGCCCAGGCCCAGACCGACGCCATGCGGCACCACGGTCAGACCGCGCTCGCGGAGCAGTTGGAGCGACTTCGGCAGGTGGGCGGGGCAGATGGACTCGGCGACCACCTCGACCCAGTCGAGCCCGGGCATGCGCTCGACCAGCAGGTCGATGTCCGGGCGCCAGCCCATGCCGATACCGAGCCGTTCCACCGGCGCGCCTCCCCCACAGCAAGATCGCTTCTGGGGGACACGCTATCCCGTATGGTCAGGTTTTCGTAAAGAGGGGCAAAAGAGAGCGTCCCAGTACGTGGTGGTCCGCCTCACCGCGGTGCTGCCGAGGGAACGTCAGCGTAGGCCGTGTCGGCGAGGAGGGGAACGAGCAGGACTGGCTGAGGATCATCGCGGGACACCGGGCGTGCTGTTACGCAGTGCGGTCCGCGCGTTCGTAAACGCTGATGTGACGCCAACTCGCCGCGGTGTACGGCTCGCTGCTCCAACCACCCCACCGTTCACGCAGCCGGAGTCCGGCGATGCGAGCCATGAGGTCGAACTCGGGCGGGTGGGCCAGGCGCAGTCTGATGGGTGAGAACCTGATACCGGCGGTGCTGATGCGGATGTGGTTCAGGTCGAGGATCTGCGTCAGTGGGTCGTACCGACCGGCATCGAGGTCGACGTGCTCCAGGCCGACCTGCTCGGTGTCGAGGTACTGATGGCCGGCGCGTGAGGGCGCGGTGGGAATGCGGCATTCGACGACGAACACGCCGTCGTCGGTGAGATGACCGGCGGCGTTCTGGAAGCACCGGACCTGGTCCTCTTGGGTGAGCAGGTTGCCGATCGTGTTGAAGACCAGGTAGACCAGCCCGTAGGTGCGGCCGGTAGTGGCGCGGGACATGTCGCCCATGATCACGTCGACTTGGTCGCCGCCTGGTTTCTCACGCATCCGATCGACCATGTCTTGCGACAGCTCGATGCCGTCCACCCGCACCCCTGCCCGCATGAGGGGCAGCGCGATCCGGCCGGTGCCCACCGCGAGTTCCAGGGCGTTCCGCTGCCCTGCCAGCCCGGCCAGGAATGCGACGGTCTCGGCCTCATCACCGCGTGGATCGTCGTCGTACCGCTGGGACACCTCATATCCGAAGCTCGTCCTGGGATCGAATCCCTCCACGGAACGCTCCTCTCATGAACAGCTGGTCCGTTGGCCAAGCCTGACGAAAGCTCGCGTGGCCGGGCCGGACCCTACCGCCGACGTTCCGTGCGTCGCCACGCATTTACCGATGTGCGGGAATGCGGCTGTGAGTCAGGGACAGCTGGGTCCGCGGTAGGGCGGCGTTCGGCTGCAGCCGTTCTACGAGCCGTTCACCACGCTGTCCTGGCTGGCCGGCATCACCAGCGAAGTGCGGCTGGGCACCACCGTGCTGGTCCTCCCCTGCCGGCATCCGTTGTCGGTGGCGCGGATGGCCACCAACCTCAGCCGGCTCAGGGGTGCACCAGTTGCCAGCCGCGCGGCATGTGCGCCGACGGCATCACCCGCTCCGGCATCGGCCGGGTCGTCCACGCGCTCTCCACCGAGCAACTCGTTGGACTCAACCCGCAGTCGGGCGACTGGCCGAAGGTGGCGCAGGAGAGCCCGGCCCGTTTCGACGAGGCACGCGCCCCCATCGACGCCTACCGGCCCAGCTGATGACATCGGCTCGTCGAGTTGGCCTTGGTGCCGAGGTGGTGGCCCGGCTCGCCGCCGATCAGGCTTGCACGGTAGGGCGGACGACGATCTCACTGACGTCGATACCGTCGGGCTGTTCGATGGCGTAGCCGATGGCGGAGGCGATCGCGGAAGGCGGCATGGCGATCTCGTCGCGCTGCCGGGTCATCGCGGCCGCGGCCTCCGGGCCGGCCCCCTTGCCGACGCCTTCGGTATGGGTGAAGCCGGGCGAGACGAGGGTGACGCGCAGATCCGGTCCCGATTCCTGACGCAGGCCCTCGGTAAGCACCTTCACCGCCGTCTTGGTGGCCGCGTAGACCGCCTGGGGGGTCTTGACGACGTAGGCCGCAGTGGAGCCGACGTTGACGAACTGGCCGGAGCGTTGTCGACGGAACACGGGCAGGACCGCCCCGATGCCGTTGAGCAGGCCGGTGATGTGGGTGGAGACCATGCTGTCCCAGTCGTCCTGGCGCAGGTCGTCGAACGGCGAGACGGCCATCGTGCCCGCATTGGAGACAAGCACGTCGAGCCGGCCGTACTGGTCGAGGGCCGCGTCCGTCAGGCGCTGGAGGTCTTCGCGGCGCGTGACGTCGACGATGACGCCGGTGGCAGTGCCACCCTTCGCCCTGATGCCGCCCACGACAGCGTTCAGTCGGTCCTCACGCCGGGCTCCGAGCACGAGCCGGGCGCCCTTCTCTGCAAGGTAGGTGGCAGTCGCCTCACCGATGCCGCTGCTGGCACCTGTGATCGCGATGACTTTGCCCTGGATGCCCGACATGATCGGCTCCCCTTCCCGGGGTACGCGCAGGTCAACACGGTGACCTATAGTGAAAACGGAGGTGCCCCCGCTTGGTCGACATTAAGTGGGGGTGCCTCCACTTAGCAAGCCGAGAGGGCTCCCGAGAAGAAAAGGTGAGCACTGATGACCGACGGAACTCCTCGGCCGTTGCGGGCTGACGCACGGCGAAACAGGGAGAAGATCCTCACTGCCGCTGTACGCGTGTTCACGACGGAGGGGCTGGACGCGCACCTGGAACGCATCGCCAAAGAGGCAGGCGTGGGCAGTGCGACGCTGTACCGCAACTTCCCCACCCGGGAGGCCCTGATCGAGGCGGTCTATCGCAATGAGGTGGCCCACCTGTGCGACGCCGCCCCCGCTCTGCTCGCCCAGAAGCCGCCGACAGAGGCCCTGCGCGCGTGGACACGCCTCTTCCTGGACTACGTCACCGCCAAGTACGGCATGATCGACGCCCTGCGCGCCATCGCCGCGACGGGAAGCAGTCCTTATGGTCACAGCCGGGAAATGATCCAGGCCGCCATCACCTCACTCATGGACGCTTGCGCGGCCGCCGGGGCGATCCGTACCGATATCCAGCCCACCGACATCGGCGCCGCCCTGGAAGGCATCGGCCTCACCTCGGCGGGTGCTGAACACCGACAGCAAGCAGAGCGCCTGCTCGACCTCACCCTGGACGGCCTCATGGTCCGCCCATGAGGACTCGCGCACGGGTCCGCTCCGCCACCGCAGGGTCTCGCGCGGCCATTCGCGGCCGTCGCCATCCTCGTCGAGATCGCCGCCCCAGCGCGGGGAGGGACGACGCGAGAGGGCCGCGGCTCGCCCGTATTTCCGGACGATCCTGACGGTCAAGCGCCCTTGGCATGCGCGGACTTGGCATGAATCACCTGTTTGACCGGTGACGTGCGCTGTGCCACAGTCGTCTGGCGCGCCCATGAAAGGCATCAGGACCGGTGTGCGCGTGGGATCTCCTGCGAGTCGCGGAGCGGTCGCAGGCCGGCACTTCGAGACGCGCGGAGGGCATCAATGATCAACAGGCGTAGGTTCGGCACGGCTGTCGGCCTGAGTGCCGGGGGCGCGGTCGCCGCGGCACTGGCGGGGCCGTCGGGACCGGCGCATGCCTCGGCCGCGACAGGGACAGGAGCCACCGCGCCCGCCGCCGGTCCCCGCGGACGTGCCACGTTCTCCGCGCTCAAGAAGGTCAAGGCCGGTCTGCTGGAGATCGGTTACGCCGAGATGGGACCGGCTCATGGGACGCCGGTCCTCTGCCTGCACGGCTGGCCGTACGACATCCACAGCTTCGTCGAGGTCGCGCCCCTGCTGGCGGCGGAGGGCCACAGAGTGATCGTTCCGTATCTGCGCGGCCACGGCACGACGCGCTTCGTCTCGCCACGGACCTTCAGAAACGGACAGCAGTCGGCCCTCGCCCTCGACATCATCGCCCTGATGGACGCGCTGGGGCTGGAGAACGCGGTGCTCGCCGGATTCGACTGGGGAGCGCGGACCGCCGACGTCATCGCGGCGCTGTGGCCCGAGCGCTGCAAGGCCCTGGTGTCAGTGGGCGGTTACCTCGTCATCAATCTCGAGGCGAACCTCCAGCCGCTGCCGCCGGCGACCGAGCACGCCTGGTGGTACCAGTTCTACTTCGCCACGGATCGGGGCCGGATCGCCATGGAGGACCGGGCCAAGCGGCACGACCTGACCCGGCTGGTCTGGGACACCGTGTCCCCGACGTGGGACTTCGACGACGCCACCTTCGAGCGCACGGCCGCCGCCTTCGAGAACCCGGACTACGCCGCCGTTGTCATCCACAACTACCGCTGGCGGCTGAGCCTCGCCGAAGGCGAACAGCGCTATGAGACGTACGAGAAGCGGCTCGCCACCCGGCCGGTCATCACCGCGCCGACGGTGACGCTCGACGCCGAGCTCGACCCGTTCACGGTGCCGGGCAACGGTTCGGCGTACCGGGACCGGTTCTCGGGCCCCTACGACCACCGGGTCCTGAAGGGCATCGGCCACAACCTGCCGCAGGAGGCACCCGAGGCGTTCGCTCAGGCCGTCATCGACGCCGCCCGACTCTGATGGGCCGTCAACTGCGTTGCGGGCACGTATCCATACTGATGGCGAGTCGGACCGAGCGCCGGGGGAACTGAGGGAACGGGAGGCTGACGATGCGGGACCACCGTATACAGGACAGCGACTCGGCGGTGCGCCACGCGCGATTCGGCGCACTGCCCGAGCGGATCGCCTACGAGGACATGGTCGAGGAGAAGGCAGCCACCCAGAGGGACCCGGAGCGGGACGGCGGCGACCCAGGCGTGCGGAGTCTCCTCACATGTGTGGCGTTGGATCTCGTGCTGTGATCTGCGCGGCCCTGGAGGACCGAGCGGACCCGTGGTGCCTGAGATGCTCAACCGGCCGGGCCGGTGCGTCCATCATGAAGCGCGGCGAGGTGGGGTGAGCGCCGCTGCTGTCCGGTGGAGGCGGGTCGGGTCGAGGGAGTAGAGGACGTAGTAGCCGTCGCGGTGCGTGGTGGTCAGTCCCGCGTGGGTCAGGTGAGAGCGGGCCCCGGCGATCGGTGGCGCACGCCGTCAACTCGCGGCCTGTTCCAGGGGGAAGTCGGCGCCGAGAGTGACCCCCTGCCAGCAGTCGAAGCCGACTTTGAGGGAGTCGAGCTTGGCGGTGGCGATGTCGTAGGCGGCCTTCCCCAGCAGCAGGCGCAACGGGGGTTCTTCGGCCGTGACGGCGGCGATGACGGCCTGGGCGGCGCGGGCCGGATCCCCGGGCTGGTGACCATAGGTGGCCAGGGTGCCGGCGCGCCGTGCGCCCGCGGTGGGGGCGTAGTCGTCGATGGTGGTGGCGGACTGGCGCATGGAAGGCCCGGACCAGTCGGTGCGGAACGCGGCGGGTTCGACGATGGTCACCTTGATGCCCAGCGGAGCGACCTCGGCGGCGAGTGACTCGGAAAGACCTTCCACGGCGAACTTGGTGGCGTGGTAGTAGCCGGTGGCCCCGAAGCCGACCAGGCCGCCGAGCGAGGAGATGTTCACGATGTGGCCGGCGCGACGGGCACGCATGCCCGGCAGGACGGCCCTGGTGGTGGCGGCCAGGCCGAAGACATTGGTGTCGAACAGGGCGCGGACCGCGTCGTCCTCGCCCTCCTCGACGGCGGCGAGGTAGCCGTAGCCGGCATTGTTGACCAGTACGTCGATCCGCCCGAAGGCGGCTCGCGCCTGGTCGACTGCCTTCGCGATCTGCTCGGGGTCGGTGACGTCCAGCGCCGGCGCGAGAGCGCGTTCCCCGTGCCCGGCGATCATGTCGGCGACCTTGCGGGGATCCCGGGCGGTGACCACCGCCCGCCAGCCACGCTCCAGTACGGCGTGGGCCAGGGCCCGGCCCAGCCCGGAGGAGCAGCCGGTGATGAACCAGACGGGCACGTCAGATTCAGATGAAGTCATGCGGTAGGTGTCCTTCGTCTTGAGTGTCTTGGGGGTCGGCTTGAGCGTCTTGGAGACCGGCGAGGGCAAGGCCGCCGAGCAGGGCCAGCGACCGTTCGGCGGCGCTGCCGGGTTCGGCTCGGTACACGACAAGGTGCTGGCCGGGGGCACTGTTGACGGAAAAGGTCTCGAAGCTCAGGGTGAGGTCGCCGACCAGCGGGTGGCGGAAGCGCTTGGCCGAGGCCGTCTTGGCCCGTACCTCGTGGCGCGCCCACATGCGTGCGAAGTCGGGGCTGCGCACCGACAGTTCGCCCACCAGCTCCCGCAGCCGCTGATCGTCCGGGTCGGGATTGGCGGCCCGCAGCGCGGCCACGCAGCCCTGCGCGACGGCGTCCCAGTCACGGTAGAAGTCCCGGGCGGCCGGGTTGACGAACATCGCCGTGATCAGACTGCTCTCGCCACCGAGCCAGGACAGCAGTGCCTCGCCCAGGGAGTTGACTGCCAACAGGTCGATGTACCGGCCGTAGACCAGCGCCGGTGTGTCCGCCCAGGCGTCCAGCAAGGACACCAGCTGCGGGCCGGCGTACTCCCGGGCGGGCCGGAGCTGCCCGGGCTGTGGCGGATCGACCAGCGCGCGCAGGTAGGCGGCCTCCTCGTCCTTCAGCAGCAGGGCGGCCGCCAGGGCGCGCAGGACCTGGGGCGAGGGATTGCGTTCGCGCCCCTGCTCCAGCCGCACGTAGTAGTCGGTGCTCACCCCGGCGAGGACCGCGACGTCCTCGCGTCGCAGGCCGGGAGTACGGCGGACCCCGGCGGGCATCCCGTGGTCCTCCGGGCGTACCAACGCGCGCCGGGCCCGTAGGAATTCACTCAGCCGTTTCGTGTGCATGCCGACCAACGTACGGCGGGGCACGGTGGAGAAGGTGGCCCTGTCACACCCACCCAAGCCGACGAGTCGGTCCGGACCCTGACTACCCTTCTGCTGTGACGCTCTATTTCGATCCCGTGCCCCTGCTCGACGATGCGCGCGAGCTCTTCCAGGGGCGGTGGGGCGAATGGAAATGGCTCAACGTACCCGGCCCGTTCTACGGGGCCGCGACGGACAATTGTGGTACCGGTCGGCTCCACGCGCCGGAGCTGGTGCTTTACGAGGCCGAGCATTTCACCGAGTACGTCTTTCGCCAGCCTCGGACGCGGGAAGAGCTCCAGCACCTGGTCGAAGCCGCCGAGGCGGATCCCTTTTCCGGCTACGGCTGTGACGGCGACGATCACTGGACGCCGACGGCCGTCCGGGAGTGGTGGCGCGACAGAGGCCGGGTCCGGGAATACCTGGCGAACTGGCGTGGCACATGGGAGGCCGATGACGAGAAGTCCGGGCAGGGCACGGCCGCCGCCGCGTGCGCGTACGCCGCGTATCTCGACGGCGAGCTGGCCGCACACCTGCGGACCTACCTCTTCTGGCTCGATGAGCGGCGCGCTCCGACAGAGACGGACCGACTCCCGCGGCTATAGCAATGCTGGGGCCCAATGGGCTCGACCTGCTCCGCACCGTCACGGCCCGGAGCCTGCCGACATCGGGGCGGCCGTTCGCAGGTCAGCGGGTGACGTCGAACGCGTCCCGGATTTCCTTGGGGACGCGACCGCGGTCGTTCACCTCATAGCCGTTCTCGCGGGCCCACGCACGAACCTCTTCCGCACTGGGGCCGTCGGCCGCGCTCTTGCGTGCCCGACCCGTCTCCTTCGTCCGGCCCAGCTTCCGGCCCTTCTCGATGAAAGGCCGGAGCGCCGCGTCCAGCTTGTCGTAGTTCTCCGGAGTCAGATCGATCTCGTAGTTGACACCGTTCAGGGAAAACCTGTGCGTGCTGACCTCGTCCGATTCCGCACCGGTGAGGTCGTCCAAGTAAAGGGTCACAATCTTCTGAGCCATGGCCAGATGCTACCCAGCCGCTCCGGGCCATGGGCAGAGATCGGTCTGATGGTCTCTGCCGGAAAGTCCGCCGGTGAGGCTCTGTCAGCACGGTGGGTGGCCGCCGCCAGCACTCGACTTCCGCTGCCGTGCCGTCGGGCAGTGCGTGTGCACCCGCGTCTGCCCGTCCGTACCCTTCCCGGATGCCCGCCGCTTCTGTAGAGAGGAGAGAAATGGGCGGTGCCAAGCTGGCGTGCGCGGCCTGCCAGTGGGCGTACGAGGCCACCAACCGGCACATCGCCGCCCAGTACGGGTACGAGGTCGTCGCCTCGGGATCGCACGGCCAGCTGTTCAACCGCTGGATCATGCCGGACTGGCTGGAAGAGAACGAAGCGGCCCGGGACGAGGTCTTCGCCCGGGCGCGGGAGGCGGGCGGCCGTTTCGAGCGCAACCGCCACGGTTACCTCGAACTGCGCCTCGATGAGCAGGGGGCCAACGCCGTTCACGGAATGCCGTACTCCGACTCCGAATGGGAAGAGGACTGACAGCGGGAAAAGAGCGGTCGAGGGCGCCATCTTGGCGGAGGGGGCCAAGCTGATCGCCGGTGCACTGCGGCCCATGGCAGGTTCGTTGGCCGTGCAGGGCACGATCGGGTACCTCCCGCAGCCCCTCCCCTCGACCTGGTCGGCGCGAGCCAGTTGGCGCTGAACGCCGTGGAGGGAGGCCCGCGGTATCGGCTGATCATTCTTGCGAGCCCCATGGTCACCCGTCACGATGGTGACGTGAACACGGATCATGTCTTTGTGTGCGGCAGCCCGGCGCTGGACTTCGCGGCCACGCTCCGGGCGCGCCGCACGGTGCGATTCGAGATGTTCGCGACACCGGACCGCCTGGACGCGTGGTTCGTGGAGTCCGGCATGGTCGATGCCGTCTCCCCCGCCCGGCAGGCCGACGTCGTGCGGGCGACGACCGTACGGGAGGCCGTCTACGAGCTGATCACGGCCCGGCGCCTCGGCACGGACTTCGACGACGAGGCACTGGCCGTGCTCAACGAAGCGGCCCGCAGAGCTCCCGCGGCACCGCAGCTGACCCACTCCGGCCGGTGGACGGCGGCGACGCAGCGGGAGGCGCTGTCCACCGTCGCCCGGCACGCGGTGGAGCTGTTGAGCGGCCCGGACATACCCCTGCTCAAGGAGTGCGGCAACCCCGAGTGCACCCGCGTCTACATCGACCGCTCGCGCGGCAGCCGGCGCCAGTGGTGCGGCATGGAGTCCTGCGGCAACAAGATCAAGGCGGCGGCGTACCGCGCCCGTAGGAAGACGACGGTCCCCTCCGCGGGGTGACAGCGGTGCCTGCCGCAGACGCTGCCGGTGGGCGGTCGGCTTCGAGATCCCGAAGCACGGTGGCAGAGCCCGCCAGGCGCAGCCGCTGCCCTCACGGGCTTCGGACAGCCCGTCGCTCAAGGTCGGCGACCCGCGGGACCCGGACCCGTTCATCGGCCCGATGCCCCGCCGTGACCAGCGGCAGCGGGTGCGCGACTCCATCGAGATCGCCCGCCGCATACGTACCGGCACCGTCACGATCTGATTGCCTGCCATGCAGGCGCCGGGGCGGGAGAGGATCGCGCCATGGACATCCGGCAGCTCGAGTATTTCCTGGCCATCGTCGACGAAGGTGGTTTCCACCGGGCCGCCTCGGTCCTTTACGTGTCACAGCCCGCCCTTTCCCAGGCCGTCCGGTCCCTGGAACGCGACCTGGGTGGTGCGCTGTTCCACCGCACAGGCCGTCGTGCCGTCCTCACCGAGGCGGGCCGGGCGCTCATCGAGCCGGCCAGAGCGGCGGTCCGCAGTCTGCGGACGGCGCGTGCCCGCGTGGCGGCGGTGCACGAGCTCAAGGAAGGCCGGCTGGACATGGCCGTCATGCCGTCCCAGGCGGTGGAGCCCCTGACCACCATGGTCCGCGCCTTCAGCGACCGCTGGCCCGGGGTGACCGTCGTGATCAAGGCTGCCTTCACACCGCAGGAGGTCGTCGGCATGGTCAGAACCGGGGTGGCCGAGCTGGGGCTGCTCGCCGTCCCGGGGCCCCTGCCCGACAAGGACGTGACCGCGCACCTGGTGGAGGAGCAGCGTTTCGTCTTGCTGACCCCGCCCGACGGGCCGTTCGCCGAGCAGCGGTCGCTGAGCCGCGAGGAGTTGTCGGGATGCCGTCTCATCGTCGGGCAACGGGGCACCGGTATGCGGTCGTATGTGGAGGATCTTCGGGAGGGCGGCATCGCGTTGTCGATCGCGGCCGAGACCGAGCACCGGGTCGCCATTCTGCCGCTGGTGCTGGCCGGTGTGGGGCTGGCGGTGGTGACGGAGTCCTGGAGAGCCTTGGCCGAGCGGGCCGGCGCCCGGGTGCTCGACCTCGAGCCGAGGCGTGCGCTCAGGGTCGGCCTGATCAGCCGCAAGGCGGAACTCTCCCCGGCGGCGAGCGCGTTCCTGCGGACCTCACCGCACCGGTGACCCACCTGATAAGCGGTCCTTATCACGGAGATCGGCACCACGTCTTGGACGGCGTGGCGGGCCGGTTGCTGGAATCGGCGCATGACGAATCACCGCATCGCCCTGATTCCCGGTGACGGCATCGGAGCCGAGGTGCTGCCCCCGGCGCGGCATGTCCTGGACACCGTGGGGCGCCGCCACGGCATCACCTTCCGCTACAGCTCCTATGACGACTGGTCCTGCGAACGGTATCGGCGCGAGGGGGCGATGATGCCCGCGGACGGCCTTGACCAGCTGCGCGACAAGGACGCCATCCTGCTCGGCGCCGTCGGCCACCCCGGGGTCCCCGACCATGTGTCGCTGTGGGGACTGCTGATCCCGATCCGGCGCGGCTTCCATCAGTATGTGAACCTGCGGCCGATCCGCGTCTTCGACGGCGTCGAGAGCCCCGTGCGCGGAGCCGTGTCCGGTGAGGTCGACCTCGTCGTGGTGCGCGAGAACGTCGAGGGCGAGTACAGCGAGGCAGGAGGCCGGCTCAACCGCGGTCTCCCGGAGGAAGCGGCCGTACAGGAGTCGGTGTTCACCCGCGCCGGTGTCGTACGGGTACTGGACTACGCCTTCGGGCTGGCCGCCGCCCGCGGCGGGCGGGTCACCTCGGCCACCAAGTCCAACGGCATCGTGCACACCATGCCGTTCTGGGACGAGCTGGTCGCCGAGCGTGCCGCGGCGCACCCCGGCGTGGCCTGGGAGCAGGAGCACATCGACGCGCTGGCGGCCAAGTTCGTGCTGGATCCGGCCCGCTTCGACGTGGTGGTGGGCTCCAATCTCTTCGGTGACATCCTCAGCGACCTGGCCGCCGCCGTAGCCGGTTCCATCGGCATTGCACCGGCCGCCAACCTCAACCCCGAGCGGCAGTACCCCTCGATGTTCGAGCCGGTCCACGGTTCGGCCCCGGACATCGCCGGCCGCGGTATCGCCAATCCGCTCGGGGCGATCTGGTCCGCCGCCATGATGCTCGACCACCTCGGCCACCTTGAGGCGGCGAAGGAAGTCACCGACGCCATCGCGTCGGTGCTGGCCAAGTCCGATGTCCGGACCCCGGACCTCGGCGGGTCGGCGACCACGGGCCAGTTCACGGAAAAACTCCTCACGCTCCTGTGAACCAGCGGGAGCGGGGCTGAACGGAGTGCCGTCTGGCGGGAGCCGAACGGGACGGAGTGCCGCGCCCCCTTCCAACTGCCGGGGATCACCTGGCACCCCGCCCTGTGCCTGTTCATCGTCGAGGAGGAACGCCGTGGCAGTCCCCTCTCCCTCCGCTCCCGCACAGCCGTTGGCGCATTCCAGGCCCTGGTACCGACAGCTCTACGTCCGAGTCCTGGCCGCCATCGTCACCGGCGCCCTCACCGGCTGGCTGTGGCCCTCGGCGGGCGCTGCCATGGAGCCGGTCGGCACCACCTTCGTCGCCGCCGTGAAGATGCTCATCACCCCGATCGTCTTCCTGACCGTCGTGACCGGCATCGGCAACGCCGACAGCCTCGGCCGGGTCGGGCGGGTCGGCCTCAAGTCGCTGGTCTGCTTCCAGGCCGGCACCCTGGCCGCTCTGGTCGTGGGCCTGGTCGCCGCCAACGCCTTCCGCCCCGGCGCCGGGGTCCACGCCCACCCCGGCGATCTGCGGCTCGGAGGCGCTGCCGCACGGTATGTGAAGGCGGCGGAGGGGCAGAGCCACTGGCACTTCCTCACCGACCTGGTGCCCTCCAGCCCGGTCGGAGCCTTCGCCGACGGCAACATCCTCCAGGTCATCTTCTTCTCGGTGCTGTTCGGCGTCGCCCTCAAGGCCGTGGGCCCCGTCGGCGAACCTCTCCTGGACGGCGCCAACCGCCTCAGCACGGTGATCTTCAAGATCCTGCACTACGTCATGCTGGCCGCCCCCGTGGGAGCGTTCGGTGCCATGGCATACACCGTCGGCGCGTACGGGGTCTCCACCCTCACCGGCCTCGGCCGGCTCCTGGCGCTCTGCTACGGCACCTCGGCGTTCTTCGTCATCGTCGTCCTCGGCGGTGTGACCGCGCTGCTCCGGATCAACGTCTTCCGCCTGCTGCGCTATCTGCGCGAGGAGTTCCTGCTCGTGGTGGGCACATCATCCTCCGAGAGCGCCCTGCCCGGCCTCATGGCCAAGCTCCGGGGGCTCGGCATCCGCCGCGACATCGTCGGCCTGACCGTGCCCACCGGATACTCCTTCAACCTCGACGGAAGCTCCATCTACCTCTCCCTGGCGGCCCTTTACATCGCCCAGGCGACCGACACCCCGCTGGACCTCGGCCGGCAGTGCGGCCTCCTCGCCGTCATGATCCTCACTTCGAAGGGCTCCGGAGGCGTGACCGGCGCCGGCTTCATCGCACTGGCCGCCACCCTCACCAGCGTGGGAACCGTGCCCGCCGCCGGCATCATGCTGATCTTCGGGATCGACAAGTTCCTGTCCGAGTGCCGGGCCCTGACCAACCTGGTGGGCAACAGCGTCGCCACCCTCGTCGTCGCCCGGTGGGAGGGAGCCTTCGACGCCGACCACGCCCGCCAGGTCCTGTGCGGCGAACGACCTCCCGCCGAGGCGGCCACCTCCATACGTTCCGGCGAGCCGGGCGAGAACCGCGCGGCACCCACGTTCACCAAGCCCTGACGCGACGGGGTGGCCGTACCCGAGCGACCGCCCGGGGGTATCTGTGCGGGACGTTCCGTGAGGCTGCCGATGGCCAGGGAATACCGCTGGTCACCGATCCAGCGTTAACCGTCGAGTCGCGAAGGTACTCATCGCGCCCGCACACCCGCCAGGGGATCCTTTCCGGCAGCGAAAGCCACCAACTGCGCAACGTTCTCCCGCACCGCTCCCAAGGAGTTCGTGCCCTCCTCACCGGACCACTGCTCCCACAGGCCGCCCAGAGCGAGCAACGGCCGCGCATAGCCGGTGCCGAGCACCTCGTCGAGGTACAGAAGCGTCCCCATGGCCTGGCGCTGGCACTGCGGGTCGTCGCTCTCGTCCGCGGGACGTGGCACAAGCAGGGCCTGGTCCAGGTAACGGCGCAACAGGCCCGCATCCTGGTCCGTGCCGAGTCGGGCCAAGGCGGTGCAGTAGTCCCAGCCATATCCGCAGGGGGCGTCGCCCAGCAGGTCCTGGGCGATCCGGTCGCGGAGGTCGGCGCGACGGCCGGCCGCGATGAGCCACGTGACGGCCAAGTGCTCACGCCAGCCGCCCGTGTCCAGGAGCGTTGTCAGGTCTCTCGTGGTGGCCCTGCGCGCGGACCGGCGCAGCCGGTACTGGATGAGCCGCTGCCGGGGTCGCGGCCAGCCCAGCACTCCGCCGCGCAGGTTCAGATAACGTCCGCCATGGCCGACGTATCGCCGAATCAATCGGGCCCTGTAACGGTCCTCGCGGCTGCCGATCCTGCCGCGCAGGAAGGTCGCCGTGTAATCCCGCAGCCCCGTCAGATCCACCTGGGCCATCCGCGCCGCCGCCCACAGCCGCGACTCCGGGTACCACCCGCGCTTTTGCCTCAGGAAACCCCCGTACCGCTTACTGACCATCAACAGCGCCTCTCCCCGTCTGCGACCCCGCCCATCATCCGACCATTCGTCGGCTCGTTCATCAGCTCCGTACGCCCATCGACCCGAGCAACAGCGGCAGCGAGCGGTGCAGTTCACGTTGCCAGTAAGGCCAGCTGTGCGTGCCGTGCCCGTAGAAATCGGTGACCAGACGATGGTCGCCGAGCGCTCGCAGACGATCGGCCACATGGCGGCTCTCGGCCAGGAAGAGGGTCTCGTACGCGCTGGTCGCGCCTGGCGGATCGAACGGGCCCGCGGTGCCGTCCCCGCAGGACAGGAAGACCGGCAGCCGCCGCAGCGCCCCGGCCAGCACGTACGGATCGTGCTGTGCCCAGATCCTCCGGTCGGCCACCGGATCGCCCCACAACGCGTACGGGTCGGCGCCCTGGCCGCGCACGATCTCCAGCACGTTGACCGGGCCGCCGTGCTGGTAGAGCGGATCGGCCACCCCGCTGTAGGAAGCGGCACCGCGGAACATGCCCGGGTGCCTGGCGGCATAGGACAACGCTCCGAAACCGCCCATCGACAGGCCGGCGACCGCCCGGTCGGATCCGGCGCCGTAGGAGCGCTCCAGAAGGTGCCGCAGCTCGGTGAGGTGGAAGGTCTCCCAGCGCGGCGCGCCGCCGCTTCCGTGGTTCCACCAGTCGCTGTAGAAGCCGGTCGTGCCCGCCTCCGGCATCACCACCAGCAACCGGCGCAGCTCCGGGATGCTCGCCATGTCGGTGTTCGCGGTCCAGGTGGTGTAGTCGTCGCAGCATCCGTGCAGCAGCCACAGCGTGGGCCAGCTCCGGTTCGGCCGGGGCCTCCACCCCTCGGGGGTGAGCAGCCGGACCCTGACGGTGCGGCCGAGCGCGGGGGAAGAGACTGTCAGATCCAGTTGCCGTGCGGTGATGCGCCGCTCGGCCACCACCCTGGCCGCACCGGCATCTTGGGCCCGCGCGTGCACGGTGGGCAGTGCGAGTACGGCGATGACGCCCAGCAGGGGCAGAGCTCGAATCAGTCGTCTCATCGCTGGTATCCCCCGACCCGAAGCCACCAGTTTTCCGCCACGCGACGTCTGATGGTAGTACCGATCGGTGCCGCTCCGACGTCACTTCGGTCAACCGGCACGCCTCAGCCTCTGTCCCGGTCCGGTTGAACCCCGTGCTCTGCCGACTCATGACGCACGCGATGCGGAGGTCTCGGTCGGCTCGGTCGGCGGCACCTACGGCAACGCGCTCATGGAGTCGTGTCCGGTGGGCCGGGGAGGGTCAGGGTGAAGGTGGTGCCGGGACGGGGGTGCTCGGAGCCGGCGGTGAGGGTGCCGTGGTGGCGTTCGGCGATGTCGCGGGCGATGGCGAGCCCCAGGCCACTGCCGCCGGTGTCGCGGGTGCGGGCCTCGTCGAGACGGGTGAACCGCTCGAAGATGTGCTCGTACTCGTCCGGGGCCAGGGGTGTGCCGTCATTGTGGATGGTGACTGTGTGCGCCGGACCGTCGGAGACGATGTCCAGGACGACGGCGGTGTGCGCGTGCCGTACGGCGTTGTCGAGAAGGTTGCGCAGCAGTCGGTGGAGCTGTACGCCGTCGCCGCGGACGGGCACCTGGTCAGGGCTGCTGCGCAGGGAGACGGGGTCACCGCGGTCCCGGTACTCGTGGACGAGTTCCGCGACGAGGCCGGCCAGGTCGATCAGGGAGTGGGCGGCGGGGCGGTCGGGGCGGGCCAGCAGGAGCAGGTCCTCGGTGAGGGTGTGGATGCGTCGCGTGGCGGCGAGGGCGTTGTGGAGTGTCTGGTGCGCGTCGACGGTGTCGGGGTGGGCGAGAGCGGTTTCGAGTTCGTAGCGCAGCGCGGCGACAGGGGAGCGCAGTTCGTGCGAGGCGTCCGCGACGAAGCGGCTTTGGCGTTCCACCGCGGTCTCCAGCCGGCCCAGAGTGGTGTTGGTGGTCAGTGCCAGGCGGCGGACGGGGTCGCGGGCGTCGGGGACGGGGACCCGGCGGTCGAGGCTGGCGTCGGTGATCTCGGCGACCTCCCGCCGGATGGCCTCGACCGGACGCAGGGAGCGGCGTGCGGCGGCCCAGGCGAGGGCTGCGACCAGGAGCGCGGCCAGGGGGACACCTGTCATGAGCGGGGTGCGCAGTGGAGCGGTGGCCGGCTCGGCATTGTCAGGGGGTGCGAAGACGTAGAGGGTGGAACGGCATGATCCGTCGGCTTCGGTTGGCAGGCTGCACGCGTTCGCGGGAGTGTGCACGGCGGTGGCGAAGACGGTCATGGTGCGGTGTGCGAGCGTGTGGGCCTGCCGGTGGGCGATGAGTGCCTTCTGCTCGGGAGAGGTGTCGCCGCTGGGGGGCGGCTTCAGCGTTCCGTCGGGACGGTGGAAGCGGTCGTGGTCGCGTTCGTCGACCGCGCCGACATGGACCGTGCCCCACTGCGGGCTGCCGGTTGCCCGGCGAGGAGGCGGCACGGGGGGTGGCGGGAGCAGCGCCGTCAGGTCGGTGAGGTCTTGGGTGCCATCGGCTGTGGCGATGGTGCGGCCTGTCCGGTTCACCTCGATGAGGGGCCAGCCGCGCAGGGGGTCGTTGAGGATTTCTTTGCCGGCGGCCGCTTGAGTGGCGAGTTGGATGGACAGCTCGAATGCCCGGTTTTCTGTCGTCCGGTAGGCGTCCGTGCGAACGTGCTGGAACAGCCACCACGCCCCGGTGCCGAACAGCGCGAGGGCGGCGATCCCCGCCACGAGCGCGATGCGCACTTGTCCGGGCAGGCGCTGGAGCAGTGCTGGTGTGTGGCGCGAGGGAGGCTGCTTGGCGGTCGTCAAGGCTGTTCGCCGGACGTGAGGCGGTAACCGTATCCGCGGACGGTTTCGATGCTGTGGGTGGCGAAGGGGGCGTCGATCTTCTTGCGCAGTGCGGAGATGTAGACCTCCACGATGGCGGTGCCTCCGGTGTAGGCCGGGTCCCAGACTTCGTCGAGGATTGCCTCTTTCGACACCGGCCGGTCCTGTGCGTGCAGCAGGCAGGTGAGGATCGCGAACTCTTTCGGTGTCAGGGCGAACTCGACGGCGCCCCGGCCCGCGCGGCGGGAGGTCGGATCCGCCCACAGGTCGCCGGCGCGCAGCACGGATCGGCCGGTCGCGCCGGTGGCGCCTCGGCGCAGCAGGGCCCGCAGCCGTGCGAGCAGGACCACCGAGGAGAACGGCTTGACGAGGTAGTCGTCGGCGCCGGTGTCCAGGCCCTCCGCCTCGTCGTACTCGCCGTCCTTCGCGGTGAGCATCAGTACGGGCGTATCGAGGCCCGCGGCGCGCAGAGCGGAGCAGATCCGGTAGCCGTTCAGGCCGGGGAGCATGATGTCCAGCACGATGACCGCGTGGTCACCGGTCAGGGCCCGCTCCAGTCCGGTGGTGCCGTCGCGGACGAGTTCGACGTGGTAGCCCTCTGCTGTCAACCCGCGATGCAGGGCGGGTCCGAGCTGAGGATCGTCCTCGACGACCAGGATGCCTTTCACGGGGTTGAGCCTTTCATGCCGCATGCCCTTTTCCCCAAAGATGACCTTCAGGTTCTTTAGATCATCTTTGGGTTGGTTCGTGCATGCTGTGCCCCTGCCGCACCGGATGGGGTGCCCGCCTGCTCACAGTCGACAAGAGCTCGATGGGCCCGTTCCGGGCCGGCCCTCCTCCGCACCCTGATCACTCAGAAAGCTGCCCTCATGCCGAGCCCTGCCGTCCGTCCGAGCCACCGCAGTCCTGCCCGGCGGCTTACAGCAGTGACCGCGGCACTCTGCCTCGTCGCCGGGGCAGTCCTTCTGACCGGATGCGGGCCACAACGCGTCACGCCGGCTCAGGCTCGCGCGCAGGCGGGCGGGAGTGCACCCGCCACTGAGGGCAGCGCAGCCGGGGCGCCGGTGGACTGCCGGGAGGCGAAGTGCATCGCGCTGACCTTCGACGCCGGCCCCGGGCCCCACACCGCCGAGCTCCTGGACATCCTCAAAGCGAAGAAAGTACAGGCGACCTTCTTCCTCCTGGGCAAGAAACACGTCCTTGCCCACCCTGACCTGGTACGCCGGGAAGCAGCCGAAGGGCACGAGATCGGCAACCACACCTGGACCCACCAGCGCCTCGACGATCTCGCCCCGGACCGGATACACGACGAGCTCGACCGCACCCAGGACGCGATCGAAAAGATCACCGGCAAGGCCCCCACACTCATGCGACCGCCGCAGGGCGGCACGAACGAGACGGTGGGATCGGTCACCCGCTCACTGGGTCTGTCCCAAGTCCTGTGGAGCGCCACCGCGAGCGACTACGCCACCACCGACACCCGCCTGATCGGCGACCGCATCCTCAGCCAGGCGTCCCGCGACGGCATCATCCTGCTCCACGACATCTACGACGGCACCGTTCCCGCCGTCCCCAGGATCATCGACGAGCTGCGTGCCCGGGGGTACACCTTCGTCACCGTCCCCCAACTCCTGGCCCCAGCCAGTCCGCATCCCGGCTCCGTCTACCACCCCTGACCCGTCCCACCAGCCAGCCGGAGGCGTGCCAACACATGCGTATTTCCTTCCTGCTCCACAACGCCTACACCATCGGGGGCACGATCAGATCGACGTTCAACCTCGCCACCGCACTGGCCGCCCACCACGACGTCGAAATCATCTCGGCCCTCCGCTACCGCGATACGCCGGCCATGGGTGCGCCCCCCGGAGTGCGGTTGACACCGCTGGTGGACCTGCGCCGCCATTCCGCGCACTACGACGGTGACGATCCCCGCCACGCCCGGCCCGCCCGCATCTTTCCCCGCGCGGACGGCCGTCACAGGCAGTACAGCCTCCTCACGGATGAACGCATCGGCCGCTGTCTGTCCCGCCTGGAGGCAGACGTGGTCGTCGGCACCAGACCGGGACTGAACGTGCACATCGCCCGGCAGGCTCACCCCGCTGCCATCAGAGTGGGGCAAGAACACCTCACCCTCGCCGGCCACGGTTTGCGCATGCGCCACGAGATACGCCACCGCTACCCCTTGCTGGACGCGCTCACCACGGTGACCGAAGCCGACGCGCACGCCTACCGGCAACTCGGCTTGCCCGACGTGCGGGTTCAGTCGATCGCGAACAGCGTCCCCGCGATGACCGCCAGGTCGGCTGAGCACACCGGCAAGGTCGTCGTAGCCGCGGGACGGCTCATCCCGGTGAAACGCTACGACCTCCTCATCAAGGCATTCGCCGACGTGGTCGCCTCCCACCCGGACTGGCAGCTACGGATCTTCGGCAGAGGTGACACCACCGGCAACGAGAAGCGCAACCTGGCCGCTCTCGTCGACAGCCTCGGGTTGAACGGCCGCGTCTTCCTCAACGACCATGTCGGCGCGCTGGAGTCCGAGTTGGCGAAGGCGTCCATAGCCGTCTCCGCCTCCGACCGGGAGTCTTTCGGCATGACCATTGTCGAGGCCATGCGCTGCGGGCTTCCCGTCGTCGCGACCGACTGCCCCAACGGGCCGCGCGAGATCATCACCCACGGCGTCGACGGACGCCTCGTCCGCCCCGGCGACACCGAAGGCCTCGCTGCCGCGCTGTGCGACCTCATCCGTGATGACACTCTGCGCCGACGCATGGGAGAGGCGGCTCGGCACAATTCGGCCCGCTTCGCCCCGGACCACATTGCCGGGCAACACCTCGACCTGTACGAGGACCTGCTCAGCCGCGGCCCTGGCCGGCGCGCACTCAGCCCGTTGCAGGAGGCCGCTCACCGGGCGCGTACGGCTGCCATCGACACCGCACACACCCTACGGTCGACGACGCTCCGCGCGATGAAAAGGTGACGCGTCGAGGACAGCTCCCATTGAAGTACGCGTCGCGGCTCCGGCGCGACGCCCACGGTCTCAGCGGCGTTGCCCGCAGCCCGGGCAGAACGCCGAACCCTCCGGCAGCGGGGCCTGGCACCCCTTGCACGGGGTCTGCTGGGCCAGCAGGAATCCGCAACCCGGGCAGAAGCGTCCGCCCCGTGTCTCCGTACGGCACTGTGGACAGACCAGCTGCCGGGGAGTGTGCGCGTCCACGTTCCGGCCCCGCATCTGGCCCTGGTCGTACGCGTGCTGCGCCACCACGTCGTTGAGGCCGCGCTGCTGCGCCGCCATCATCTCGCCCGCGGTGTCGGGGGCACAGTTGAGGCAGAGGCCCTGTTCCGTGTTCCAGCAGCGGCGGCACACGTACACGCTGCAGCGCCCACAGCGGTTGAAGTGGGACGTGGCCTCGCCGATGGCCCGTCGGAAGGAGGCGTCGCGCGCGCTGCCCCACCCCGAGCCGGCCAGCCCGTCGGCAGCGGTGGACACCCCGCTGCCGACCCGGCCGAGCAAGCCCGATGCCATGCCGATGGCCCGGCCGAGCCAGCTCGCCAGCCGTCCGCTCTGGTACGGCTCGAAGGGCGAACGCCACGTGTCGTGGCAGCGCCAGCAGGAGAACTCGAACTGGAAACCGGCCGCGGTTCCGTACTGCTCGCACAGATCACGGTAGTTGCTGGCGAAGTAGATCTCCGTGCTCACTGTCTCGCTCCCCCGGGCTCGGACCACCACTCTCCCGCCAGACGACGCGCGGGGGCGTGCGGATGGTTCTGCTCAGCCGAAATCGTTGCGCAAGCGCCGACTTGATGACGAGTAAGGGGGTAGTGGCCGGGCAGCGCGGGCCCCTGCCGAGTTGGCAAGGGCCCGCGGCACGAACAGCGGAAGGGCGCCGGGGCCTGCCTTGGCCGGCCCCGGCCCACCGTCTGCCGGCGGCCTGACGGCCTCGCCTCACTTGAGGTGCCGGGCGAAGAACCCGGCGGCGTCCTCCGCTGCGAACTGCGGGACGCCCGCGTGCCCGCCCATATTGGCGTGCAGCGTCTTCTCCTTGGAGCCGAAGGCGTCGAACAGGTCCAGCGCGGCCTGCCGGTCGTTCCCTTCATCGTCCCACTGCAGCAGGACATGCAGCGGAACAGTGACCCGCCGGGCCTCCTCGAACATGGCGGCGGGCACAAGGCTCCCGGCGAAGAAGCCGGCGGCCACGATGCGCGGCTCGACCACCGCCAACCGGATGCCGATGGAGATCACTCCACCCGAGTACCCGACCGGACCACCGATCTCGGGCAGCGGGAGCAGGGCGTCCAGGGCGGCCTGCCATTCCGGGACCGACTTCTCGACCAGCGGGAGGACGAGGGCGTCGATGATCTCGTCGCCGACCTGCTCGCCGGCCGCCATGGCCCGGCGCAGGTCGGCGCGTGCCTGCTCGGCGGCGGCCCAACGGGGCCGGTCACCGCTCCCGGGAAGCTCGATGGTGGCCGCGGCGATGCCCCGCGCTGCTGAGCTCCGGGCCCGGGCCACCAGCCGGGGGTACATCTTGTGCAGTCCGAGCGGGGGGTGCCCGAGAAGGATCAGCGGGACCGGTGCGGATGCAGACGCGGAGGCGGGCGTCCACAGGATGCCGGGGATCTCGCCGAGGGTGAACCGGCGCTGGAGGACGCCGTCGTCGAGACGCTGTTCAGAAGTGAATTGCATGATCGTGCCTTTCGGGAGTGCACTGGAACGGCGCTCCCGGACGACGACCTATCGCCCGACCGTGACCCCGGAGGAGAGCACCCATGTCGATACTGCGTTCACGGGTACCACCTCCTCGTTCTCTCGCACGGCCTCCGGAAACGTAGCAGTGGTCGCGGTGGTCCGCCAAACGGATTTCCGAGCGGCCGGATCTCCGGCGCTCGCGCATCTTGGTCAGGTCGGGCGGTCACCGTCCGCGGTGACCGCCCGGCAGTTGGCGACGGTGCCGCCGTCGCGCTTGTCGATGCGGCAGATGTTGTCGCCGTTGTCGCCGTCGACCGTCCCCTGTGGGCCCACGACGGCCGCCGTGCCACCCGGCCCCTGGATGACGTCGTCGCCGTCGCCACCGGAGACCGTGGCGGACCTGTTCGCCCCGACGGACGGCACCTCGATCAGGTCGGCTCCGGCGCCCCCGCGGATGTAGCTGCTGCGCTCCGTCTCGGTGGCACCCATCGCCCCGAGGCGGATGGTGTCGTCGCCCTCGTCGCCGTCGATGACGACGGTTCTGGGCAGACGGGACGTCGGGCGGTTGATCCTGTCCACGGAGATCCTGTCCTCTCCGGGGCCACCCCGCAGCGGCCCGCCGAGAGTCCCGACCGTGATGGTGTCGTCACCGGACCCGCCGTCGAGACGGCTCGACTTGCTGTCGTACTCGGGTACGACGAAGGAGTCGAGGCGGAGGGTGTCGTTGCCGTCCCCGCCGTCGATCGTGGTGGCGTGCACGCCGCCTGTGGTGATCTTGTCGTCCCCGGCGCCACCGTCGATGAGCCCCCGGAACGACACACCGCCGGTGGTGATGGTGTCGTCGCCCGCGCCCCCGTGGACAGGACCCTCGACGCTGAACCTGTCCTTGTCGGTCACGGCGATCTCGTCGTCTCCGTCACCGCCGTCGATGGCTCCGCTGCCGCCGGCGAGGATCCTGTCGACGATGATGACGTCGTTCCCACCGAGCCCGTGGATCGCGCCGGACAGGTGGCCGCTTTCGGCATCACCGCCCCTGACCTCGATGATGTCCGCCTTGTCGGTGCCGTCGAGGGGCCCGTCGGAGGAACGGAGCCCCTCCGTACAGACGAGGTGGACGCCACCGCTCGGCAGAGCGGTACGGGTGCAGCCCGGCGGATCGGCCGGGGCTGCCGCCGAGGCCGGGGCCGTAGGGGCGGCCACGAGTGCGAGACCCGCGACGAGCGCGCCGACGGCGGTGTGTCTGAAGGGCATGGCTGTTCCCTCCTGAAGGCTGAATATGCCAGCGGTGTGGGCCAACAGCGTTCCCGCGCACCCAGGTTCTTCACAAGAGAGGAATCGGCCCGGCCGGATTCCTGTCGTGGTGCAGGGCCTGGTGGTGTGGTGCTCAAGTGCGCACCACTACCGCCACCACCGGACAGCCGGCCGGAGGAGCCTCACGGCTGGGGTGCGCAGAAGGCCACCGGGCTGTGCAGGCCGGCGTGGTTGAGCGCGCGGATGCCGAAGAATACGTTGTCCTTGGACAGGTTGACCGTGTGCCGGAGCACGTTCCCGGCCGGGATGACGTGGGTCCATTCCGATTCGGTGGTCTCCCGCCACACCACCTCGTAACCGGCGATGTCCGGCTCCGGGCCGCGTTCCCACACCAGCTCGGTGGAGTTGCCGAGGGCGGCGGTGCGGATCCTCGCGCCGCGCGGAGTGCCGGGGGCCTGGGAGAGCGACCAGAGGGCGGCCGCGTTCACCCGCGCCACCCGGGCGATGAAGGGGAAGTCACAGAACTCGGGCAGGTCCCCGTACTGCTTGCCCTCCACCACCCGCACGTCCTGGTGCTGATGCGCGTAGTTCTCGGCGGGCTCGGTGAACCGTGCCGCCGGATAGCCCTGTTGGAGATACGGGATGTGGTCGCCACTGCGCAGGTAGCGGTCGCGGCGGTACACCACCCGCACCCGCATCCCCGTCGCATCGTTCTCGGCGGTGTCCCGGACGAACCTGGCCAGCTGGCGCGAGGGGGAGTCGTTCTCGCCGCCCACCGCGCGTCGCACCTCGGCCTGCTCCGGCGTCTCGGAGGTCGGCACCCCCTCGGCGAACATCCGGATCGTGTACGGGTCGCGCGTACCGTCCTCGGCGGTCGAGCTCCCCACGATGTCGTTGGTGAACATGCCCTGCACGTCGGCCTGCCGGCCGCGGTACGTCTGGGCCATGTGCCCGGCCCCGTACAGCCCCTGCTCCTCCCCCGCCACCGCCGCGAACACCACGGTCGCGGCCGGCCGCCGGGTGGCGAAGACACGGGCCAGCTCCAGGACGACGGCCACCCCGGAGGCGTCGTCGTCCGCGCCCGGCGCGTCGCCGGTCGCGTTCATGGGGTCGCTGTTCCGCGAGTCGTAGTGCCCCGAGACCACATAGATCCGGTCGGGCGTGACCGAACCCCGCAGTGTGGCGACGACGTTGGTGATCCTGGTCGCCACCGGGACGCGGGGCGCGGGCTGCTGTATGTACGACTGGAGCTCCACGGTCATCCGCCCGCCGGAGGCGTGTGCGCTGCGGCGCAGCTCGGCGAGGAGCCAGTCGCGGGCCGCGCCGACGCCGCGTACGGGATCGTCCTGGGCGGACAGGGTGTGCCGGGTCCCAAAGGAGGCCAGCTTGCGAACGGTCGCCTCGATGCGGCGCGGGTCGATCTCCCGTAACAGTGCTCGGAGTTCGCGCGAAGGGGGCTGAACGGTGAGCCCGTGGCGGGCGGGCTCTCCGGGCCGCGCCGACCCGGGCTCCGCGGGTCCGGCCGCCGATGACATCGCCGCTGCCGACGGAAGTCCGAGGGCCGCCGCCCCGGCCGTGGCCGCGCCGAGCACCGTACGCCGCGCCGTACCTCGTCCGCCGTGCCCGTCGTGACCGCTGTGTCTGCTGCCCGCGTCCTCGCCCGGCTGTGTCATGCCGCCATCGTCACGTCCGCCTCAGCGCCCCCGCAAGGTCCGGTTTCGGCCCGGCGGGGAGCAGGCTCTGATGCTCGTCACCAGTCGACGCCCGGATGGCCTACCCCGCTTCGGCCGCGCCGTATTGACGATAGCTCAGGAATCCCGTCGTGAAAATTCCGGCGGCATCGCACTGACGGTCGTCGCGAAGCACCGCACGGTTCCTGAAGCGGGCCGATCGATGAATGTGAAGCACACCACACACCGTCAATTGGATTGTGGATCATGTGTATGCATAGATTTGAGGCGTTGCCACATCACCACCCGTTTTGCGCGTGTTCGGTCGCCGATAGTTCAGTCAACTATTGAACAAATGATTCGGTTGATTCTTGAACACAGTTGAGAACGTGGTGGCCGAAACCACCGCGGAAAACGGCCGGATGTGGCACGTCCCTGCCCCGAAGTGAGAAACCTGCTGGGTTTCCCGAGCGCGAAGTAATCCTCCTTTCGACTCCCCTCCGATTTCCCGTTCCCGGCCCGGAAGGTGCCTCTTGTTCGCCCTGCTCGTCGATGCCCGACTCGCCGCCAGACTCTCCGGCCTCCCTCTCGTCGGCGACCGCATCTCCCCCGACCACGACCTCGGCATCACCGGTGTGAAGGCCGTCATCGCCTCCGAGGCCCTCACCGCCGAGCAGGTGAAAGCACTCAACGACCGGATATCCCGCCTGGACGGCACCCACCCCACGTTTCCCGAGGAAACCCGCGGGCGCGCCCTGGTGGCCCTGGACTACGAGTGGGGAGGGGAGCAGCGCGCCCCCCTGATGTTCCGCCTCGCCGGCGCCAAGTCCACCGAGAATCCCGGGAAACCGCGGACCGACGCCGCGCCACGCGCCCTGGCAGCGGCGGCGCCGGCCGCACCCGACGACCCGGCGGCTCCGGCTGCCGCGTGGGTCACCCTCGACCGTTCTTTCGGCCCGCTGTATTTGCGCCGCCTGGGTGCGAGCTACCAGGACGAGAAGATCTGGGTCCTGTGCGACGCCACGGTGCACGCCGGACCCTTGGAGCTGGGCGTGGACGGGCTGGGTCTGGGCAT
This sequence comes from Streptomyces sp. NPDC001407, assembly GCF_042895325.1. NCBI lineage: Bacteria > Bacillati > Actinomycetota > Actinomycetes > Kitasatosporales > Streptomycetaceae > Streptomyces > Streptomyces sp. NPDC001407. The sequence continues at coordinate 88,178 of NZ_JBIAWF010000002.1, forward strand.
TCCCCTGGACGGCAAGGACTTCACGCCCTCCGGCCGGCTCGACGGGCTGAGCCTGTCCTTCCGCAAGCCGCCGCTGGAGATATCCGGCGCGTTCGTGAACAAGCCGGTCACCGCCGACTCGCCCTACGACCGGCTGATCGAGGGCAGCGCCCTGATCAAGACTCCGAGCGCCAGTTTCGGGGCGATCGGCGCCTATGAGCACCTCAAGACCGGAACCAAGTCGCTTTTCCTGTACGCGGAGTTGGGGGCCGGATTCGCAGGCCCTCCCGCCTTCAAGGTCACCGCGGTGAAGGCGGGCTTCGGTTACAACAGCGACCTGCGCGTGCCCGCCATCGACCAGGTCGCCGGCTTCCCTCTGCTGCGCGGGCTCGCCGAGGCAGGTGAGGGCAAGCCGCGCGAGCCCCTGGACGTACTCGAAGAGCTGACCGAGGGGACCGACGGCAACCCCGCCTGGGTCACCCCGCACGAGGGCAGCACCTGGCTGGCCCTCGGTCTGAACGCGGACGTCTTCGAGATCGTCCACTGCAAGGCCCTGGCGTTCGCCGAGTTCGGCCCGGACGACCTGGTGGTGGGGCTGCTCGGCTCGGCCAAGGCCCAGTTCCCCGACCCGGAGAAGAAGCTGGGCGAGCCGTACGCCGGCGTCGAGCTGGACATCTCCGCGGTCTACCGGCGCTCCGCCGACATGCTCGCCGTCGACGCCCGCCTCGCCCCGGACAGCTTCCTGCTCGACCGGTCCGTGCACCTGACCGGCGGGGCGGCGCTGCGCCTGTGGTTCGGCGACGGCGAGCACGCCGGCGACTTCGTCTTCACCATCGGCGGCTACCACCCGCGCTACGCCCCGCCCGCCCACTACCCGCAGGCGGACCCGGTCGGCATCGACTGGACCTCCGGCTCCGAGCTGACGGTGAAGGGCACCAGCTACTTCGCGCTTACCCCCTCCGCCGTCATGGCCGGCGGCCGCCTGGATCTGCGGTACGACAGCTCGTGGGCCAAGGCCCGGGTCGACGTCGGCTTCGACGCCCTGGTCGAGTGGGCGCCGTTCCACTACGAGGTGGACGTGTGGGCCGAGATCACCGCCCAGGTGTGGCTGCTGTTCGGCTGGAGCGGCGAGGCGTCGCTGGGCGCGCGGCTGTCGGTGTGGGGCCCGTCGTTCGGTGGCACCGCGCACGTGAAGGTGCTCGGCATCTCGATCCCGATCGACTTCGGCGAGCCCAAGGCCGGGCCGCCGCCCATCGGCTGGGAACAATTCCGCACGCTGCTGCCGCAGCGCCCGCTGACGCTCACTCCCGTCGACGGACTCCACCCCGACCACTCCGCGCAGGCCGCACCGTCCGGTGGCGGCTCCGGTGCCTGGACGGCCTCCGCCGACGGCTTCGCCTTCACTGTCGGCACCGCGTTCCCCGCCTCCGCGCTGGTGGTCAACGGAGTGGACAAGACGGGGGACGGCCCCGCCAAGGTCGGCATCCGTCCCATGGGCAAGACCGGCCTCGACGTCACGCTCTCGGTCACTGTCGAGGAGGAGACCGAGGACGGCCACTGGCGCCAACTGCCCGCAGAGCACTGGCAGAACTGGACGGTCACCGCGCAGCGCACGCCGCAGCCGACCGCGCTGTGGGGCGCCGGAAAGGCCGACGACGCGCTCGGGGCGGACCCCTTCGTCCGCGGCCTGGTCAACGGGGCGCGCATCGCCGTCCCGGCGCCGCGCCTGCCCGAAGCGGCCGCGTCCAGCCGGAGCGGCCGCCTCCGCCACGCCCCGCTGCCCGGAGGGACCCTGCCGCTCGACCCGGGCGCGGCCCCCACAGGGGTCCGCGGGGAGCGGGAGGAGAGCGCCGACACCGGCGCGCTGCGGGTCGGCACACCCGAGCAGACCGCGCAGCGCAAGGCCGCGCTCGACGCCCTGGCCGCTGCCGGATATCGGCTCGACGCCGCCCCGGAGCTCGACCGCTACGCCCGCGAAGCGGCCTTCTCCTCCCCGCCCCTGCGACTCGTCCACTCGTGAGGACCTCATGACCACGCACCCGACCGAGCAGTCCGCACCGGCGGACGACACCCCGGTCACCTTCCACGACCACCTGCTGCCCGGCATCGAGGCGGGCCGCTACCGCATCACCGTCGGCCAGCAGCTCCCCGCCGAGGACCTGCCGGGTGCCCGGCTCGACCCGGTGAAACAGATCGTCGACGTACGGGCCGCGCAGTTCCGTCTCGACCCCGCGTGGGTGCACGCCGTCCACCCGGTCGCCCACAGCCAGGGCCCCTTCCACGGTCTGCTCCCGCACATCACCCTCAACGCGGCGGCCCTGCCGTGGGAGCGCGATCCCTTCACCGGCGGCGCCCGGAAACCCGGCCAGGCTCCCTGGCTCGTGCTGCTGCTCTTCGGCGAGGGCGAACTGCCCGGCGACCCCAACGCCTTGGGCACCACCGCCTCGCTGTCCGTACGCGCACTCCTCGACGGTGACGCCGCGGTGTCCGGGCCCGCCCTGGACCGGGACGCCGTCGACCCCGCCCTGCTCGACACTCCCTGCCGGGTCGTCGACGTGCCCCGGGAACTGCTGGCACAGCTGCTCCCGGAGCCGTCCGCCCTCGCACTCCTCGCCCACGTCCGCACGGGTGGCGAGGACGCCGCCCCCGCCGAAGGCCAGGACAGCCGGGCGGTCCAGGACGCGCACGCGGTCATCACCACCGCCCGCTTCCCCGACGCGGCCCGGGGGCGGTACGTGGCCCACCTGGTCTCGCTGGAGGGTCACACACACCCCGGTTCGCAGGCCGACGGCAAGCCCGTGCGCCTGGTGTCCCTGCACAGCTGGACGTTCACCTCCTGCGCCGAATCCGGCGACGGCTTCGGCCGGCTGGCCGGACGCTTCGCCCCGGGCAACGGCGAGCACAGTGCCGCCCCGCTGCGCCCGGCCCCCGCCGCGGGCACCGGGCTGCCGGCGGAGCTGGGCACCCTGCTGGAGCAGGGCATGGTCCCGATGACCCACATCACCGACTCCGGCGAGCGCGCCCTCGCGTGGTACAGCGGCCCGTTCCTCCCCCGCGTCGCGCCCGAGCTGCCCCGGCCGGCGGACGGCCACTTCCCCGACGCGGACGGCCTGTTGCTCCACGAGCCGCACACCGGCACCTTCGCCACCGGCTACGCCTGCGCCTGGAACGTGGGCCGCGCCCTGGCCCTGGCCGACCCCGGCTTCGCCACGACCCTGGTCCGCCTGCGCCACCAGGGCAGGCTGCGCCGGGCGACCGACCGCCAGTACGCGACGTACCGTCGGCAGCTCTTCCACGGCGGCCTGTCCGCCGAACCGGCTCCCGGCACGGCAGCCCGTGCGGCCACTCCCGCAGCCGCTCCCGCGCCGACGCCGCGTGAGCAGTTCGAGGAGCTGCTGCGCGGCGGCGCCCTCGGTGCGCTGGCCGCGACCTTCGGAATCCCCGAGGACGACGAGCCGCGCCCCCGGACCGTGAGCGCGGCCCCCGCCACGTACCGCCCCGACGCCCCGCGGCGCTCCTCCGCGCCGCAGCCGCGGCCGGACGCGCGGGAGGCGGCGGCGTGGCTGGCCAAGCTGCGCACGCTCAGCGGAGTGCCGTTCGACTGCCTCGTGCCGGATCAGCGGATGCTCCCGCCCGAGAGCCTGCGCCTGTTCCACGTCGACCGCGGCTGGCTCCAGGCCCTGCTCGACGGCGCGCGCAGTCTTGACCGGCACCCCGGCGCCGATGCCGCGACCGACGCCGAGCTGGACGACCTGCTCGACGGCCAGGGGCCCGTGCCCGCCGCCGGTCTGCTGCTGCGCTCGGCCCTCGTCCCGGGCTGGCCGACGCTGCGGGTCGAGGCTCGTGCCGACTCCGGAACGGTGCCGGTCGAGGTGGTCCGCAGCGAGGCCCTGGGCGCCGACGTCCTGCTGATGCTCTTCGAGAAGATGCCCGACCGCCTGACGATCAGCGAACCGCACCAGGGGCTGCACTTCGGCGTGGACGACGAGGGAAACGTGGCACTGCGCAGCCTGGCCTCCGGCGAGGTCGGCCGGCTGCTGGGCCGCTCGGTGCCCGTCGGCGCGGATCCCGCGCTGACCGTCACCACCCCTGCCGGGGCACGGGTGCTGGACGTCGGCAGGCTCGCGGCCCGCCTCGCCGAGGACGTCAGGCCCGGATCCCCGCTCTCCCCCGCCGAGTTCGCCGTGCAACTGGTGCGCGCGCCCGAGCAGCTGACCCTCTCCTTCGAAGGAACCCCCCGATGAACACCGACCTCCTGGTCCCCGTCAGGCTCCGGGCCCTGGTCGTCAACGACCAGGTGCGCGGCCGGGACTCCTTCCTCCGGTGGGAGCCCGACTACCGCATGCTGGGCGTCCACCGCTCCCCGGAGCCGTCGCCCTGGGCCGGCACGGACACGGAGTTCGCCCGGGAGCGGACCAATGACGGCGTGTATCTGCACTGGGAGCTTCCGGCGGCCCTGCGCCGGGCGACCACGCCCGGCGGCGAGGTCACGCTCCCGCCCGCCCCGAACCGCTGGCTGGTCGTCCGGCACGCCTACACGGCCGCGGGCGAGTACGCCACCGCCGCGTGGGTCGTCGAGAGCGACTTCCTCGACAAGCGCGAGGGCACCGCGCCCTATCTGCGGCCCGGCCGGGGCCACATCACCCCGACCCGGATCGGACGCCACACCGAGGCCGCGCAGTGGACGGAGTCCGCGGCGGACCGGCCCACCTTCCTGACCGCGACCGGCCCGGGAACCCTTACCTTCGCCGCGTTCCAGCCGCACTGCCAGAACGTCTTCTCCTTCCACGACACTCTGGCGCAGCTGCCGGACCGGTTCGACCGCCTGGGCTACCAGGTCATCGGCTGGCACACAGCGGGCTCCGACGACCCGCTCTCCGACTCGCGGGTACGCAAGGCCCTGGAGACTTCTCTGGGGTGGCGGGCGGACGGCGTCCCGCCGCCGGGCACCCGCACCGTCTACACCGGCCGCGTCCACAGCGTCCTGCCCCACTACGACCCCTCCGGCGAGCAGTGGCCCGACCCGACGGTGGCCGTCGCCGACAGCGCCCGCTCCGCTCTCACCGCCCTGACCACCGGGAAGGCGGCCACCGCCCCGTCCCTCACCCTCGCGCCCGCGCTGCTCGACCAGCTCCAGTCCAACACCCTCGCCCGGGCGGACGAGCCGGACAACACGCACCACCTCGCCGACATCCTGCTCAGCGCCGGCTTCGGCGAGGGCACCGCCTCGTACGCCTGGCACGCGGTACCGCCCAGCACCTCGGAGAAGGCCGCATCCCCCGAGGACGAGCGCCGCGCCCGGGCCGTCGAGGCCGCCCTGAACGCGGCGCAGCACGCCTACGACCGTGCGGACCGCGAACTGGCCGGGCTGCGCCGGAGGCTGTACGGCATGTGGCGCCTCCAGGGCCTGCCCGTACTGCCGCGCGGCTACCGTCACCAGCAGCTGACGCAGGAACTCGACCCCGAGCGCGAAGGCAGCCTCGCAGCACGCGTACGCGCCGAGCGGCGGGAAGTCCACCGCCTCCGGGCCGCCCTCCCCGGCGGAGACACACCCGCGCAACTGGCGGAATCGGTCCGCCAGTACGCCCAGGCACACAGCCTGCCCACCGGCTGGGACCTCAAGCGCGTGGCCCCGTCCCCCTTCCACCGTGCCCTGGATCCCGCCGTCGTCCTCCAGGGCGCCGGCTCCGTGCCCGCCCCGGACGACGCGACGCTGCACTGCCGGTTCGGCGACCGGACCGTGACGGCCGTACAACTCGCCGACAATTCCTCCGAGTTGACCGCAGACCGGGCCGATCTCGCGTGCAACACGCTCGACCTCGGCGCCGGCGAGCACTCCGTCATGCCGGGCTCCACCCGTGCCCTGCTGCGCGAGGCGTTCCTGCTCGACCCGCACAGCCCGGCCGTGCAGCCGCGCACGACGGACAGCCGGCCGGACGCGGGTGCGGTGCCGACTCCGCGCACCGGCACCGCCCCCGCCTTCGGCGACGACCCCTGGGCGCAGCCGTGGCACCCCCTCCACCTGCTCTGGGAGATCGAGTACCACCCCCTCCCCCACGACCAGTGGGAGTTCGACGGCGACCGCTACTCCTGCCCGCAGCCCCGGCCCCAGGACAAGAAGTTCTACACCGGCCGGGCACTGCTCAGCGACCATCTGCCGCGGAGCCTGGCCGACCAGCTCCGGCAGTACGCGCCCGACGACCACGAACTCGCCCCGCACTGCCACGCGCTGGCGGAGCGTGCGGTTCGCGGGGACGTGCTGTCCAGCTCGCTGGCCGGGCTGCGCGACATGCTCATCGGCCAGGACCCCGGCCAGGGCTTCCCGCCTCTGGGCGCGCCACCGGAGCTGGCGGAGCTGATCGGTGACGCCTACCGCACCAGCCCCGACCCGGGCCCCCTGCCCATACCTTTCGAAGGCTGGCTGGACTCCGGCTTCCAGCAGCTGCGCGCGGGCCAGTTCCGCTTCCTCAGGCTGACCGTGGTGGACTCCTTCGGGCGCGCTCTGGACGTCATCACCCGGGGGGACACCAGCAGGCCGAGCGACCTCCGGCACCCCGTGGTCGCTGAGCAACTGCGTCCGCAGCGCGTCGCCGAGGCCCTGGGCACAAAACCGGAGCACGTCATCCAGCTGCCGCCGCGCCTGCCGCAGGCCGCGCGCCTCGGGCTGGACCTCATGGACGCCGCCCGCGACACGCACCAGGCCACCCACCTGGACGACGGCAGTCCGCTCGCCGGCTGGATCGTCCCCAATCCGGTCGACGGCTCGCTCACGGCGTACGCGCCCGACGGCACCGCCCTCGGCCTGCTCCGCTGGGCATACCGGATCGGCCGGCCGGCCCGGGAAGCGGTGTGGACACCGCTGCCCGGCGCCGACCCCGCCGACCTCGACGCCCTGCGCACGGCCTTCCCCCACCTGCACGCGCTCGTCACCTGGTTCCAGGGCACCGGTGAGGGCAGTCCGCTGCCCTCCGCCATGGATCTCCTGGAGACCTCACTGGTGGACATCGTGCCCACCGCGGGTGCCGCCTCGGCCGCGCTGGCCGGGCGCCCGCTGGCCCTCGTCCGCTGCCGCCTCCACCTGGATCTGGACGGACCGCCGTCCACCGACCCGGGCTGGCAGCACATCTTCGACCACGAGCCGCCGAGCCCGGAGTTCACCGGCTACTCCTGGCCGGTGCGCCTGGGCGAGCGACTGCGCATCGGCGACGGGCTGGTGGGCTATTTCGCCGACGCCGAGCCCGGCGTGCTGCGCACCGTGGTCGCGCCGGGCGACGCGCATCCGCGCATCGCCGCAATCGGTGACGGGACCCATCTGCGTGTCACGGCCGGGGCACCCCAGCACCTGACCCTGCTGGTCGACCCGCACGCCCCCGTGCACGCCACCACCAATGTGCTGCCCACCACGACGCTGGAGATCCCCCACCGTTTCACCGACGGACCGCTGAACCGCATGCGCACCGTCCTGCGCACCGGACCGCTGCTCACCCCGGCGGCCGCCCTTCAGGAGGGAACCGTCGCTCTGCCGGTGCGCACCGTCGACGACCAGACGTGGACATGGGCGGAGCGTGCCGTGGACGGCACCTGGGCCCACTTCGCCACCTCGGCCGCGAGCACCACTCCGCGCTGGACCGGCCAGGCCCCCGTCCTCCGCTCCGGCCTGCTCACCTCCCGCAGCCCGCTCCCGCCGGCCGACGACGCCGCGTCCGAGTAAACCCCGCGAGAACCGAAGGAATTAAGCCTCATATGAGCGTCCAGTACGGCGGCACCAGCCGTCTGACCTACAGCATGGCCACGGTCCCGGCCCCGCTGGCCACCGACCGGCCGGCCCACATCGACATCGTCGTGTCCAACTCGGGCACCGAGGCCGTGTGGTGCAAGCAGATCCTCGTCGTGCTCCCCGCCGGCGACCTCGCCCAGGACCTGGTGCCCGCGGAGCACAGCATCACCCCCACCGTCCAACCGAGCGGCCAGTGGACCGTCGGCAAGATCGAGGGTGGCGTTTTCCTGGCCCTGCCGAAGGACGAGATGGCGGCCTTCACCGCCGGCGGCACGCCGCTCACCGTCCGCCCCACCAAAGGTGAGTCCGTATCCCTCACCACCGACGGACTTCTCCTGCGCCTCAAGGTCCTCCAGACCAACACCCTCGCGGGCACCGCCCTGCTGCGCGTCCGCGAGACCGTGAGCGTCGACAACGAGACCTGGGAGACCAACGAGGTCGTCCTCCCGCTCGCCAAGTACCCGTCGGCCGAGGCCCTCACGGCCGACGTCGTCGGCAACCTCGCCCTCCACGAGGCCGGCACCAACGGCAATCCCTCCTCGACCCCCGCCACTCTGCTCAAGCCGGGCCAGGAGGCCGTCCTCAGCTGGACCGCACCGTCGGACGCCGTCTGCGACGTCTACTACGACGGGGGCAAGCACGCCGCGACGCTGAGCAAGCAGAGCACGTGGGAGCACCGCGTCACCGGCCTCACCCGCGACACCCACTTCCACGTCCAGGTGGAGCTGGACCGCTCCGGCGGCAAGATCACACACCACCTCTCGACGGCTGTCGCCGTCGAAGAGCCCACCTTCCCGCAGCTGACCGTCACCAAGATCACCGCAGGCGGCCGGAGGGGCAAGTACGAACAGCCGCTCCTCACCATCGACGGGGCCGTGCGGGTGGAGAAGGACAGTCACTTCTCCGGAATGGTGGAAGTGGAAAAGGAGAGCCACTTCTACGGAACCGTGTACGGCGGAGAGGGCACGCTCACAGTAGGCGATGCCATCCTCGCGAAGAGGAGCCTTACCGCCGAGGCGGACGTCACCGTGAAGGGCAAGCTCACCGCACAGAACGATGTCGAGACGAAGAAGCTCGCCGTGACCGAGAAGGCGCTCGTCGGCTCGACGAACTTCAGTGGCATGGCCGACGGTGACCTCTGGATCCGCGGCAAGTTCTCCGCTGATCGCGCCGAACTCAACACCCTCCTCGGCACCCCGGAGAAGCTGACCGGTGCCTTCGACGGAACGGAACGCACGGCGTCGTCCCACGGCCTGCTGCTCCTGTGGGCCAGGACTCTGGGGAGCCACGCCACCAGGACCATCTACGTCAGCATTGACAACGGCAATGGTTGGGAAGTCGTGGGCGCCGCGACAATCGACTACGGAAACGCCCCGGACCTCAAGGGTTCCTCGGCGACCGTCCCCCTGCGCAAGGGGCAGAAGTACATGATCTGGCAAGAGGGCAGCGGCGGCGGTACCACCGATGCGTACTTCTTCCCCGTCCTCTCCGGATGACACCGGTCACCGACGGACCACACCTTCCTTGCGTGAACCGGACGGCCGGGCACGGCACAGCACACGCCGTGCCCGGTCCGTACGTCCGGCAACCAGGCACGCCCCTGGTCCGAACGTGCTCGCCACGGCTCCGCGTCCTGCGCGCGGCCCAGTTCCCCTCCTGTCCCGGCCCGAGAACCCCCCGGCACCCCCCGACCATGTGCCCCCGAAGGAGAACAACTTGAGCCCCCACCACGGGCCGCTGACGGACGGAATTCCTGCCCGTAAGCCGGGCCGGATCGTGCTCACGGACACCAAGGACACGACCTGCGCTGTCATCACCTTCCCCGAAGCGGACGATCAGCGTGCCGGTGCGCCGCCGACCGTGATGATCGACTGCGGGAATTCCCGCGGGGCACAGGAGACCACCGAGAAGATGCGCGCCACCGTGCGGCGGGCCCTCGCCGGGCGGACGCGCATCGACCACGTGTTCCTCACGCACCCTGACTCCTCCCACTGCAACGCCCTGCTCCCGGTGACCCGGGGGCTGGAGATCGGGCAGGTTTCCTGTGGCGGAGAACTGCGGCAGTACGCCGGTCTCCAGGGAGGAGCGGAACTTCACCGTTGGCTGGTGGGCAATAGCGCGCGCACCTTTCCCCCGTCCTTCCGGGGATCGAGCGCGCCGGTCGTCTCCTTCGGCGGAATGCGGCTCTACGTGCTCGCGGCGAATTCCACCGGCAATACGGGATCGCCCGACGCGGATGCCAACGGGTGCGTCCTCCTGCTGGTCTACGGTTCGTTGCGCGTCGTCTTCCTCGGCGATGTGCCGGGCTCCGTCGCAGCCGGCCTTCAGGCGGAGGCGTTCCCGGCCGATGCCGTGGACGGGCCCATAGGTCATCCGCTCGCACCCCAGGGACAGCTGCTCGTGCTCGGACACCCATCGGCCGACGGCGCCTACGAGTGGCCCTGGGGCCCGGAGGGGAACCACCGGTACTCGCTCGTGCGGGAGCACACTCCGTACGACTCGGAGAGCGGCTCGGCCACCGGACACGCCAGCGCCGCTGTGCTGTTGTCGGGCTCGTCGGCGGAAACGGCGTCCGCCGCCGAGGCGGAGCAGAGGGACCGGTTCACCTTCACCTCCGTCGATTCATGGGCCGCCGGTTCTCGGCCGTCGCCGACGGCGAGCCTCTCCGGCTGACTCCCGGCAAAGAGCCGGTTCACCGGTTCGTTCCCGCTCGCCGCGGCGAACTCGTCCACCTTCTTCCCGAATCAGGATCGCAGATGCCGAACGGCAGTCAGAAGAAGCTGCTCCCCATTTTTCCGTACGTGCCGAGGAGGGTGCCGGACTGGGTGTACCGGATCGACAGCCGCGGGCCGGAAGAGATATTCAAGACCGGATTTACGGGCTGGGACACCTACTACGACATCCCGGGCCACCTCGCGGACTGGAAGAATTTCAGCAGAAAGAGCGGATTCGTCAGCGTGGCGCGGGATTCCGACACCGCCATGAAGATGTTCGTCCGCTGGGAGCTCGGCGGGCTGCTGAAGACGATGAGGGAATCCGACCTCAATGCCGGACTCGCCGTCCAGGAGCTCGAGAAGAAGGGGTACCACAGCGAGGCGGAGCTCTCCGAACTGCGGAAGATCGCACGGGAGCTGGCCAGGGACCGGGATGGCACCTACTTGACGAAGTGGCTGTACGTGATCAAGCCGTCCAGGTACTTGGTCAGCATGGAAGGCAATGTGCTCGATCCCGGGCGGCGCGCCCATGCCGGAGGCCGGGCCCGGAATCTGGTGAAGGAAGCCACCGAGTGGGACGCGCCGTGGCACATCCCCCCGCAACGGATCCTGGAGGCGTGCCAGGTGGACATCACGCTGCGTTTCACCTACTCCGAACGACCCGACGGCCGCCTTCCGGTCAAGCAGCACGCGTGGTCCTCGGGAAGGGACTACGTCAAGCATCAGCCGGACCGGCGCAAAGGATTCCCGGGGTTCGACAGGGGGTTCCGGTACAACCCGTTCGCAGACGAAGCGGCACGCTGGACAGGGCTCGTCGGGTATTGGACGAAACTTGACGAAGCACCCTGGACCCCTGGCTCCCCGAAGTTCACCGCACCCCGAGGATGGCGCGGTGAAAAGGAGTTCTGGCCGGATCAGGGCCAGGCGAGCCCCAGCCATCCGTTCGGCACTCCGGCAGAGGTGACTCCGATCGTTCCCCAGTGGGCCCGTTGACGGCCGCGCACGGCGCGGAAAAGTATGCAGAAGCGAAAGGCGAAGTGTGTCCCTGTCGATGGCGCAGGTCCGGACAATTCTCACCGGCGCGAAAGGAGAATTGACGCTCACCCCAGAGCAGTTGGTGCATGAGAACGCGCTGGAACTCTTCGACGACTATCTCTTCACGGACGCTCTGACCATCCATGATCCCGAGGTGGACCTCGAAGCGCTGACCGTCAGCGGCCGGCTGACACTGGCTCGCCACGGCGCCGATCTGCCCTGCACCCTGCGTTTCCTCGGCGATGCCCGAGGAACGGACGTGAGCGCCGTCGTGCTGGACGCGCAACTGCCGGACTGGCGGTTCCGGCTGGGCGATCTCGACCTCGACCTGGGATTCCTGGGCACCGCGTGGAAGGCGGGGCGGCTGCACGCCTTCCTCACCCTCGGCCTGTCCGAGGACGGCGGCACGGCCGTCACGTCCCGCTGCGTGGTCCGCCTGCCGGGAATCGGCGCGGACCATCAGCAGTGGGAGTTCGACGTCGCCCCTTCCGGGGCGTCGACGGTCACCGCCTCACTGGCACCGGAAGAGGGACTGCCCTTGGCCGCCCTCGCCGATCTCGCTCAATTGCCGTTCGGTTCGGGTGCCGATTTCGCCCTTCCGGCAGAGATACCCGTCGCCGCTCCCCGGATACGGCAGATCCAGGTGGTCGCCGATACCGGCCAAAGACGGCTGCGTAGCGTCTGGTTGCGGGTGAGCGTGGCCGATCATGTGCCGGTGATCCCGGGAACGGCGGAACTCACCACTGTCGAGGCGGAGTTCACCCTGACCTTTCCCGAGGGCGGCCCCGTGCGGACCCGCGCCGCTCTGCATGCCGGCATCGGCGTGCACGGCTACACCCTCGGCGGAACCGTCACGGTTCCGGAGCTGGAGCTGACGGCCGAGGCGGCCGGCCCCTTCCCGGACAACGGAACACCTGCCGCGTTCGCCGCCGGGAGCGGCCTGGAGAGTCTTCCCGTCGCCCACGCCACGGTCAGGGCCAATCTGCGGGAGGGAAGTTATGCCCTCGCTCTCGGCTATTCGGCGCCCGCAGCAACCGGTTCGGACTTCGCCCTGGAGAACGCCTCCCTCGAAATAGCCGGCCATGGGAAGGGAGCTCCGGATGTACGGGTCCTCGGCGAACTGGCCATCGGATCCGCCCGGGTCCGCGCCGTCGCCGCCCGTACGACGGACGGCCGGTGGGAACTGGCCGGCTCGGTGCGCCATGTGGACTTCGCCTCGGTCGTCGACTGGCTTGCGGAACACATGGGAGTGACAGCGCCGGAATTCCTGCGAGGCGTCGTCCTCGACGACCTGTCCGTGACCCGGAGGACCGATGGCGCCTTCGAGCTCTCCGCCGACAGCCTGTTCTCTCTCGGCAGCCGCAAGGCAGACCTCACGATCAGCGCTGCCGGCGGCATCGGCTCGGAAGCCGGGCACCTGAAGGCCACGCTGTCCATCGACCTGCCGACGGCGGCCGAGCCCATGGTCCTGGAGCTCCAGGCACAGGCAGAAGGCCGTGTGCGGGCCTCCTGGCAGGGCGACGCGGCGGTATTCGTGACGGATCTCGTCGAATGGCTCGGGGGGACAGTCGACGACTCCGTACGAAACCTTCTGCCCGAGGTCACCCGGCTCGACCTCATGACGGGGGACGGCGGTGTCGTCGTCGCCGCGGACGCCGGAACCGTGCGTGCCGTATTCGCCACGATGCCGTCCGGAACGACGCCCGCCCTGCTCGCGGACGCCCACCGCGACTGACCGACCACCTCCTCGCATTCGGAGCATCCAGTGACTCTCCCCTCCAACCCCGGGACGTCCCCCGCGCGTATGCGGATCACGATGGGGACGCGGGGTTCCTGCCCGGCCGTGGAACTCCGCCCGGGAATCGCCGTCACTTCCGTGGCCCGCACCACCATGCTGTCGCACCCGGCAGGCCCTCTCGACCAGGCGTTCCTGGACCACGTGGACGACCTCCTGTCCCGGTTGGAGGCCGTTCCCGCCGGGAAGCGCCTGGTGGACTTCTTCGGGCAGACCACTCCCCTGCCCGGCCCTGAAGGGTTCGGCGAATCCGCCTTCACCGCCCAGTACGAGTCAGGGAATTCCCCCGCGAGCATCGCGACGGTGATTCTCTCCCGCGGTGGCAGTTCCGCCGCGGATACCCGCACCCTCACCGACGAGACACACATCGCCCGCACCGGCCTCGGCTACTTCTCGTACGTCGAGTTCAATCCGCGTTTCGGCGTTGTCCAGGACAGGGTCGTTCTGGCGCCCGAGGTCGTCCTCGGCCATGAACTGATCCACGCGGCCCACATCGTCGCCGGGTCGATGGAGGCGAACGAGGAGGAGCAGCCGTACTTGGCGGGACTCCTCAACGGTGCTCTCGCGTTCGACACCAGTCCGATCGAAGAGATCGTGACCCACGGCAACCCCGTCGCTCTGGAGTGGCTGTTCGGTACCACGACCGACGCCGGAACGGGGCAGAAGGTCCTGCGCAACACCCCTGGACAACTGCGGAGTATCGAAGCGGTCGACCGCCACCTGGCCGGCCCCCTCGACGCCGTCGAAGCGGCGCGAGCACAGCGCATACGCACGCAGCGCGTGGAGCTCTTCGACATCAGCGAGCGGCGGCTGGTCAAGGAGCTCGGATTCGCCGCGCGGCCCTCCTACGGCCCGTTGGCGAAGGGAGACCAAGCTGCGGGCATCTGGAAACCGGGCTGGAAGCGACCCGAGGGGGACGCGGTGTTCAGAGACCTCGCCCTCGTGAAGAGCAGCCTCACTGCGAGGCACTTCGCCCGCTTCGTCAAGGAGCCGGCCGGCTTCTTCGCGGATCGCGGGGCGGCCGAGCCCCACGTCCGGCAGGAACTCGACGCTGAGCACGAGAAACGGGCCAGGCACATCGTCACGCCTCCCGACGGCCCCGCGCCTGTGCTGGGCTTCGCACGCCCGCAGCCGCCCGTGGCCGACCCCGGTAACGGCCCCGCTGTCATCAGGATCAGCGAAGAGATCTATGCCTGACCTCGCCGCCCGGCGTGCGGAACCACATCGCCCGCCCACGCCGCCCAGCCTCCGTTCGTCGAGTGGGCGGCCGTAAGTGACCACAGAACATCGAGGACGGGATTCGGCAATGCCATTGTCCGTTGAGGAAATCGCTGAAAGAGCACGGACCGGAAGTCTGCGACTCCAGGCCGAGGAGTTCACCGACCCCGCGGTCCGTGGCGCGTTCTCCACGTATCTCGGATCCGCCGAACTGAGCTTCTCGGACGTGGAATTCAGCGCGGAGAGCATGACGGTCCGGGGGCACTGCACCGTGCCCGCCCTCGGTCCGGAGCCGTGCCCGGCCGTGGCGGAGTTCCTGGCCGACGCCTCGGCCAGGACGGTCGTGGGATTCATCCTGGTCGTGGACGCCCCGAAGTGGCGGCTGCCCGAACCCTTCCCCACGCACGACCTGAGCCCGCTCCGGGCTCTGGGGGCTCAGTCGCCCGTCGTCGTGCTCGACGCGACCCCGCATACGAACAAGGAAACGGGCCAGGAGCGGATACCCGTCGTCTTGGGAGCCCGGTGGGAACTGCCCGGCCTCGACGAGCCGGTGCTGTTCCTCGCCGCCGTGCACGAGGGTGCTTTCACGGTGTCCGCCCGCTTCCCCGACGGGCTCACGCTGCCGTCCTTGCGGTACGTGGCGGACCTGCCGGGCTGCACGGGAGCGGACGCCGTCACCGAGCACTTCCCCGCGGAGTGGCAGGGGCTCCTCGCCTCGGCACTGCCCGCGCTCCGCGAAGTCACCGTCTCGTACGCCCCCGGGGACGGCCGGGTGACCGGAGAACTCGAGGTCGACCTGGCGCACGAATGGCCGCTGTTGGCGGGCGTGACGCTGAGCCGGGTCCGGGCGCGGATCTTCCTGGACTCCGCCGCCCGGCAGAACGGCTGGGGAGGGCTGTCGGTCGAGCTGAGCGCGCACCTGTCCGTGGGCGGCCTGGAAAGCGACGTCGCGGTCGACCTGCCCGCCTTGACGGCGCACGGCGAACTCGCCGACGGCAGCGGTCTCTTCGAGCAGGCCACCACCGGCCTCGACAAGAACGGCGTGGGACGGCTCTCCTTCCTGTGCGACCTCCGGGACGGCGCCTTCGTCGTCGCGGGAGCGCTCCTGAGCCCTCTGGAGATCGCGGGTATACAGATCGAGGACCAGACGGTCCTGGTGTCCGGCGGCGGGGACCGGGCGCTCGAGGTCACCCTGGCGGGCACGCTCGTCGTGGGCGGGACCCGGATCGGGGTGAAGGCCGGCAGGAGCGCCCAGGGCTGGGGGCTCACCGTCGAGGCGGACCGCATCGCCTTCCGCGACATCAGCGCCTGGACCGAGCGGACCATGGGCAGCGGCCTGCCCGCCTCCCTGGCGGAGCTGACCTTGCGGGAGCTGTGCTTCGAGGTCGTCCCCACGCCTTCCGGACGGCTGTTCGCCGCGGCCGGGTCCGCCGAGTTCCCGCTGCCCGGCGGGCTGCGGGCCCGCGCCCACCTCACGACGCGGATCAGCACCGGGGACGGCCCGGCCGACGTCGAGGCCACCGGCTCGCTCCTGCTCAGTGGCCCGGATTCGTCGCTGATGGAACTGGACCTCGTGGCGGACAAGGATCCGGACGCGACGAGCTGGACCGCGACCTGGGCCGCCCAGGAAGGCATCACGCTCGGCGAGGCGCTCGCCCCTCTGCTGCCCACGACGGACTCGCCGCCGGCAGGGCTGCCGAACCTGCTGCCCGCCGTCGAGAAGGTCGCGCTGCGGTACACCGCGCCGACGGCGGCCGGCGCCGCCTCCCTGGTCCTGACCACCGACGCCCGTCGGGCGCGGGCGGTCCTGGTCGTCACGGACTGAAACCCCGCGGCCTCCCCCGAAAGGAAACACACCGTCATGCGTCGCCTCACAGGGCTCGACCCTGCCCGACTGACACCACCGCAGCCGGTCCAGGCAGCAGCGGAGTCCCGCATCGAGATCGCCTGGCTCGACGGCAAGCGGCTCTCCCTCACCGTGATACGGCCCGGCATCGCCGTGTGCCCCGAAACGGACGTACTCGACGACACCTCCAACCCCGAGCCCGGACTGGAACTGGACGCCGAGGACTACGTACGGGAGATCGACTTCCTGCTCCGGCGGATCGAGTCCTCCGAAGCCGGCAAGCGCCTCGTCGAGTTCCTGGGCCAGGCCCAGCCGCTGCCCGACGCGGACGGCACCTATGGCGGGCCGGAGGACTGGGACGCGGGCATCAGCACGCGGGTCCTGTGCCGCCACGGCGGTTCCCGGAAGGATGGTCGGACGCCGAAGCAGCGGGACCTCGCGGGGATCAACGTCATCATCACGCAGGCCACGGACGGCAACCCCGCCCAGTGGTCGCTGACCTCGCGGCTCGACGGGCCGCTCTACGACGGCCGGGGCGCGTATTCCGTCGTCTCCTTCCACCCCCGGGTGCTGATGCTCTCCGACGACGTCGCCACGGCTCCCGAGGTGATCCTCGCGCACGAACTGGTCCACGCCGCGCACGCCCTGGCCGGGACCTTGGACGACGTGGGGCACGACGACACCGAGCGTGCCAGGATGCGGCAGGCCGCGCTGGCCGAGACGGAGCGGCTGTTCCGCGAGAGGTACGGCACGGGCTCCGTGGTCAGCATGAAGAACCCGGGCCCGGTGGAGGTACGCGGCACCGGGAAGTCCGAGACGCGCCGGGAGCGCGAGGCGTTCTACAAGGCGACCCTCAGCGAGCTGTCCCTGAGATACCTCTATCCGCTCCCGGTCGCGGAGACGGAGCAGGGGCTGGTCGTGCTGCGCGGCACGAACTGGGAGGAGATCCGCACCCACGGCAGCGACGTGGCCCTGGAGTGGATCGACGGCGCGGTGGTGCGGGAGAACGGCCGTCGGATCTCGCCCTCCCCGGCCGAGGAACGGGCCGAGCGGATGGCCTTCGACCACCACGGCCGCGCGGTCGTACGCGCCGGCCGACGGGACGCCGAGGGCCTCGCCGCCCTGCGCGGCGCCGTCGCCACTTGGCAGCAGCGCAAGCGCGTACGCGGGGTCACCGAGGTCGCCATCGCCCGTGACCTGGGGTTCCGGCACCGCATCGCCTATGTCGCGCTGACGAGGGTCACGCACGTGCTCCACCTGGCCGTGCCCCGCAAGCGCATCCCCCACCGCCTCTTCGCCGGCGCGAGCAGTTTCGTCTACAAGCGCGACGTCTCCTCCCTGAACGCGCTGGCGGCGTTCTTGAGTACCGTCGACCCGGCCGCGGCGGTCCAGGTGATGGATCATCGGGCGAAGATCGGCGCCGCCCGTCTGGAGCAGGGCTACCTGGTCGAGCAGCGCGCGTGCCATCGCGGCCCGGGCAGACCGGTCGAGACCCCCCGGCCCCGTTGGATGAGCCCGGACAGCCTGCCCGAGGAGCAGCGGAAGCGGGCCGGGGTGATCGTCAACCGGGCACGGCCCAAAGCCCAGGGCGCCGGCAAGTCGCCCTGGGAGCTGATCACCGACGTGTACGCGGGACAGGCGGTCGGCAGTCCCCACCCCGACAAGGGAAGCGTGGGCTTCGTCGCCATGGTCCCGGCCAAGGTCGACGACCACCGGAAGCTGCTCACCCTGGCACGCCGCTACCGCGACGAGGCCACCTCGACGAGGCAGGGGTGCGCGCTCGTCATCGGGCTCAACGAGGGCTACCCCTTCGGTGAGAGCGACGCCAAGCGCGCGGAACGCGTGGCACGGCAGCGGAAGATCATCGACGACTTCACCAACGCCTGGCGGCGGGAGAAAGCCGACTTCCCGGTCGCTGTCCTTTCCTTCCTCTGGTGCGCGCCCAAGGGCAAGGCGAGTCTCAGCGATCAGAAGACCATCCCCTACGGCGCCATACGGCAGACCATCGCCGGGAGCGACCGGACGCAGGAGTTCGTGAAGGCGCTCTACGCCGACGGCAGGGGATACGAGCGGATCTACTTCCACACCGGCGACGCCGATGTGATCTCGCTCAGGACTCCCGAGGGCACCCCGCTGTTCGACGCGGCGGCGGACCGGCTGCGGAAGGCCGGCTGGCCCGACCTCTTCAGCGGGGGCTACCGCCTCCCCGAGCACCGCGACCCGCGGGTGGGCATCGCGACCGCGATGGACCGGGACGTCCGCGTCGCGATGGCGAAGGCCGACCCCAGGACCGTCTACTTCCCGGAGCCCAACACGTTCGTCAAGCTCCTGGACGGCCTCACCGGCCTGGAGGACGGCGTCACCTTCGGCACGGGCGACCAGGAAGGAGAGGCCCTGGCGAAGTCTCTCGGGACGATCCGCGGCGAGGAGCCGGGCAACAGGGTCTTCGACCCCGGCTGCTCCGTCGTCACCGACGGCGACAGGCTCATCAAGGCCATCCTGGCCACACCCGGAACAGGCCCCGTTAGCGAACGCATCGTCGCGCTCCGCCAGTCCTACACCCAGAGCCACGCGCGCCGTGAAGAGTGGCGGAAGCGTGTCCTCGACTTCTACAAGGTGGCGCCCGACGCGGCACTGGGCCTGTCGGCTCTCGTCTTCGACGTGCCGGACGACGCGAGGCTGGCGGAGCTCGCCCATATGGACTCGGCGTCGTTCGACGAATACGTCACCGAGGACAGGAAGGCGGAGCTCTTGAAGAGAGTCACGGAGAGA
Source organism: Streptomyces sp. NPDC001407 (assembly GCF_042895325.1). Lineage (NCBI taxonomy): Bacteria > Bacillati > Actinomycetota > Actinomycetes > Kitasatosporales > Streptomycetaceae > Streptomyces > Streptomyces sp. NPDC001407. Next base: position 107,314 of record NZ_JBIAWF010000002.1, read on the forward strand.
AAGCTCAAGGGCCCTCTCCTCGCTCAGCGCGAACCCTCACTCGGTCGCATCGTCAACGACACCCACGAGGCCCTGCTGCGCAACTACGTCAGCGCGTACGAGCAACTCACGCGCTGAGGCACGGAACAAGGTGGCCGGGGCCCGATTCCGATGCCGGAACCAGGCCCCGGCCACGCCGGTCGGTCCCGGGTAGGCCCGCCGTCAGTCGGTGCGGTCGGACCAGCCGGCCGGGAGGTCGCCGGGGGCGACGGAGATGACGGACTCGTCGTCGGTGCCGACGTATTCGAAGAGGGTGATCTTCGCGAACTCGGGGACGACGTAGATGGGGTAGGTGGGTCCCTCGTCGCGGTAGCGGCGCATCTCGTCCAGGTGGTCGTTCTGGAAACAGACGGTGCGTTCGCCGTGCTGCTCGACCCAGTGCGGGAAGAAGATGACGCCGTGCAGGCGGCGCTTGCCGGGCATGACGTTCACCACGACCGAGGTGCCGGTGGGCTCGTTCCAGAAGACCTTGTAGCTGTCGTCGTCCAGCTGAACGAGGCCGACACGCTGGTCCTTGACCCAGCGGCCGCCGACCATCCCGGAGTGGATCCGATAGTCGATCGTGTGGTCGTTCTTCACATACATCTCGTACTGCCAGCCGTTGGCGTAGGTGTAGACGAAGCGGTGGCCGACGATCTTGGACAGGTCCTGCGGGGGGACGGGCTGCTCGACGGTGGTCTGGAAGGCCCCGTTCCTGGTGGTGCCGTCGTTCGTCATGGATGACCTCCTTGGGTGCCGCTTGCCGGCATGGCGCGTCCGACCACTTCAGTTTGCCACAAAACTATTTTGCAGCAAAAGGATCAGTCTGGGAGAATCGACCCCATGGACACCGCCACCGAGTTCGGCCGCCTCATCGGCCCACTACGCCGGGCCGTGCTGCGCACCCGACGCGCCGCCGACCTGCCCGATCTGCCCGAGGCCCAGATCGAGCTGCTCCGGGCACTCGCCGAAGCCGGACCGCTGTCACCACGCCAGGCCGCCGACCGACTGCGCCTGGCCCCCTCCACGATCAGCAACCTGGTCCGCGCCATGACCGCCGCCGGCCTGGTCGAACGCAAACCCTCCGCGACCGACCTGCGCACCGTCCTCCTCATCGCCTCACCGAGCGCGCTGGAGATGCTCCACACCTACGACCGCACCAGCACGGCCGCCCTGCACCGAGCCCTGGCCGGCCTGGCCCCGGCCAGCCGCGAAGCGATCGAGCACGCCCTCCCCGCCCTCGCCGAGCTGCTCACCGCTCTTGAGACCGACTAGCCCCAGACTTCCGCGGGATCCAGTTCAACGCGGTCGTGGAGACCAACGCCCCGGCGGTACGCCTGTGGAAATCGCTGGGGTTCGAGGTGATCGGCACCGTCCCGGACGCCTTCGACCACCCTGAGCACGGCCTGGTCGGCCTGCATGTGATGCTCCGTCGGCTCCGAGGAGAGCCGACGGGACGGGCGCGGTGGCTCGGCGGGAGCCGGTCCGGCTTCGGCCTTACCCCGCCAGGATCTGCCGCGTGCGGCTGCGGAGCCGGAAGGCCGTGATGATCTCGATGATGCCGAGGGCGAGGAGCCAGCAGCCGGCGAGGATCGTCAGGACGGCCACCGACTTGAGCGGGGAAGCGATCAGCACGATTCCGCCGAGGGTGCTGGCGATGCCGGCGAACAGCAGCCAGCCGCGTGCGGGCATATAGGGATCGCTGGCGGCCGCCAGGGTCAGCGTGATGCCGCGGAACAGCCAGCCGATACCGATCCACAGCGCCAGGAACAGGACCGACTCCAACGCGCTGCGGAAGCAGAGCAGTCCGAGCAGGATGGACAACGCGCCGCTGATGAACGCCATCACGCGCAGGGATGTCGAGGTGTGGGTGCCCAGCGCGCTCGCGAGCTGGAAGATGCCGCTGACCACCAGGTAGACGCCGAAGAGTACCGCTGCCACGAGCAGCGAGGCTCCCGGCCAGACCAGGACCAGCACACCGAGGACGGCAGAGGCGATACCGGCGAGCAGCACGTTCTGCCAGGCGGCGTCCGCGAGCCGCCGTAGCGCGCCATCGAGCGGAGGCCGGGGATCCGTGGACGTTTCCCGTTGGTACGCCATGACGCTCCTCACTGGCATGCGGACGGAATACCTGATCCCGGCTCCGGCATACCGCTGATGATGAGGTAAAACGGGTGTCTATATCCACAAAACAGCATTAGCTCTATCCGAGGATGCGGCCGTGCGGGAGCGCGCGCAACATCGGCACTTCCGAAGACGCCGCCGCGGGCACTCAGCCCCTTGCCCTGGCGCACGACGGCACCAGAACCGGGGGCGCCACCTCATGAGCATCTGTCCGCGAGGCGTAAAATTCACAGCGTGTCCCCCGAGTACGAAGAGCGCACGTCCCGGCTGCCGGGCGCGATCGTCTGGGTGCAGGGAGCGTCCGGGTGTACCGGTGGCGGCGAGACGACGACCGTGTTACCCGACGGCTGCATCGACCTGCTGTGGACGGCGGGCCGGCTCCTCGTCTCCGGGCCCGATACAAGCGCCTACAGCACTCACCGGGGCTTCTGGGTGGGTGTCCGCTTCTCCCCCGGTATCGCCCCCGCCCTGCTCGGCATCCCCGCGCATGAGCTGCGGGACCAGCGAGTCGATCTCGCCGACCTCTGGCCCGGCGCCGGGACGCGCCGTCTCACCGAACGCGTCGACGCGGCGGCCGACCCGGCCGCCGCCCTCGAGGATCTGGCATTGCGGCTCGCGGCCGACGCGGAACCCGTCGACCCGCTCCTGCGAGCAGTCGTGGCGTCCCTCGAAGCCGGTCGCTCCGTCACAGCGACCGCCGACTCGGTGGGTCTCGGCGCGCGGCAGCTCCACCGCCGTTCCCTGGCCGCCTTCGGCTACGGACCCAAGACCCTGGCCCGTGTCCTGCGCATGCAGCGCGCCCTGCGCCTGGCCCGCGCCGGTGTCCCCTTCGCGGAGACGGCGACGCTGGCGGGCTTCGCGGACCAGGCTCATCTGGCGCGTGATGTACGGGAGATGGCGGGGAGTTCGCTGAGCGAACTGGTGGAGAGGTGACCCGGCCGCTCGCGTTCACCGATGGTGTGAACCCGTCCGGCCATTGCTGACGGGCCACTCCGTGCCGGGCCGGCCCTCTCCTGCCGTTTCCCCTTCACTCACGGCTGTGTCTCTACGCTGTCCCCTCCCCCGCGGTTCCACCGGCCCGGTCATGGCCTTCGCCTGCCAGCAACCGCTTGCGCTCCGGGGTGTAGTGCCACCAGGGACGAGCGGGCAGGCCTTCGGCCTGGTCCACCGCCGACATGACGGTGTCGAGCAGGCAGGGATCGAGGCGCTCGCCGAAGGCGGCTGACATCCGCTCGTACAACTCGACCGGATCGCGGTCCCGCAGTTGCGCGATCTCGGTGATGCCGATGCGCTCGAAGTACCTCGCCACGGACCGGCCCACGTTGACCAGAGTGGTGAGGTCCGATCCGTCGGATGAGGTCACCCGGACTCCTTCTCTCCATGACGACGCCGGACAGGCTCGGTCGCTACGCTCACGTCCAAGACTCCGCCGGCGGAATGTTGAAGTTGACTCGGAACATGTTGTCCGGGTCGTATTGGGCCTTGACAGCCCTCAACCGGGCGAAATCAGCCGGAGTGTAGGCGGCTTCCACGCTCGCCGGGCTGATGTCCTCGACACCGGCGAAATTGAGGTTCGTGCCGCCGGTGCTCCATGGGCGCAGCCGGTCGAGCAGGTCATCACGGCGCCGGAGACCCTCGGCTTCCGGGACGGCGCCCGTGAAGAGCGAGAAGGCCGCGTCGCGCCCGCCCACGCAGTTGGGGACCTTCGGCGGACGGGCGTACGCGCCGCCGAAGTGCCGCAGTTCGGTGACGAACGGCGCCCCTGCGTCCGGTCCGGCCAGGGCGACGATGATGTCGACGGCATCGTCGGTCAGGTCGCTCAGCAACACGTTGCGGTCGTACGCGACGTACGGCATGGACGTGGGCTCGTGATGAATCGTGCCGACCTCGGCGTAGGGCATGTCCCGCACGGTGTCGAGGAGGATGGGTCCGAGTTCGCGTAGCGGCCGCACCAAGTGCTCGCCGTCTGCCGGTTCGCCGCTGTAGGCGATGCGGAGGTGGGTGATGAAGCGTCCGCGCAGCGGTTCCGGGACGTCGGGCAGGTCGGGGTTGTGGACGAGCAGCACGGAGGACGCCATCTCCTCGGGCACGTGCCGGACCCACTCGGCGTAGGCGTGCAGCACCTCGGCGGTGGCCTCGCCCGCGAAGTAGAGCCCTCCGCCGTAGAGCCGGGAGACCGGGAACAGGTCGACCTCCATGCCCACGACCAGGCCGAAGTTGTCCTTGCCGCCGCGGACCGCCCAGAACAGGTCGGGGTCGGTCCCGGCCGTCACGTCGCGCAAGCGGCCGTCGGCGGTGACCAGGCGCAGCCGCCGTACGTGGTCGGCGGCGTAGCCGAACCGGCGGCCCAGCAGTCCCGCGCCGCCGCCGACCAGATAGCCGACAGCGCCCACGTTGGGGCTCGAGCCGTTCAGCGGCGCGAGCCCGTGCGGAGCGGTGTGTTCCAGCACCTTCCGCCAGCGTGCCCCGGCTTCGATCCATGCCGTCGCGCGGGCCGCGTCAACGCTCACACCTTCCATCCGCCGCGTGTTGACCAGCACGGCGTCGTCGGCCGACACGGACGGTCCGTGACCGGTGGCCATCACCCCCACGGGCCGTTTCTGCTCGGCGGCCAGCCTCACCGCGGCGGCCACCTCCTGCTCGTCGGCCGCCTCGACCACGTAGGCCGGCCGCGATTCGGCCGCCCGGTTCAGTCCCAGCCGGGCGTCGTCGTATCCCGGCTGGTCCGGCTCAAGGGCCCATCCCCATTGCGTGCTCATGCGCGCCATGTAATCAAGCAGCTCAAGGCGGCATCTTGAAGGAATCGGACATGGTTGTGGGAGCGCCTGCCCGCGGGGAAGCCCGGCGCGAAGCCCGGCTCGTCAGCACCTCCCCAAAACGAGGAACCGATCAGGACATTCGGGGGCTTGTTCCAGCCGGAGACCTCAAAAACGATTGCCCAGTACACCGGTTCCATTGGACGGTCGCCATGCAAGCGGATACGAGATGACGCGATGCCCGTTGTCGCGAGAGAGCCATCGACACGCTTGCTCAGCACGCACCACCCACAGTAGTTGTGAAGCGGACTCCCGATTCGGCATTCGAATTGAGGAGATGCCGTTCCATCGACGTGAAGGAGTGCTTTTCTTGACCACTCACCTTCGATATGGGGCTCGTCCGCGGGTGTTATTGGCGTTGTTTGCGGTGTTGTGCGGGGTCGTGGGTGTGGCTGCTGGGGGTGCGTCTGCGGCGGTGGCTGCTGATCAGCGGCATGCGATTTATGCGATCGCGCACCGGGTCGACACGCTGGACGGTGTGGATGCCGCGCTCGGTCATGGGGCGAACGGGATCGAGATCGATGTGTGTGCCTGGTGGAACCCGAATGAGTGGCGGGCGTATCACGACTGTTCCTCGGCCGGTGACAGCCGGCGGGGCTCGAGCTTCGACAGCATGATCGACCGGATCGTCTCCCACGCCAGGGCGGGGCGAAAGCTGGGCCTGGTCTGGCTGGACATCAAGGACCCGAACTACTGCGGTGAGGCCCCCAACCGCGGGTGCAGCGTCGCCGGCCTGCGGGACAAGGCCCAGCGGCTGACAGCGGCGGGGATCCAGGTGCTCTACGGTTTCTACGAGTACCACGGCGGCAGCACCCCCGACGTGGGAGGCCGCGGCTGGAAGAGCCTGGAGGGCAAGCTCGGGAAGCTCGAGGGCATCACGACCACCGGGACCCGCGACCAGGTGCGTGGTGCGTTCGGCCGGTCGGGGTCGGGGTTCGCCGCCGGGCACCGGGCGATGGATTACGGGGACAGTGACATCACCAAGGGCTTCGGGAACTGCACCGAGCCTGCCCGGAACACCTGCGCGGAGCTGAAGAAGGGGGCTGCGGACCGTGCCGCCCGGCAGCTCGGGGCCACGCTGTCCTGGACGACCACCTACAACGACCCCTGGTACGTGGACAAACTCCTCGGCGACGCCCGGGTGGACGGCATCATCGCCGGCTACGGAGCCTTCACCGGCGTGCGCGAGTACGACAACAGCTGGAAATGCGCCAACGCCATCAAACTCATCCGTGACTGGGTCGGCCACCACAGCACCACCCACCGCATGGCCACCAGCAACGACCACCTCTTCAAGTAACAGAACCCGCAGGATCCTTCGGGCCGTCGGCCGGAACCCCGGCCGACGGCCCACCCGCACGATGACAACGGCCTGGACGTACGCCGGCAAGGCCCGTTCGGACGAGGCCGACCACCCCGCCCGGTGGGGCTATGCTCCTCGGTCCATGGGCAAACACAGCCGCCGGCCCGAGCGGTCCGGCGACCCGGACGACCACCTCGCCCCGTACCACCGACGGCGCGAACCACCGGCGGACGGCCGGCGCCGTCACTTCCCCGTGCACGGCGGCGCCACTCATGTGCGCCCGGACGAGCAGCGGCTCCTCGAGGAGTGGGACGGGTTCACCTACCAGGCCGCCGGCTTCGCCTCGGATCTCGCCGAAGCACGTGCGTGGGCCCGCGAGGATCCGTCCTGACGAAGGCAGGAGCGGGCATCGCCCGAGGCGAGGAACAGCCCTCGTCACGGCTGCTGCGGCTCGTTCCGGCCGGTGGCCGTGAGGCGCAGGCCGAGCCATGTCCTGATGGCCTCCGCCGTCGTATGCGCGTGCTCCTCCGTCATGCTCCAGTGGTCGCCGGGGACATCCACGGCGGTGTGCGCCACCGGCCAGGGCGGCCGCCGCTCCCCCACCCGCGTCCTGTCGCTGTCGTGGGGCGGTGGCTGCGGCAGCGGTTCCGTGGCGCGGAGCAGCAGCGTGGGGACGTCGGCCGGTTCCGGCTGCCAGCCGCGGGCGATTCGGGTGTAGGCACCGAGCGCGGCCATGGACATGTCGTCGACGGCGGTGTCGAACCGCTCGCCCGTCTGCCCGGATAGACGAGCGGGCAGGGCGAGCAGCCATGGCTCGCTCTCCAGTTCCGGCGTGACGTGGTAGGTGTCGATGAGGACGAGGCCGAGCGGTGGTGCCCCGGTAGCGGCGAGGCGTGCGGCCACCGAGTGCGCGGGGCAGCCTCCCATCGAGGAGCCGATCACGGCGTACGGGCGGCCGCCGAGCTGCTTGCGCACGGTCTCGGCGTGCAGGTCCACGAGGGTTCGCCAGTCCCGGGGGACGGCGTCCCCGTGCTGGACGCCTGGGTGCTGGATCTCGAAGACGTCCCGTTCCCCGTCGAAGGACGAGGCCAGCGTGGCGTGCCAGGGCCGGCCGAGAGCGGGAGAGAATCCGGGGAAGCACACGAGCGCGGGCCCGGCATGGCCCTCGGCCAGCCTGAGGGGCGCGAGTTCGTGCCGGGCGCTGTCAGCAGGGTCGAAGACCGGCAGGGCGAGCGAGGCGGTCACCAGCAAGTGCATCGCCGACACGACGTCGCCGGTCTCGCACAGCCGCCGGTAGAGGGAGGCGAGGGTCTGCGACGGCCGTGCCGTTCCCCGCACGGAGGAACTCCCTTCGCACAGGCCCTCACCCAACCCCTCGTCGAGGTGGCGGGCCAGCTCCGCGGCGCTGGGCCGGTCGAACACGACGGTCGCAGGCAACGGCAGGCCCGTGAGCAGGCTGAGGCGGTTGCGCAGCAGCACGCCGGTCAAGGAGTCGAAGCCCAGCTCGGTGAAGGGGGCGCCCGGCGCGACGGCGTCGGCTCCGGCATGGCCGAGCACGGTGGCGACTTCCTCGCGGACGAGTTCGACCAAGGCCGACGCCCGGTCGGATGCGGGCAGCGCGGCGAGCCGTTCCCGCCAGGCTCCGGCCTCGTTCCCCGGATCGCCGCCCGCCCCGGCCGCCACCCCTGAACCGGCTGACGGGCGGGCCGCGCGCAGCAGTCCGCGCAGCGGCGACGGCACCACTTGCCCGGCGGTGGCCACCCGCCGTGAACGGTCCAACAGCAGTGGGGCAAGCACCGGTTCACCGCTCGCCAGCGCCGCGTCGAACATCGCCAGACCCTGCACGGGCGACACGGCGCGCAGCACGCCGTCCATGGCCCGGTCGGGGGTGGCGGTGCGTGCCGCCATTCCCTCCCCGCCGGCCCACGGGCCCCAGGCGAGCGAGAGCGCCGGCAGGCCGAGAGCGGCGCGGTGCTGTGCGAGGGCGTCCAGGAAGGTGTTCGCGGCCGCGTAGTTGGCCTGGCCCGCGGTGCCCAGCAGTCCGGCCGCCGAGGAGAACAGGACGAAGTGCGAGAGGGGCAGGTGCTTCGTCAGCTCGTGCAGATTCCAGGCAGCGTCCGCCTTCGGCCGCAGCACCGCGGCCAGCCGCCCGGGCGTCAGGGCCTCCAGCACGCCGTCGTCCAGGACCCCGGCGCTGTGCACGACGGCACTCAGCTCGTGCGCGTACGTCTTCACGACGGCGGCCAGCCGGGTGCGGTCGGCGGCATCGCACGCGATCACGTCCACGCGGGCTCCGGAATCCTCCAGCTCGGCTCGCAGCCGTCGCGCGGCGGGCGACCGGAGGCCCTGACGGCTGACGAGGACCAGGTGGCGAACCTTGTGATGGGTGACCAAGTGCCGGGCCAGCAGCCCGCCGAGTGCTCCGGTGCCGCCCGTCACCAGGACCGTGTCCCCCATCGGATGACTGCCCTGCGGGGTGTCGGTGTCGGTCAGCCGGGGAACGCGGACGGCGCCCTCGACGAGGGAGAGCTGGGGCTCGCCGGTGACGACGGCGGCGCGCAGCAGGCGCAGGGAGTCGGGCAGGCCGTCGGTGTCCACGAGGGTGAGACGCCCGGGATACTCCGCCTGTGCGGAACGCACGAGACCCCACACCGCGGCGGCCGGCAGCTCCGGCACGGCGGAGGTGGCGCCGCGGGTCACCACGACGAGGCGCGCGGCCGGGGCGGACAGGTGGGCTTGCAGCGCGGCCAAGGCACGCGCGGTCAGGGTATGGGTGTCCGCGACCGGGTCGGCGCCCGGGGAGAGGCAGGACAGGGAGACCACCACTGGCTGGGGAGCGTTCCCCTTCGCGGCCGACGGTCCGGGGAGCAGCGAGCGGAGGCCGAGGTCGTCGGGTTCCGCCACGGACAGGAGCGGCCCGTCACCGTCGGCCGGAACGCCGGCCCACCGCAGGCCGTACAGCACCCCGGCCTCGTCGGATGCCGTGGTCACGGCATCCGGTACGGGCCGGGTGGTCAGGGATTCCACCCGGGCCACCGGCCTCCCAGCGGGGTCGGCGAGGTCCACGGCGACCGTGTCCGGGCCGGTGGTACGTATGCGTACGCGCAGCGCCGTGGCACCCACTGCGTGCAGGCGCATGCCTCGCCAGGCGAAGGGCATCCGGGCGGAGCCGGGAGTGGCGGCGAGCAGTGCCGCGTGCAACGCGGCGTCCAGCAGGGCGGGGTGAATGCCGTACCGGCCGGCGTCGGCGCCCGCCGCCCCGGGCAGTCGTACCTCGGCGAACACCTCCGCATCCGGTCCTCGCCACAGACTCGTGACGCCCCGGAAGGCGGGGCCGTACGCGTGACCGGCGCCGGCCAGGCGGTCGTAGACGCCCGTGAGGTCCACGGGCACGGCGCCCGGAGGCGGCCACGCGGAGGCACCGGAATCAGGGCCTCCCTGTCCGGTGGCCGGGCCTAGCCGCCCCGTCGCGTGATGCGTCCAGGCGCCCAACGGGCCCGATTCCCGCGGGCGGGAGTGGACGTCCGCGGTGCGGCGGCCGGTGGCATCCGGTTCGCCGAGGGCCACCTGCACCTGGAACCCGTCGCCGGTGCCGGACAGCGGCAGCGGGGCCAGCAGCGCGAGGTCCTCCAGACCATCCAGCCCGCTCGCGTCGCCCGCGTGGAGCACCATCTCGGCGAAAACGGCGGCGGGTACGAGCACCTGCCCGGCGATGGCGTGGTCGCGCAGCCATGGCTGGGCCGCGGTGGAGAGGTGGCCGGTGGACAGCAGGCGTCGTGTGCCGGGCACGGTGGTCGTCGCGATCAGCAGAGGATGTTCCGTGCCGGCTGACGCGGGGGTGGCGGTGTCCTCCAGCCAGTAGCGCTGCCGCTGGAAGGGGTAGGCCGGCAGGTCCACCCGCCGGGCGCCGCTGCCCGCGTACACCCGCGGCCAGTCCACCGGCAGGCCGTGCGCGTGCAAGCGGCCGAGCGCGGCCAGGACCGTCGCCGCCTCCGGCGCGCCTGCCCGCGTGGTGGCCGTGCACATCAGCCCCTCGCGCTCCCCGGCGGCACCGGCCAGGGCGGCCGCCGTGAGCTGCGCGTCCGGGCCCACCTCCGCGAAGGCGGTCACCCGCTCGTCGTCCACGAGACATCGCACCGCGTCCCCGAACCGTACGGTCTCGCGGGCGTGGCGCACCCAGTACGCCGCGGAGCGCAGATCGTCTCCCTCGGCCTGGCGCCCGGTCAGGGTCGACACCACCGGGATGCCGGGCTTGCCGTAGGCCATGCCTGAGGCGACGCGGCCGAACTCGGCGAGCATCGGCGCCATCAGTGGTGAGTGGAAGGCATGGCCGGCCCGCAGCCGCGTGGCGCGGCGTCCGCGTCCGGTGAACCGGCCGGCGACAGTGCGTACGGCTTCCGCCTCCCCCGAGACGACGACCGACCGGGGGCCGTTCACGGCCGCGATCGCCACGCGGTGCGCCAGGTCCGTCAGCTCTTCCGTCACCTCGTCCTCGGTGGCTTCCAGAGCCATCATGGTGCCGTGGCCGGGCAGTTGACGCATCAGCCGTCCCCGGGCCGCGACCAGCTCCACCGCTTCCGGCTCCGGGAGGACGCCCGCGACGTGAGCGGCCACCAGCTCGCCGACGGAGTGCCCGGCCACGGCGTCCGGCCGCACTCCCCAGGACTCCAGCAGCCGGAACAGCGCCACTTCGTGGACGAACAGCCCCGCCTGCGCGAAGTCGGTCCTGTCCAGCAGAGCGGCGTCTTCGGTGTTCCCGCCCGCCCACAGCACGGTGCGCAGGGGCCGTTCCAGGCCGCCGGTGCCGTCGAACCGTTCGCACAGGGCGTCGAAGACAGCCGCGAACGCGGGGAACGTACTGTGCAGTTCCCGGCCCATGCCGGACCGTTGCGCGCCCTGTCCGGAGAACAGCATCGCCAGCCGTCCGGCAGGCGCGCCCGGCCGCACCTCGGTGCTTCCGGTTCCGGAACCGGTCGCCGCCGCCAGCGTGTCGAGAGCACCCAGCAGCGCCTCGCGGTCCTCCCCGGTCACCGCCGCCCGATGCGTGAGCGCCGCCCGGGTCGTGGCCAGGGAGAACGCGACATCCAGCGAGGACAGCCGGGGCCGCTCCCGCAGCAGGGACGCCACCTGCCCGGCCCGCGCGCACAGGGCCCGCCGGTCCGCACCCGACAGCAGCAGGGGCGGCACCGCCCTCCACGGCCCGGCCGGCACCGCGGCGGCGGGCTCTTCGAGCGCCTCTTCCAGGATGACGTGCGCGTTGGTCCCGCCGATGCCGAACGCGGACACCCCTGCCCGGCGCGGCTCACCGGGCCGGGCCGGCTGCCACTCCTCGTTCCGTGTCAGGAGCCGTACGGCGCTCGACGGCCAGTCCACTCGGGGTGACGGCTCCTCGCAGTGCAGAATGCGCGGCAGCCGTCCGTGCCGCATCGCCAGGACCGTCTTGATGACACCGCCGATACCGGCCGCGGCCTGGGCGTGCCCGATGTTGGACTTCAGCGCCCCGAGCCACAACGGCCGGTCCCCCGGCCGGTCCCGCCCGTAGACGGCCTGCAACGCCTGGGCCTCGACAGGGTCGCCGAGCGCGGTGCCGGTGCCGTGCGTCTCGACCGTGTCGATATCGGCCGGGGACAGCCCGGCAGCGGCCAGGGCCTGGCGGATCACCTCCTGCTGGGCCGGGCCGCTCGGCGCGGTCAGGCCGTTGGACGCGCCGTCGGAACCGACCGCCGAGCCCCGGAGCACGGCCAGCACCGGATGGCCGTTGCGCCGGGCGTCGGACAGCCGTTCCAGCAGGACCGCACCGACGCCCTCGGCCCAGCCGGTGCCGTCGGCCGCGGCCGAGAACGGTTTGCACCGGCCGTCCGGCGCCAGGCCGCGCAACCTGCTGAACGCGATGAACGGCGCCGCGGTGGCCATCACCGTGACACCCCCGGCAACGGCCAGCGAGCACTCGCCGGACCGCAGCGCCTGGGCCGCCGAGTGCATCGCCACCAGCGACGACGAGCAGGCGGTGTCCACGGTCACGGCGGGCCCGCGCAGGTCCAGGGCATAGGCGATCCTGCCCGAGGCCACGCTGCCCGCCGAGCCCAGGGCGAGATGCGCCTCCAACTCGTGCGGGCCGCGGTGCAGGAGACGTCCGGCGTAGTCGTCGTGCATCACGCCGACGAAGACGCCGGTGTCGCTGCCGCGCAGGGCCGCCGGATCGAGGCCGGCCCGCTCCAGGGCCTCCCAGGTGGTCTCCAGCAGCAGCCGCTGCTGCGGGTCGGTGGCCAGTGCCTCCCGCGGCGACATCCCGAAGAAGGCCGCGTCGAAGTCGCCCGCCCCGTGCAGGAAGCCGCCACGGCGGGTGACGGACATCCCGAGCCGGTCGGGGTCGGGGTCGAAGAGACCGGGCAGGTCCCAGCCACGGTCGTCGGGGGCGTCCGAGGTCGCGTCGATGCCGTTCGCGACGAGCTGCCACAGGTCCTCGGGCGAGGCCACGCCGCCCGGGAACCGGCAGGCCATCGCAACGATCGCCACCGGCTCCACCACGGGCCCGCGGGCCCCGCCGCTGCCCGAACGGCCGTCCGCCGCCGACTCGTCGAGCAGCGCGCTCCGCAGGAATCCCGCTACGGCGGCGGGCGTCGGGTGGTCGAACACCAAGGTGGCGGGCAGCTCCAGGCCGGTGGCCGCGCCCAGCCGGTCACGCAGCAGTACGCCTCCGAGGGACGTGACCCCGAAGGCGGTGAAGGGCCGGCCCGGTTCCAGCTCCCGCTCCGGCACGCCGCTCGCCTGCGCCGTCGCGGCGAGGACGAGGCGCAGCACCGCGCCGTACCGCCCGGGCGGAGCCAGCGCCGAAAGGCGCCCGCGCAGAGCGGAGGCCGTGGCCTCGCGCACCGACCCGTGCCGTTCGGCCAGTTGCCGGGCCAGTGCCGGACGGTCGGTCTTGCCCGAGGGCGTACGGGGCACGGAGTCGGTCTCGTACACCTCGTCGGGCACCTTGTAACCCGACAACCGCTCCCGGCACATGGCACGCAGCCGGTCGGTGTCGACGCCTCGCCGCGGGGCGGCGACCACGAACGCGACCGGCACCTCGCCCAGCACGTCGTGCGGCCTGCCGACGACGGCCGCGTCCACGACGCCGGGACAGGCGAGCAGCACGTGCTCGACCTCGACGGGATTGATGTTCTCGCCGCCGCGGATGATCAGTTCCTTGACACGGCCGGTGACGCGCAGGCCGCCGTGCCGGATACGGCGGCCGAGATCTCCTGTGCGGTACCAGCCGCCCTGGAACACCCGGGCGGTGTCGTCCGGGCGGTCGTGATAGCCGAGCATCAGATTCGGGCCGCGGACCCAGATCTCCCCTTCGTCCCCGTCGGCGACCTCGTCGCCGCCGGACGGATCGGTCAGCCGCGTCTCGACGCCGGGCACCGGCAAGCCGCTGGGACCGGCGCCTCCGGAGCCGTCGAGCCGGTCGACCGTGATCTTCCCGCAGGTCTCGGTACTGCCGTAACCGTCCAACAGCGGTGCGCCGAGCAGCTCCTCGACGTCCGCCCGCAGCTCCGGGGGACAGGGCGCGCCCCCTGTGACGCACAGACGTATGCCGGCCGGTGTCCGGGACGCTGCGCGGACCTCGCTCGTGAGCAGGCGGTAGGTGGCGGGCACACCGGCCACGATGGTGAACCGCTGTTCGGTGAGTGCCTGCGCCACGCTCGCTCCCCGGTCGAGGAGGTACGCGCTCGCGCCCACGGCCACGACGCCCAGCAGGCACAACGAGTGGGCGTAGGCGTGGAACATCGGCAGCGGCCACAGCAACCGGTCCCGCGGCTCCAGACCCCACAACGGGACGTAGGCCGCCGCCACGGACCACAGCGCGGTGCGCTGGCTGGAGACCACCCCCTTGCTCCGCCCGGTGGTACCCGAGGTGTAGAGGATCCAGGCCGCCTCGTCCAGACCGAGGTCGTCCCGTGGCGCGCGCCCCGGCTCCGAACCGGCGAGCTGTTCGAAGGCGTGCGTGCCCGCGGCCGCCTCGGCCGTGCCCACCACCAGGACCCGCGGCCGCAGCCGTGGCCGTACGGCCGCCAAGCGCGAGACCCGCGGCAGCAGCGTGTCCTCGGTGATCACCGCGACCGCCCCGCTGTCGTCGAGGAAGTACGCGAGCTCGGCATCCGCGGCCCCGGGATCGAGCGGGACTCCCACCGCGCCGGCGCGCAGAACCGCGAGGAAACTCTCCACCGTCTCCACCCGGTTGCCCGACAGGAGCGCTACCCGGTCACCCTTCCGTATCCCCAATCGCACCAGGTGGCCCGCCAGTCGGCAGGTCCGCTCCTCCAGCTCCTCGTACGTGACGCCCCGGCGCGCGTCCTGGAAGGCAGTCTTGCGTCCCGCTCGTGCCGCGTGTGCCTTCAGCACATCCGGTAACGCACGGATCAACTCGCTGCGGATCTCTGCCATCCCCACCCCTTCGGCCGCCGGGCGAACGAGCCGCTCCGCGAACTCCTCGTCGAGGGCAGGCCATTGGCATCACGGCGCTCCCCCGGCGACATGACAGCAGGCTACAGAGGCTTCGGCCGACCGGGAGTTGCGATTACGCTGCCGCCCCATGCGACCGTGCCTCGCTCGGGCTCCACGCATGCTCATGAACGTGGGGAAAACGTGACGTGTACGGATCGGCCGGGCAGGGGACGATGGCCCCTGGGCCGGGTCGGCCACTGCCCGGCGGACGGATGACGGACCATGGGAGGTCCTGAAGAATGGACGCACAGCCGCTCGTCCCACCCGAGGTGGAAGGGGAGAGGAACGGCGTGATCACCACAGGTGCCGGCGCACCCCGGCTCGTCGTGCGGATCGGCCCGTACGCGGGCATGTCCGCCGGGGACGAGGTGCGCCTGCGCTGGGACACCGGCGTCCTGCGCACCTCATTGGTCGACACCCGGCTCGTCGCTCCCTCCGCGGTGGGCGCGAGCGCCCTCTTCCACCTGCCCTGGCCCACACCCGGCAGGGTCCGGGTGAGTTACGCCGTCGGCCACGCCGACGGCCGGTGGAGCGTCTCGGCCGGCATGACGGTCACCATCACGGCATGACGTGGGAGGGAGCGGGCGATCCCTTGCCTCAGGTGCCTCAGGCCGCGCCGAGCACCCACGGGCTCGACGGCGCCGCCTTCCGTAGCAGGCAGGTGAACTGGCGCAAGGCGTCCGGTGGTTCGTCAGGTCTGGCGCCCGCTTCCAGACCGTGATAGGACACGCAATCACCTACCCGTGAGGAGTGACGGTGGACAGGTATCGATTCGCCGGCAAGGTCGCTGTCGTCACCGGTGGTGGGTCGGGCATCGGCGCCGCCACCGCGTATCGCCTCGGGTGCGAAGGCGCCACGGTGGTCGCTGTCGGGCGGACCGAGGACAGGCTCAAGGCGGCCGCCGACGCCGCTCCGGCCGGTTCGACGATCGTCACACGCGTCGCGGACGTCTCCGACGAGTCCTCCATCACCGCGCTGATCGCGAGCGTGGCCGAGGAGTACGGCCGGCTGGACGTGCTGGTCAACAACGCGGGCGTGGGCGTGCCCGGAACCGTCGAGCAGACCGACACCGCCAGCTGGCGCCACGTCTTCGCGGTGGATGTCGACGGCGTCTTCTTCGCCTCCAGGGCCGCGCTGCCTCATCTGCGTCGCGTCGGGGGCTGCGTCGTCAACGTCGGCTCGGTGTCCGGGCTCGGCGCGGACTGGGGCCTGGCCGCCTACAACGCCGCCAAGGGGGCGCTGGTCAACCTCACCAACGCCATGGCGCTCGACCACGGCCACGAGGGCGTACGCGTCAATGCCGTACACCCGAGCCTCACCCGCACTCCGGTGGCCGCGCCCGTCGTCGAGAACGAGAACATGCTGGCGGCGTTCCGTCAGCGCATCCCCATGCAGCGCCCCGCCGAACCGGCCGAAGTCGCCGATGCCATCGCCTTCCTGGCCAGCTCCGACGCCCGCTTCGTCAACGGCGCCCACATTCCCGTCGACGGCGGACTCAGCGCTTCCAACGGACAACCACGCATGTTCTGACCACTCACGCGGGGAACGGGAAGCGCCTTCCGGCTCAGCCTCCAGGCCGGATGCGGCCGCGCCAGGCTCCGGTCTCGCTGCCGCGGTTCTCGATGAACTCCTTGAAGCGCCGCATGTCGCCCTTGACCCGCCGGTCGATGGTGCCGGTCAGGTCGGCGGCCTTCTCCGCGACTCCGCTCGGCTCGACGTCCATCACCAGTTCCACGCGGGTGTGCGCGTCGTCCACCCGCCGGAAGGACACCGTCCCCTTCTGCCGGGTGTCGCCGTCGACGGTCCGCCAGGTGATCCGCTCGTCGGGGAGCTGGTCGACGATCTCGGTGTCGAATTCCCGCCGTACGCCACCGATCTTCGTGGTCCAGTGATTGTGCCGGGCGTCGAGCTGGCGGACCCGCTCGACCCCTTCCATGAAGTTCGGGAACTCCTCGAACTGCGTCCACTGGTCGTACGCGGTGTGGAGGGGCACATCGACTTCTACGGCTTCCTTGACGGTGGTCATCAGGGACTCCTCGCTCTGGTCGTGGAGCGACGGTGCACCCGCCGCACTCTCGTTGCGGTGGTGCGGGTACCCCTTTTCGCCCGCTTATGCGCGAGTGGCTGAGAGAACACCGGGATCCAGGCCGCGCTTGGCTGTCAGGCCACCGACGACGGACACCGAAGGCCGCCCGCCGGGATCGATCTGTCCGCCGTATTCGTCCTCAGCCCGGATGCGGTTCCAGGTGAAGGATCGCCCCGGTCTCCAGAGCGACGTGCACAGCGCCGTCGGGTCCCACCGCGAGGCCGTGCGGCTCGGAGCCGGGGTCCGGCAGGTCGTACTCCGAGATCTCTCCGGCCGGCGTGATGAACCCGACGCGCCCGGACCCCCACTCGGTGAACCAGCAGCCGCCCCGCACCGGATCCGCGGCAATGGCGTGCGGCCGGCTGCCGCGGTCCGGCAGCGGGAACTCGTCGGTGTGCCCGTCGGTACCGATGCGCCCGATCTGCCCGGCGCCGATTTCGACGAACCAGAGCGCACCGTCCACGCCGCAGGTGATGCCGACCGGCGCGGCCTGCCGCGTCGGCAGCGGGTGGATCGTGACGTCTCCGTCCATCCGCATACGGCCCACGGCGTCCGCCTGGTTGAGGGTGAACCAGAGCGCGTTGTCCGGGCCGACCGTGATGCCGGACGGGAAGGCGCCGCTCACCGGCAGCGGGAATTCCGTCACCTGGCCGTCCACCGTGATCCGCCCGATCCGGTCACCGTGAAGCTGCGTGAACCAGAGGGCACCGTCGGGGGCGGCGACGATCCCGAACGGACCGCCGCCTGCCTGCGGGACGGGGAAAGAGGTGGCCCGGCCGTCCACGTTGATCCGCCCGATCCGGTCGTCCTGGGAGCGGGTGAACCACAGGGCCCCGTCCGGCCCGGCGGTGATGACCGACGGACCGCAGGACGCGGAGTCGAGCGGGAAGCGGTCGAGCCGGCCGTCGGGGGCGAGGCGCGCGATCTGCCCCGCGTGGACCAGGGTGCACCAGAGCGCGTTGTCGGGACCGACGGCGATGGCGTACGGGCCGCCCCCGTCGTCACCGACAGCTGTCTGGGTGAGGGTGGCGAGCGCATCAGACATGCGAGATCCTCCGGGCGATCTCCTCGATCTCGGCGGGCGTGCCCGTCATGATGGTCCGGACGTGCTCCGTGACCTGCTCCACCGGCCAGTCCCACCACGCGGCCCGCATCAGATGCTCCACCTCGGCGTCCTCGTAGCGGCGGCGGATCGGCCGGGCGGGGTTCCCGCCGACCACCGCGTACGGCTCGACGTCGGCCGTGACCACCGAGCCTGCCGCGATGATGGCACCGTCCCCGATCCGCACACCCGGCATGATCAGCGCCTCGTAGCCGATCCAGACATCGTTGCCGATGACAGTGTCGCCGCGGCTGGGCATGTCGGTGACCAGGTCGAGGGTCCGTTCCGCCCACGTGCCGCCGAACATGGTGAAAGGAAAGGTGGACACGCCCATCGTCGGGTGCGCCGCACCGGCCATCAGGAAACGAGTGCCAGCGGCGATCGCGCAGTACTTGCCGATCACCAGTCGCTCCGGGCCGTAGCCGTACAGCACGTTGCGGCGCTCGAACTCGGTCGCGCCGTCCGGGTCGTCATAGTACGTGTACTCGCCGACCTCGATCCGCGGGTCGCTGACCAGCGAGCGGAGGAGGACCACCCGGTCGTGTCCGGGTACGGGGTACAGGGTCGCGGGGTCGGGGATATGTGCGGTCATGGGGCGGCGTTCCTAGGAGTGTGAGGCGGTCCGGGCAGCCCGGGTCTGGATGGTGGCGACGTACCGCTTGGTGAACATCATCGGGCCGACGAAGCCGATGACCTGGACCGCGGTAGCGGTGGTCGAGTGGCCTTGGCCCGCGTGTGCGAGGAGCGCCAGAAGGGATGCGCTCACCGCGAACGCGAGGGTCCAGACGGCGGTGATGACGGTGTTGGTCCGCACGAACAGCGGCCGGCCCCAGACCTCCCGCGGGGTGGACTGCTTGGCGATGCCGAGGGTGAACGGCTTGCCGGCCAGCAGCGAGACTCCCGCGATCAGGGCGAGGACCGCCGAGGACAACGCGGCCGAATACGGGTGCAGGGCCGAGTCGGGGTCGGCGAAGGCCACCGCGGCGAGCACGGCGAAGAACGCGGCCGACCCGGACTCGATGAACAGCGCGTCCGGTCCGTACCCGGCGGACCGCTGTCTCACGATGACACCGACTGCCACGACCAGGCCGGCCAACGCGGC
Source organism: Streptomyces sp. NPDC001407 (assembly GCF_042895325.1). Taxonomy (NCBI): domain Bacteria; kingdom Bacillati; phylum Actinomycetota; class Actinomycetes; order Kitasatosporales; family Streptomycetaceae; genus Streptomyces; species Streptomyces sp. NPDC001407. The sequence continues at coordinate 126,355 of NZ_JBIAWF010000002.1, forward strand.
CCACTGCCACTGTCCGGACGGCAGGACCGCGTAGACGATCCATGGCAGGAACGTGACAACATAGGTCATGGTGCATCTCCCCCTTGATCAACAACTGATGGGCCGGAACCAGAACGTCCAGGTACGCGACTTCGGCCGCTCCGGCACTGGTTCCGGGACGTCGAGCGCGTCCCGGAACCAGTCCTCGCCGCCGCTGGAAACCCGGCTCGTCGGAGCAGGAACGCCGACACCCGCAGCCCCCCCCCACGGAGGCCCCCCACCAGCCGAAACGACTCGTTTCGTTTCGACGTGGTGTGGATCATGCAGCCCTCGCGCGCCCGTTGTCAAAACGATTCGTTTCGTTTCGACGCGCTAGCATCAGCGAGTGACTCAGCTCCGCCCGCCCACCCCGTCCCGACGCAGCGAACGGTCCGCCCGGGCGATCACCGCGGCAGCCCTGGAGCTCTGCAAGGAAGTCGGGTACCCGAAGGTCACCATGGACGCCATCGCCACCCGGGCGGGCGCGAGCAAGGCAACCATCTACCGCTGGTGGCCCTCCAAGGGAGCCCTGCTGCTGGACGCCTTCCTGGAACAGACCGTCGATGCGGCTCCCTTCCCCGACACCGGCGACGTCGTGGCCGACCTCCGCAGCCAGATGAACGCCGCCGTCGCCAGCATCGGCGGCCCGGAGCTCTGGCCGCACTACACGGCGCTGATCGGCGAGGCCCAGCACCACCCCGAGCTCGCCCAGGCCGTTTTCGACCGCTTCATCAGCCCCCTGGAGGAAGCCGCCGCCGAGCGTCTGCGCGCGGCCCAGGCTCAGGGCCAACTCGATCCCAGCCGGGACCCGCACGTCCTCATCGACCTGATGTACGGGGCGCTCTATTACGCCCTGCTGCTCGTCCGCAAACCCACCGGCCCCGCCTACGTCGACACCCTCCTGGAGACGACGCTGCACGGCTGGCTCACCGACTCCGCACCGACCGGAGCGGACACGAGCCCGAACTCTGCACAGTAGCCACGCACATGACTTTCCGCCCAGGATGGGCGACGCTTCCTCGGCCGCGCCGCCGGTGTGTCAACCAGGCAGAATCCGGTGCTGGTGCCGGACTCCGCCATCCTGGCAGGCTGGGAGCTGTTTTCGAGGGAAAGCCCGGGTTGATGTCACTCCGGGCAGTCGACTGTCTCCCCTGCGATGGAGGAAAGCCGTGGATGTCCGCAGAACGAAAGCCGGTTTGGTACGGGGCCGGCGGACGGCCCCCGAGATCGTGGCGTTCCTCGGAATTCCCTATGCTGCCGCGCCTTTTGGGGTCAACCGTTTCAGGGAGCCGCGTCCCGTTCAGGCGTGGGAAGGTGTTCGTGAATGCCAGGAATTCGGACCGATAGCCCCGCAGTCGGCGCGGCTTCCGGGGGCGCCGTTCTGGTCGCCCGGCGGCGAGGACATCCTCACGCTCAACGTCTGGACTCCGGCAACCGGCAGTGGCCCGGCGCCGGTTCTGGTCTGGATCCACGGTGGCGCCTACACCTTCGGCTCCTCCGCGCAGCCCGACTTCGACGGTACCGCCCTGGCCGATGCCGGACTGGTGGTGGTGACCTTCAACTACCGGCTCGGCTTCGAAGGCTTCGGTCACATTCCGCCCGGTGCCGAGCCGTCGTACCCGGAGAACCGGGGCCTGCTCGACCAGATCGCCGCGTTGCGGTGGGTACGCGAGAACATCTCCGCCTTCGATGGCGACCCGGCCGACGTCACGGTCGCGGGGCAGTCCTCCGGGGCGACCTCGGCTGCCTGCCTGATGGTGATGGAGCGGGCGCGCGGACTGTTCCGCCGCGTCATCGCCCATAGCGCCGTCGGTCCTTGCTACTCGATGGAACTCGCGGCTGAGACGACCCGGAAGGTCGCTGCGGCGGCCGGCATCCCCGCCACCTCCACGCATCTGACGTCCGCGACCCCGCAGGCACTGGTCGCGGCCTCCGATCGTGTCGTCGACGATTACCGGCAAGATCCGGATTCCGGGCCCCGCCACTACAACCCTGTGATCTACGGTCCGGTCGTCGACGGAGACATCCTGCCCGACGACCCGCTGTCCGCGACGGCAGCCGGAGGCTCAGAGGCGGTGGATCTTCTGGTGTCCCACACCACTCAGGAGTTCTGGCTGATGGACGCCGTCGGAAGCAGCGCGAAAGTCACGTCCGACGAGCAACTGGCCGACTTCGCCCAGGCCTTCCGCCTCCCCGCTGACGTGGTACCGCGCTACCGGGAGCTGATGCCCGACTCCCCTGTCCACGACCTCTACCTTGCGATCTCCGGCGACCTGCTGTTCAGTGCGTACACCAGCCAACTGGCAGAGCGGCACGCCCAAGCCGGCGCCCGGGTGTTCACGTCCTGCTTCGCCCGCCACCGCGAGAGCCCCGAGGGCGTGGTACGCGCCTGGCACTGCGCTGACGTCCCCTTCGCCTTCGGCAACCTCACCCACGAAAGCGTCGAGTTCCTCATCGGAGGCCCGCCCAATGCCGCAGATCATGAGCTGTCACAGCGCATGATGAAGGCGTGGGTCAGCTTCGCCACCGCTGGTACGCCCGGGTGGTCTCCCCTCGACGGCCCGGCGCCCCCTCATGTCTGGGACACTGCGGACAGCCTTACCGGGGCACAGAACAACACCGCGGCCCGCGCGCTGTGGCGCCACGCGGACTTCTCGCCCCTTCGCCCCTGAACCTTGCGACTCGGCTCGTGCCGGGCCGCCGGCCTCGTCGTTCGGCGCCGACGACCCGGCCCGCCACCGCAGCTCCTACTTCTTGGCGTAATCGCCGTAGCCCTGCCAGTCGACGACGACGCACGGTTCGTCACCGAGGACCCAGGCATCGTGACCGGGCGGGCAGACCATCAAGTCGCCCGGCCCGAACTCGCTCTCCTCACCGTCGTCCATGACGACCTTCATGCTGCCGGCGACGAAGTACGCGACATGCGCGGCCTGGCAGCTGTCGGTCCCGGCGAGTGGCTTGACGTGCTTGGACCACTGCCAGCCCGGCTCGAATGTCGCCCGGCCGACCGTGCCGGCTTCGGAATTGATGACCTGGAGCTTCCCCTTGCCCTCTTCGAACGGCCGCGTTTCGTCGGGGCTGTCGAAGCTCACCCGGATCAGACCAGACATGGCGCCTCCAGTGCGGTGTTCGGGGTCAGCAGAGTCCATTTTAGTCGCAGACGGTGACACCCTCCGCCACTGTCGACTACGTTGCGTAACACTCTGAATGGTCAGCGCCCGCCGGCTTCGGTGACCAGACTGCCTGCCAAGGGCCCATCCGAGCGGGCGAGGGCCCAGCGCCTTCGCACTGGGCCCTCGCCCGCAAACCCGTACCCGGCCCCGGTTATGCCCGCGTCGACGTGATCCCGTAGACATGGGCCTTCGGGTGGTCGACAGGCAGCTCCGGCCGCCACGCGCGAAGGCCCTGGGCGGACGGTACGAAGAGCGGCCCTGGCAGCGCGTCCGGCTCCGCCCACTCCCACCGGCTCACCAGCTCCGGCTCCGCTGCCACCGGGGTCCCCGTGTGAGCGGTGACGACGGCGACGGCGGTCACCCGGTTCATGCCGCCGAGCTCGTCCAGCAGCAGCGCGATCACCTCCACGTCCTCCACGCGCGCGGACAGCGAGGTCTCCTCCCCCAGCTCACGGACCGCGGTCTCCTCGATGGACTCCCCCGGGTCGGCCTTGCCGCCGGGACACTCCCAGACCCCGGACCGGTGCAGGCCCAGCAGGACCCGGCCGTCGGCATCGGTGACGATCACGCACACCCCGAGGGCGCTCTGAGCGACGGGCGGGTTCGTACCGCGCTGCCGGCTGGCCACCCGGGCACGCGGAACGGTCTGCTGCCGACGCGCGGTGACCAACAGACAGACCACCGGGTCGTCGTCCACCGGCGACGGCAGAAGGGTGGCGTTCTCGACGAGGAACCCGGCCTCGACGAGCAGGTCCTCCCACAGGGCTGGGGTGAGGACCCACATCGGGGTCGTGAGCATGCCCGCGTTGGCCAGGCGCACTCCTTCGGGACGCGGTCCCACCGTCGGGGACGGGCCGAGGCCGTCCCGGTTGGTGTGCAGAACCGAGAACACCAGGCGGCCACCGGGCCGGATACGGGAGGCGAGCGCCGGGAGGAGCCGGTGCGGGTCGATGAAGCCGAAGGCGTGCATCGCGTACGCGACGTCGTACGGCTCCTCCTCCCGCTGAAGGTGATCCAGGATGTCGGCCGGCACGAAGCGCACGCCCGGTTCGCCCGCGCCGTAGCGGTCGAGTGCCCGCTGGTGCTGGGTGGGTGAGCCGTCGACCGCGTCGACGACCGCACCGTAGGCGCGGGCCAGGTGCACGGCGTAGCGGCCGGTGCCGCTGCCGATGTCGAGCACCCGGCGGCCGGCGAGGTCGCCGAGGACTTCGTCGCCGGGCCCCTCACCCCAGAATCCCCAGTCCATGCGGTCGGGTTCGGGCGGGTTGCTCCCGCGGTCGAGGTGGAAGCGCCCGAAGTCGGTCCACACCTGGCGGGCGGTCATGTCGCTCATCGACATCCCCTCGTCTCGGTACCGGTGTCGTCCAGGGAGACGACGGCGATCGACGGCAGAGCGGCCGAGCTGACGCCGCTGCCCCCGGCGCCGGCCGCGCACGCGGACCAGTACCGGGCGAGGTCCCCGTGCCGCCACAGGTTCCGTTCCGTCGCCGCGCCGCTCACTGCTTACCACCGTTCCTCATGGTGTCGGTCCGCCGGCGCGGCCCCGGCACCGGGGCGTCCTGGTACTGCCGGGCCTGCATCTCGTACAGCGTTCGGTAGTGGCCTTGGCCGAGGGCCATGAGGTCGGCGTGGCTGCCTTGCTCGATCAGGCGCCCGTCGTGGAGGACGTAGATCAGGTCGGCGGCCGCGGTGGCCGCGAGCCGGTGGGTGATGAGCAGCACCGTCGTGCCGTCGTCGGCCAGCGACCGCAGGGCCTGGAAGGCTTCGATCTCGGCTTTCGGGTCCAGGGCGGAGGTCGGCTCGTCGACGATCATCAGTGGGGCCCGGCGGTAGCGGGCCCGGGCGCTGCCCAGGCGCTGCCACTGTCCGCCGGAGAGCTGGGTGCTGCGCTCGAACCCGCTGACGACGATGCTGTCCCACCGGTCGGGCAGTGAGTCGACGACGTCGAGAGCATCGGCGTCGACGGCGGCCTGCTCGATGCGGCGCTGGTCGGGCTCCTGGTCGGGGCGGCCGATGTGGATGTTGGCCCGTGCGGTCATGGACCAGTGGGGGAAGTCCTGGCACAGCAGCGCCACTTGGCTGAAGACGGCGTCGCGGTCGGCCTGGCGTACGTCGACGCCGTTGAAGAAGACCTGGCCCTGCGAGGGGAGGTACAGGCCGGCGACGAGTTTGGACAGTGTCGTCTTGCCGCTGCCGTTCTCGCCGACCAGGGCCACCACCTTCCCCGCGGGGATGGTCAAGGAGACCTCTTCCAGGGCCGGCAGCTTGGCATCCGGGTAGGAGAACGTGACGTTCTCGCAGCGCACCTCGACCGGGCCCTCGGGCAGGGGAAGCCCGCCGGAGGGGATGGCGTGACGGTCGGCCAGCTCGTAGGAGGTCTCCAGGTCGGCGAGGTACATCGACTCCTCGTAGAGCCGGTTCATGGTCATCACCAGGCCGGTGAGGTTCTGGCTCGAGGTCCGCACCGCGAGCACGGCGGTACCGGCGGCCGCCAGCGGGATGTCGCCGTACCACAGCAACGCCCACAGCGCTCCGTAGGAGATGAGTGCGGCCGCTCCGGACAGTGCCGAGGCCGCGAGGTCGGTGCCGGCTTCGGCATAGGCGAGGCGCTGTTTCTCCAGGGCCGAGGTGGCGGCCATGTCCTCGTAGGCTCCCGCCAGGAGATCACCGGCCTTGTGTGCCTTGACCTCCGGGCCGGCCTCGGGGCGGGCGAGCTGATAGGTGATCATGTCGGTCGCCCGGACGTGGTCGAGCCAGACGCGGCGCGAGGCGTAGTTCCGGCGGACGACCGCCACCGCGCCCCACGCCTTGGGCGCCGCGATCAGCAGCAGCGCGGCCACGAGGCCGGGGTGCAGGAGCATCAGCACCCCGGCCGCCGCCACCAGGCCGATGACGGTGTCGATGACCTGGATGGTCGAGCCGAGCATGGAGCGGATGGAGCGGATGCCGTAGCGGCCGGCGTCCAGGGCTCGCTGGGTTTCCTTGTTCTCCAGCGTCGCGAGCTCCACGCGGGCCAGGCCCCGGTAGTACCGCGCCGTGCAGGCCCGTTCGATCTTCGGCTCCAGGCGCCCGGACGCCGCCACGCTCACCGCGGACAGCAACGACGACGCCATCGTCACCGCGGCTGCCGCGCCGAGGGCGGGGGCGGCGTCCACGAGCCGGTCGGTGGTCGGACCGGCGGAGAAGATCGCTACGAGAATGTGGTTGGTGGCCACGAGCGTGAAGGCCCGCATCAGCCCGATGCCCAGTTCCGCTGCGAGCAGCACCAGCAAGGCCCGGCGGTCCTCACGCCACGCGGCGCGCGCGACGATCGCCATCATCGCCGGGAACTGCTTCGCCATCGACCAGAACGACACCCTCAGCAACGGGTTCTCGTACTGCGCCCATGACCGGTCGTGCCTCAACGCGCCGCTGAACAGGAGCTGTTCACTGCGGGAGAGAGCCGGCCCGCCGACCGGCTTCCTGAACAGGCTGAACACCACACCTCCGAGAGGGAAGATCCGCACGATGGGCAGCAGGAAGGGCCCGAAGTGGCCCTTCGGTCGCGGTGCTTCGCTCACCCACGACCTCCCGCGGGCCAGCCGTGCTCGGAGAGCGGGTCCCCGGCGCAGAACCGCTTCAGGACGGCGGCGGTGTACGGCACGCAGTCCGCCGGGGGCCGCGCGGGGTCCGCCCACACCAGCTGCGAGCACTTCTCAGGCTCGCGGATGGACGGCCGGCCCGTCCACCGCCGCGCGGTGAACACCACGCCCAAGCGGGCCTCGCCGTCAGGGTTGCGGTGATGGATCAGGTGGCAGAACTCCAGATCCGACGGCGCGACGGTGACGCCGACCTCCTCGGCGGTCTCGCGGAGGGCACCGCCGGTGACGGGCTCGCCGTCCTCCAGGTGCCCGCCGGGCGGGCACAGTTGCCCGGACGCGTAGACCTGTCCGGCTCGCCGGAGCAGCAGGACGCGGCCGTCGGCGCGGTGCAGGAGGGCCATGACGTCGACCACGCTCCGGTAGCGGGTCGTTCCGTGAGTCATACAGACCTCCCCTTGGGGTTGCGGGTGGGGGCTGCGAAGGGCCTGCGTTCGAACGGCAACGGCACCCTCGTGCTGTTCGTGCGGCGGGTGTGGCGGTGATGCACTACGCCTCCTCTTTGACGCGCGGATCGGACGAGTGATCGGAAAAACGACCCCCGATCGGGTCCGTCACGGCCCCCGGAGGGCGTTTCGTCGCGCGTAAGTTCGGTATTGCGTCAATCAGCCTGCGAGCGCAAGGCAGAAGCTCGCGGCAGGCTTGTGCGATTCACCCGGCCGTGGCCGGTCACCCGTTCCGGGGGTTGCGTTGCGCGAGGGAACAGCCCTCGCCCGGGGGTTGCGGACGGCGGGGGCGGTGAGTTTGCAGCCGGCCGGGTGATGGAGTCCGGACATGCCATCGCTCATGCTGGAGGCCTCCAGCTGCTGGACGTGCACGACGGGCAGCGCGTGATGGAGCGCGTACGGCCGATGGAGCGCGGCCTTCACCGCCCCCGGGCGCATCGTCGCACCGTGGGGCGGGAGTTGCCGGCTCGCGTGCTGCCGCTCCTGCGAGAAGTGCTCCGCAGCCCGACGGGCTGCTGCCCTACCTGAAGTTCGTCATGCCCGCCGAGCAGGGCGGGTGACCTCCCAGGCCGCCTCGATCATCCGGAAGATCTCGTCCACCGCGGCTTCCGGATCGGCCGCCTCGCGGGCCAGCGAATAGGCGTCGATCACGAACCTCGCGAGCGCCCGGCAGGCCGTTGTGGTCTGCGGCAGGTCGGGGGCGGCGGCGATGGCCGTTGCCAGCGACTCCGCGTGACGCAGCCTCATCGACTCCTCGTACTCCCGCAGAGCGGGTGATTCCTCGATCATGCGCCAGACCGGAGCGGCACCGTCCGCCGTGCAGTGCCGCACCAAGGCATGGACCTCGCGGCGCAGCGCGGGGACGAGCGGTTCGTGCGGCGCCCGGTCGGTGGCCGCCTGCGTGAGGCGTTGCTCGAAGTCTTCGTCCTGCTCGAACACCAGGGCCTCTTTCGAGGCGAAGTGGGAGAAGAGCGTGGTGACGGCCACGTCGGCCTCGGCGGCCACGTCGCGGATGCCCACCGCGTCGTACCCGCGCTCCAGGAACAGCCGCAGGGCGGTGTCGGCGATCTTCTGGCGGGTCGCGGCCTTCTTACGCTCACGACGTCCGGGCTGCACGGTCATGTCGTGACACTACCAAATACAAAGCCGTAGCTGTTTCTAAACACTAACGGTTAGTGCTACGTTCGGGCTCATGAAGAGAGTGAGCTTCGCCGAGTTCGGCGGCCCCGACGTTCTGCAACTCACCGACGCCGAGGAGCCCCACGCGGGCCCCGGCCACATACGCATCGCCGTGCGCGCGGCGGGCGTGAACCCTGTCGACTGGAGGATCCGCGAAGGCCAGTTCCAGAAGGTCCGCCCGATCGCATTGCCCGCCGGCATCGGGCAGGACGCCGCCGGGGTGGTGGACGAGGTCGGCGAGGGCGTCGAAGGGGTCGGGATCGGCGACCACGTGTTCGGGCGAGGGGCAAGCACCTATGCCGAGTTCGCCGTGCTGTCGGCCTGGTCCCGTAAGCCCGAGAGCCTGACGTTCGAGGAGGCGGCCGGGTATCCCTCCGTGGTGGAGACCGCGCTGCGCATCATCCGCGAAGTCGGTGTGCGGCCCGGACAGACGCTGCTGGTCAGCGGCGCGTCCGGGGGCGTCGGATCGGCGGCGCTGCAGATCGCCCGCGACCGCGGCATCACGGTGATCGGCACGGCCGGCGCCGCGAACCAGGACTATCTGCGCGGCCTGGGCGCCCTCGCCACGACGTACGGCGAGGGCTGGGCCGACCGGGTGCGGCAGCTCGGCCAGGTCGACGCGGCTCTCGATCTGGCCGGCTCGGGCGTGATCCGCGAGCTCGTCGAACTGACCGGCGCCCCACGGAAGGTGATCTCCATCGCCGATCTCGGCGCGCCGAAGCTCGGCGCCCGGTATTCCGGCGTGACCGGGGACGTGCCACAAGCCCTCGCCGAGGCCGCCGACCTCATCTCGCGGGGAAAGCTGCACATCCCGGTCGAGAAGGCGTACGCGCTGGCCGAGGCCGCGGCCGCGCACATCGACAGCCATGCCGGTCACACGCGCGGACGCCGGGTCATAGTCGTCTGAAGCGTGATCACCGGGACCGGCGGCCTCGCCCCGTCCGGCGAGCGGGAACCCCTCCTGGATGGCGGCAAGGCGTCACGGAAGCGATCGTGTGGTACTGCGAGCAGTGCGGCCACGAGCTGTATCGCGAGGAATACGTCCACGAGGACGTGCGGCGACAACTTCCCGCGCGCATCGATGCGTTCCACCGCCACGAGGAACGCCGCACATGCTCGCAGTGCGGGGGGGGCGGTCAAGCCGGTGCCCGCTGCGTCCCGCCCCTGACAACCGGCCCTTGATCGCCCATGGCTGCGGTGCTCCGCACCCGGAGCAGCGCGTCGAGCGGGCTCCGGCCCCTCCCCCGCTATTGCTCAGAACGCAACTATTACCTGCCGAACTTTGCATTGCCGTCAAGGCACTCCGTGTCAAGACTCGAGTTGTCCGCGGACCACAGACAACTCGGTCACTGGCATGCACACTGGCAGCACTGGGAGAGGGTCGTGCGAAACAGGAATGTTCTGATCTCCGGAGCGAGCGTGACAGGACTGGCGCTGGCTCACTGGTTGCAGCACGCGGGTTTCCGGCCCACGGTCATGGAACGGGCTCCCGAGTTACGCAGGGGCGGGCAGGCCATCGATATCCGTGGCGCCGCGCTGCACATCGTGGAACGCATGGGCCTGCTCGACGAGATCCGAGCCATGAAGACCGGCATACGCGGAATGTCATTTGTGGACGGCCAGGGTGAGGAGTTGACCAGGTCCACCGAGGCCACCCTCACCGGTGGGTTGATCGACAACGACGATGTCGAAGTCATGCGCGATGACTTGACCAGCCTGTTGTTCGACGTCGGCCACTCCGGTGCCGAGTATTTATTCGGTGATGTCATCACCTCCATCACACAGGACGACGACGCCGTCGACGTCGGCTTCCGGCACGCCCCGCCGCGCCGTTTCGACCTGGTGATCGGCGCCGACGGACTGCACTCCGGTGTGCGCCGGCTGGCCTTCGGCCCGGAGTCGGAGTACATCCACTTCCTCGGTAGTTATCTCGCGATCTTCAGCGTGAAGAACTATCTCGACCTCGACCACTGGCAGATGTACCACACTGCCGGTGACTCACTGGTCGGCATCTACAGCGCGCGGCAGAACGCCGAGGCACGGGCGATGCTGATGTTCCCGTCCGCGGAACTCGACTACAGCCACCGGGATATCGAGCAGCAGAAGACCATCCTCGCCGGGCGCTTCGCCGGTGTCGGCTGGGAAACGCCCCGGCTGCTCGCGAGCATGTGGGACGCACCGGACTTCTACTTCGACTCGATGAGCCAGGTCCGCCTCGACCACTGGTCGAACGGGCGGGTCGTGCTCGTCGGCGACGCGGGTTACTGCGCTTCGCCACGGAGCGGCCAGGGCACCAGCCTGGCTCTCGTCGGCGCCTACGTCCTCGTCGGCGAACTCGCGAACAGCCAGGGCGATCACGGTGTCGCCTTCGCTCGCTACCAGCAGGCGATGCGCGAATACGTCCGCGAGAACCAGCAGCTCGCGCAGGACAGGGCCGACGGCAAGACGGCCACACCTGCCGACACCGCCCACGCGGCCAACGCCATCACCCTCGAGAACTACTTCGGCCACGGCTGACATCACGACCACCCCTCCCCTGAGCGGGCCCGCAGAGCGTGACCAATGGCCAGAACATCACATTTAGCCTCCTACAGCTCAAAAGGACTGCCCCAAGCCGAACATGGGAAGCCACCAAGGGGGCTGAACAACGTGTTCCAGGGGGGAATTCATGCCAGGAGATCAGTCGGGCGACGCGGTTCGCGGCGGGAGCCCGGACTCCGCGGTCGATCGGGTGGCCGACTTCTACGGCGCCTACATCGACGCCGTCTACGACGGAACCGATGATCTGGGTCAGGAGCTTCGCACCCACTACCTCACAGCGGACTTCCGCCAGCGCCTGACCGCGTGGGAGGAGGTCAACCACGCCGACGGAGTCCTGCGCGCCCAGGACGTGCCCACCCATTGGGAGGTGCGCTACCACGATTCCGGTGCCGGACATCTGTTCACCACGGTCACGCTCACTTGGGGCACCGGCCCGGACGCCGGGCACACCCGGCTGGCGGTGCAGAGCGACCTGAGCACCAAGCTCATCTCGGACATCGAGGACGGGTGATCGGGGTTCTGACCGGGGAACGGATGCGCAGGCAGAAGGCAACAGCTCTCCGGGCATGGCGCGATCTGTGGGATATCCGTCGTTGACGCCACCGGCGCCGGATCACAGAGTGGAGGGGTGAAGCAACGCCGCATCGTCTTCGTCATCTTCGAGGGTTTCCAGCCTCTGGACCTCTTCGGCCCGTACGAGGTGTTCCAGCACGCCGACCGGCTCGCCGGCGGATACTCCTGCCAGGTCACCGCACCGCTGCCGGGCCCCGTGCGGTCCGGCAGCGGTCTTTCCGTGCACGCTCCCTGCGGTGTAGCTGATCTGGACCCCGCGGGGATCGACACGTTGGTGGTGACCGGCGGCGACGGGATCGACCAGGTTCGGCACGATCCGACGCTGACGCGTTGGATCGCCACCGCCGGGGCCACTGCTCGGCGCGTCACCTCGGTGTGCAGCGGGGTGTTCCTGCTGGCCGCCGCCGGGCTGCTGCACGGGCGCAGGGTGACCACTCACTGGGCGCGCGAGGAGCAGCTCACCCGGGAGCATCCCGAGTTGGTCGTCGACTGCGATCCGATCTTCCTCAAGGACGGGCGGGTGTGGACGTCGGCCGGGGTGACGGCGGGGATGGACCTCGCACTCGCCTTGGTGGAGGACGACCTGGGCCGGGAGGTCGCCCACGCCGTCGCGCAGGAGATGGTGATATTTCTGCGCCGCCCCGGCAGCCAGTCGCAGTTCAGCGTGGCGTTGTGGTCCGCGCAGCCGGCCAGCGACCCCATCCGCGCCGCGGTCACGGCGATCCACTCCGATCCCGGTGCCCGGCACGGCATCAACGATCTCGCTTCGCACGCCGGCCTGAGTCCCCGCCACCTCCAGCGCAGGTTCACGGCCGAACTCGGCATCCCGCCCGGGACGTACGTCGAGGGCGTACGCGTCGAGGCGGCCAAGCGGGCGCTCGCCGAGAGCGCCCACCCCATCGAGACCATCGCGCGCCGGTACGGCTTCGGCACCGCGGAGACACTCCGCCGCGCCTTTCACCGGCATCTGAGTGTCGCACCGTCCGACTACCGCGAGCGCTTCCGATCCACCAAGGAGCACATATGACCACCTACGGGATACTGATTTTCGACGGAGCGGAGGAGCTGGACTTCGCCGGGCCGTGGGAGGTGTTCACCGCCTCCTCCATGCTGCGCGACCACGCCGACACCGCGCTGCTCATCGCCGAACACCCCGGCGCCGTCCGCTGCAACAAGGGCATGCGGGTCCTGCCGGACCACACCCTGGACGACCACCCTCCGCTGGACGTCCTGCTGGTCCCCGGTGGCAACGGGACCCGCGACGAAGTGTCCAACCCCGTGCTCATCGACTGGATCCGCACCACCGCCGCCGACACCACGTGGACCACCAGCGTGTGCACCGGGGCCCTGCTGCTGCACGAGGCAGGTCCGGCACGCGGCCACCGGGTCGCGACCCACTACCTGTTCGAGGACACCCTCCAGGCCCGGGGCGACGTCACCGTGGTCCGCGACGCCCGCTACATCGTCGACGGGAACCTCGTCACCAGTCAGGGCGTCTCAGCCGGAATCGACATGGCCCTGTGGCTCATCGGCCGCCTGCACGGCCGTGACCACGCCCGAGCCGTGCGCCAGTACATCCAGTACGAGCCCGCCCCGCCCTACCTCGCCGACGAGCCGGTCGTCGCCTGACATCCTCGCGATCACCCGGCTCCTCACGACGGCCCCGGCACGGGCGAGGTCACCGGCAATCCGCCGCCCGAGCCGCCCCGAGGCTCGGTAGCGTGTGCGCCAAGTCGAGGGAGGGCCGGCACGATGACAGACGGCTTGGCCTGGATAGGCGAGCACTGGTACAGCGGTGCGATCGCCAAGGACGGGATGCTCTCGGACATCTGCCTCACGGCAGTGCGAGGCGTGGACCCGGTGGACCTTGTGGTCCGTCTCGGTGCGGACCGCCGCATGGCCGAACGACCGTCGCTGTTCAAGGACTTCGACAGGCTGAGCGTGGACCTGGGCGACAGCGTGGCGATGTTCGGCCGCAGCGGTGAGTGGGCGTACGTCCTGGAGGTCGAGCGGTCCACCTGGCACCTCGTCTTCCTCGACCGGCTGGGCCAGGACACCCTGGTGGGGCAGGGCGACGAACTCGTCTGCCTGGATCGCTTCCTGCACGAGCACCCGTGGGTGTGCTACGTCGACGCCGTCGGCGAAGTGGGTTCCGCCGAACCCGGTGGCAGCCTGCTGGAGACCACGGTCCCGCCCGAGGACCGGCTCGGGACGTTCGCCGCACTGGACGCTGCCATGCGCCGGGCCAGGGCGGTGCGGGACGCCTTCCCCGGTTGCGAGGACCCGGAGGACGAGGACGAGGAGTTGGCGAGGCGGCTGTTCGGGGCGGTGGGCGAGCATCTCGGGCTGTCGCTGCCGCGCCGGGAGATCGAGCAGGGGCTGCTGCCCGCGGTGCACCTGCCCTCCCCGCTGTGAACCGGTGGCAGCGATGCGCCGCGCCCGCTCGGCGCGGCGCCCCCTGTGAGCAAGCTACTGGTTGTTCGCGGTCATGGTGCACCTCACGGTCGCGCTGTCGACCGAGCACACCGCGCGCATGTTCGTGTTCAGCCAGTACGGGTCCCGGTCCAGCAGCCGCTGGTTCGCGTTGAAGGCCGCGAACCCGGCCATGGAACCGCTGTTGTCGTTCCCGGAGATCGCGGACCGCCCGCAGACCTCCTTCCACGTCGGCACAAGGCCGTCGATGTTGAACAGGTGCACGGTGCCGTCCTGCTTGCTCGCCAGGGTCTGCACACAGGCGTCCCCGCTGCTGACCGGGTTCAGGCCACCCGCGAGCGAGGGCATCCCGCCGCTGTTGTAGGTGGCGTTGAACGCGAACTCGTCGCAGTTCAGCTCCTTGTCCGTCGGCCCGTTGAGGGCGCTGGTGTCACCGTTGGCCGCTGCCCATCCGGTGGGGCAGATCACCGTCCGGTTACCGCTGATGTCACCGTCGGGCAGGAAGTACAGCGGCTTGCCGTCGGCCTGGCTTCCCGGGTGGTTGTCCACAGCCCCTTCCGCGGGTTGGCCAGGTCGCAGTTGCCGACCAGGGACGGCTGCGCGGCGGCCTTCGCCCGCGCGCCGGTTCCCCTGCGGAGGGTGAAGTTACGGCCGTTGTAGAGCTCGGCCTTGCCGCACACCTTCACCCCGTCCGAGGAAGTGGTGCAGCGGGTTCCGAACATCCCGGGGACGGAGGGGGCGTGGCTCGGACCGGCCGCGGTCTGCCACGGGGAGGCGGGCGCCATCGAGTCCGTGTACGGCTGGGCGGACTGGTCCGGGTTCCGGGCCGCGGCATTGGGGTTGGGCAGGGTCAGGTCGACGGGCATCCCGACGCGGAACCGCGCCCACGGCGACCACGACGTCTCGTACAGGCCGCTGTCCTTGGCATAGGCGGAGGTGTGGAAGACATAGTCGACGTTCGGCTTCAGCCTTCCGGCCCCCACGGTCACGGAGGCAGTGGAACCGGACTTGACGAAGTCGGACACCAGGACGCCGTACCGGTTGTCGCCGACCTTCACCTGGGTCTTGGGATTCCCCGAGGAGTCGGCCGTCCAGACCTCGAAGGTGAGGCTGACCGGGCCGCCGTCGGCATTGGTCACCGTGTTGCTCAGCTTGACCCTGGGGGTGCTGACCTGCCAGACACCGGAGGCGTCCTTCTTGCCCGGCTCGGCCGAGGGGTTCCTGCCCGACACCGGCCGCGACGCCGTCGCGGCCATGGCGTTCCCGGCGGGCCCGGCGGCCGGCCGGGCCGACGGTGCCGCGTTGGGATTCGGGTTGCGGTCGAAGCCGCCGCCATCGGCGCCGGCTGCGGTCGCGGTCGCTGCCCCGGATCCCAGGAACAGCAGCGCCGCGGCGCCGACGGCTGTTCGGTGAAGGATGAGCTTTCTTCTGGGCGTACCAGACAAGGCTTTTCCCTTCTGGCTCTGCACGGTCGAGTGGGCAACCAGGATGTTCGGCTTCGGCTGAAGTCGACAGACGGGAAGTCGCCACGCTCGGCCGGCGCCGCTCACGGCCACCGGCGCCTTGCTGCCCCACCCCTGACGTCGCGTCAGGGACGACCGTTCACGTCTGCCGCAGCGTCACCGTGGCGATCTCCAGGAAGTCGCGCAGCAGCCTCTCGTGCCGGTCCGCGGGAATGACCAGGCACGTTTCGATCAGCGGGGCGTCCGTGACGGGGAGATGGGCGAGGTCAGGGCGGGAGTAGGAGCGCGCGACGCTCAGCGGGACGAGCGCGATGCCGTGTCCGGAGGCGATGAGCTCGAATTTCTCTTCGAGCGAAGACGTCCGCCGCGTCGGGATGTCGAGCATCCGCTCGTCGGCGAGGTCGGCGGAGGTGAGCTCGTCACGGCGTGCGAGCGGGTGCGCCACGGGCATGCAGGCGACCTTGGGCTCGTGGCCGATGGGGATGATGTGCAAGCCGGATTCGTCGAACGGCCTCCGCAGATAGCCGACCTGGGCCCGGCCGTCCCGGAGTGGCGCGTCCCGCTCCCACCAGCGTGACGGGACGAGGTCGGTCTCGACGTCCGGGTGGCGCGACGCGAACGCGCGGATCGCCTCAGACACCCGCAGCCCGGGAGAGAAGGCGACGACCAGCCGCTGGACACCCCGGTCGACGTCATGCACGCGCCGCACCGCCGCGTCGACGGCGGCGAGGATCCCCCGCGCCTCCTCGTAGAGCTGCTTGCCGGTGGCGGTGAGCTCCACACTGCGGGTGGTCCGTTCCAGCAGCGTGCGGTCCAACTCCTGCTCCAGGGCCCTGATCTGACGGCTGAGCACCGGCTGGGTGATGTAGAGCCGTTCTGCCGCCCGGCCGAAGTGCCGGTACTCGGCCACCGCGGCGAAGTAGCGGAGCTTGCGTAAATCGAGATCCATGCCTTCAAGGTATCAATCGCCAGGAAGGGTATTGGACGCTGTGACCGGCCGCCCCGAGACTCGAAGCATGATTGTCGTCACCGCTCCTACCGGCCAGATCGGCGGCCGGCTCCTTCACATCCTGCTCGACGAGGCCCTTCATCACGGCGAAGAACTGCGCGTCATCGTGCGCGACCCGGCGAGACTGCCCGACGCGGTCCGTGGCCGCGTCGAGGTCGTCAAAGGCTCCCACGGCGACGCCGAGGTCGTCGACCGGGCCTTCGCCGGCGCGGACGCCGTCTTCTGGCTCGTCCCGCCGGCGCCACCGCAAGCACCGAGCCTGAACGCCGCGTACTCCGGGTTCACCCGCGCCGCCGCGAAGGCGTTCACGGTCCACGGTGTGGGCCACGTCGTCGGCGTCTCGGCGCTCGGCCGCGGCACGCCCTTCGCCGGCCGCGCCGGACACGTCACGGCGTCGCTGGCCATGGACGATCTCATCGCGGCCACCGGCGTGGCCTACCGGGCGCTCGCGAGCCCGACGTTCATGGACAACCTTTTGAGGCAGGTCGCGACGATCCGCGATGACGGTGTGTTCACCGGCACCTTCACCGCCGACCGCAAAGCACCGACGGCCGCCACCCGGGACATCGCCGCGGCCGCCGCGGGTCTGCTGCTCGACCGCTCCTGGACGGGGACGGGCGAGGTCCCGGTGCTGGGCCCCGAGGACCTCTCGGCGAACGACATCGCGCGCATCATGTCCGACGTGCTCGGCCGCCCGGTCCGCTACGAGCGGCAATCTCTTGACGACGCCCGTGCCGCGCTCACCGGACACGGCGTCGGGGACGCGGTCGCGCAAGGCTACGTCGACATGATGCGCTCCAAGGACGCCGGCCTGGACGACGGCGTACGGCGCACCCCTGGGACCGCGAACCCGACGACGTTCCGCACCTGGTGCGAAGAGGTCCTCAAGCCGGCGGTGCAGGCATGAGCGACAGGACCGCCCTCGTCATCGGGGCATCCCGCACCCTCGGGCTCGGACTCGCCACCGAGTACGCGCACCGCGGCTGGAACGTCATCGGCACCGTGCGGGGCACCAGCCGCACCGGCCTCCACGACCTGGCCGAGGCGTCCGGGGGCCGCGTCACCGTCGAGTCGCTGGACATGACCAAGCCTGAGCAGATCACCGCGTTGCGCGAGCGCCTGACGGAACGCACCCTGGACCTGCTGTTCGTCAACGCCGCCATCACCAGGGGCGACATCCCGATCGCGGACGTCCCCGAGGAGATGTTCACCGAGGTCATGGTCACGAACGCGCTCAGCCCGATGCGCGTGGTCGAGTCCTTCCGCTCACTGGTCGCGCCGACCGGGACCATCGGCGTCATGTCCTCGCGCCAGGGCAGCATCGGTCTGAACACCCGGGGCGGTCAGGATCTCTACCGCGCCAGCAAGTCCGCCCTCAACCAGCTCATGCGCAGCTACGCCGTCCGGTACGCCGACGCCGCCCATACGCTCCTGCTCATCAACCCCGGCCACGTCCGCACCGAACTCGGCGGGCCGGAAGCGCCGTTGACCATCGACCAGTCCATCCCGGGCGTGGTGGACACGATCGACCGTCACAGCGGCGAACCGGGGCTGAAGTTCCTGGACTACCAGGATCAGCCCGTGCCCTGGTAACGGCCGGCTGGAGCAGCATTTCCGATCAGAAGGACCGCATCGGGGGGGCAGCGGGGGTCGTGCTTGAAGCCCGCTGCCCCGCGATCCGGTCGGATCTTCTCGGGGAGTGCGGCCGGCCCGGTCAGGAAGCCGTGGTGGACAAGCCGCCCCGGACCTCACGGGCCGCTGCCACCAGGTTCTCCAGCGCGGCACGGACCTCGGGCCAGCCGCGGGTCTTCAGGCCGCAGTCGGGGTTGACCCACAGCCGCTCGGCCGGAATGGCCTCGAGCCCCTTGCGCAGCAGCGCCATCACCTCCCGCGCGCCGGGGACCCGCGGGGAGTGGATGTCGTAGACGCCGGGTCCGACCTCGCGGGGGTATCCGGCTCCGGCGAGTTCACCGGCGACCTGCATGTGGGAGCGGGCCGCCTCCAGGCTGATGACGTCCGCGTCGAGGTCGTCGATGGCCCGGAGGATGTCGCCGAACTCGGCGTAGCACATGTGGGTGTGGATCTGGGTGTCGGGCCGGACGCCGGCGGTGGTGAGGCGGAATGCCTCGGTGGCCCAGGTGAGGTACGCGGCGCGGCCGGCGGCCCGCAGCGGCAGCGTCTCGCGCAGGGCGGGCTCGTCCACCTGGATCACTGAACTCCCGGCGGCCTGGAGGTCGTTCACCTCGTCGCGCAGGGCGAGGGCGACCTGCCGGGCGGTGTCGGCGAGCGGCTGGTCGTCGCGGACGAAGGACCAGGCGAGCATGGTGACGGGCCCGGTGAGCATGCCCTTGACGGGGCGGTCGGACAGCGACTGGGCGTAGGACGTCCAGCGTACGGTCATCGGGCCGGGCCGGGAGATGTCACCGGCGAGAACCGGCGGGCGGACGTAGCGGGTGCCGTAGGACTGGACCCAGCCGTGCCGGGTGGCGAGGTAGCCGGTGAGCTGCTCGGCGAAGTATTGCACCATGTCGTTGCGTTCGGGCTCGCCGTGGACCAGGACGTCGATCCCGGCCTTCTCCTGGAAGGAGACGACCTCGCGGATCTCGGCCTCGATCCGCTGCTCGTAGGCGGCCGCGCCGATGCGCCCGGCGCGCAGGTCCGCGCGGGCGGTGCGGAGTTCGCCGGTCTGCGGGAACGAGCCGATGGTGGTCGTGGGCAGCAGGGGCAGCCGCAGGTGGGCGCGCTGGGCGCGGGCGCGCTCCGGGTAGGGGCGGGAGCGGCGGCCGTCGGCGTCGGTGACGGCGGCGGCCCGGGCGCGGACGGCGGGATCGTGGGTGAGGGCGGAGCCGGCGCGGGAGGCGAGATCGGCGCGGTTGGCGGCGAGTTCCGCCGCGATCGTGTGGGTGCCCTCCGCCAGCCCGCGCGCCAGGGTGACGGTCTCGGTGGTCTTCTGGCGGGCGAAGGCGAGCCAGCGGGCGATCTGCGGGTCGATGTCGCGCTCGGCGGCGGCGTCGAGCGGGACGTGCAGGAGCGAGCAGGAGGCGGCCACGTCGACCCGGTCGGCGAGGCCGAGGAGCGTGCCCAGAGTGGACAGCGACTTCTCCAAGTCGTTGATCCAGACGTTGCGGCCGTCGACGACGCCCGCGACGAGCCGCTTGCCGGGCAGGCCGCCGGCGGCCGCGAGGTCCTGGAGGTTGGCGGCGGCGGGCCCGGTGAAGTCGAGGGCGAGCCCGTCGACGGGTGCCTTGGCCAGCACCGGCAGGGCCTCGCCCAGCCGGTCGAAGTAGGAGGCGACGAGGAGCTTGGGCCGGTCCGTGAGCGTCCCCAGGTCGCGGTAGGCGCGGGCCGCGGCGTTCAGCTCGGCGGGGGACCGGTCCTGGACGAGGGCGGGCTCGTCGAGCTGGACCCATTCGGCGCCGGCGGCGCGCAGGTCGGCGAGCACTTCCGCGTAGACGGGCAGCAGCCGGTCCAGCAGGGTCAGCGGTTCGAAGCCGGGAGCGACACCGGGGGCGGGCTTGGCGAGCAGGAGGAAGGTGACCGGCCCGACGAGGACAGGGCGCGCGGCCGGCCCGAGGGCGAGCGCCTCGCCCAGCTCGGCGACCTGCTTGGCGGAGTCGGCCGTGAAGACGGTGTCGGGGCCGAGCTCCGGCACCAGGTAGTGGTAGTTGGTGTCGAACCACTTGGTCATCTCCAGCGGGGCCACGTCCTGGGTGCCGCGGGCCATGGCGAAGTAGCCCTCCAGCGGGCCCTCCTCCATGGCGGCGCGGTGCCGGGCGGGGATCGCGCCGACCATGACGCTGGTGTCCAGGACGTGGTCGTAGTACGAGAAGTCGCCGGTCGGCACCTCGCGTATCCCCGCCTCCGCGAGGGCCAGCCAGTTGGCGGCGCGCAACTGCTCGGCGGTCCGCCGGAGTTCGGCCGCGTCCACCTGGCCCTTCCAGTAGCCCTCGACGGCCTTCTTCAGTTCCCGGTGGTGGCCCTGGCGGGGGTAGCCGTACACGGTCGCCCGTGCTGCCGCGGCTGCGGACTTGCTGGTCACGTGACTCTCCTTCGCGAGCTGCTGTCGACCGATCCGGAACGGGACGAGGGCGCGAAGGAGCCGGCACACCGGCCGGACCGTGCCGCTTCCACGACACGCCTGCCCGATGTGTACGCCGACCCGCCCTCGAGGTCACCGGATCTCCGCACGCGTACGTCGCGCACGGGCAGTGGCAGGTCTTCGGACTCGCGGGCACGCCTCGTGGGACACGAGGTTCCTACTGGCCGTCGCTTCCCGGGTCCGTCCGGACCCAGTGCGTATGACGGCGGTCGTTCCCGCTCACCGCTGCGGGGCAGTCCCGGATTCCCACCGGGTTCCCTCTTGCGACGCGCCTGCCTGGCGAGCAGGGCGAACCAGCTGCACCGCTCACCCTATTCACAGACTTGATCCCCGAACAACCCCTCTGGCATATCGTCAGTGTTGCCTTCGGCGCCATCCATTGCAACGCTTCGTTGCATTCGAGCCCAGCGTCATTGCTCCAATTTCACGCCGTTCACCTGGACATACACCTTCTTGTCGATTGACCGCACCATGAACGCAACGTAGCTTTCGACCTACACCGAACACGTCATATCGCGAGACGAGGAAATGGTCATGGATGAATCCGTCCACACCGTCGCGACGCTCCCGACGGCACGTCAGCCCGGCTGCCCCTTCGACCCGCCGGCAGAGCTGATCGACGCCCGCCGGCAGAGCCCCATCAGCCGCTGCACGCACCCCGGGGGAAGGCCCGGCTGGCTGGTCACCGGATACGACCTGGTCAGATCGGTGCTGGCCGACCCGCGGTTCAGCTCACGCAAAGAGCTCATGAACATGGGCGACTTCGAAATCCCTCCGGCACCGCCCGGCGAGTTCCTCCTCATGGACGAGCCCCAGCACGGGCGTTACCGGAAACCGCTGATGGGCAAGTTCACCGTACGGCGGATGCGACTGCTCACCGAGCGCATCGAGCGGATCACCGCCGACTGCCTTGACGCCATGGAGAAAGCCGGCCCGCCGGTGGACCTGGTGACCGCGTTCGCCAAGCCCATCCCCACCATCGTGATCTGCGAACTGCTGGGGGTGCCGTACGAGGACCGGGGCTCCTTCCAGGAGCAGATCGACACGTTCATGGGCGGGGAGACAAGCGATGAGGCACTGATAGCGGCCTACACCGCGACCCAGGAGTACCTCGCGGGGCTGGTGGCCGCCAAGCGCGCCGACCCCACCGACGACGTCCTCAGTGAACTCACCGACAGCGACCTGACCGACGAGGAGCTCAAGGGGATCAGCCTGATCCTGCTGGCGGCCGGGTTCGACACCACCGCGAACATGCTGGCGCTCGGCACCTTCGCGCTGCTGCGGCACCCGGACCAACTGGCCGCGCTGCGCGCCGATCCCGCGCTCACCGACCAGGCCGTGGAGGAGCTGCTGCGGTATCTGAGCGTCGCCAAGACATTCTGGAGGACGGCGCTGGAGGACGTCGAGCTGGACGGCCGGACCATCAAGGCCGGCACGACGCTCGTCCTGTCGTACAGCACCGCGAACCGCGATCCCGAGCGCTTCGCCGACCCCCACGTGCTCGATCTCCAGCGGGAGTACAGCGGGCACCTGGCCTTCGGCCACGGCATCCACCAGTGCCTGGGCCAGCAACTGGCCCGCGTCGAGATGCGGGTCGCGTTCCCCGCGCTGCTCCACCGCTTCCCCACGCTGCGCCTGGCCGTACCGGCTGACGAGGTCGCCCTGCGCCCGGAGACCGCGGACATCTACGGTGTGAAGAGCCTCCCGGTGGCCTGGGACGTATGACCCGGACCGGGCCGGACACCGAGGACGCCACCGGCCCCCGCCCGTGACCGCTCCCGAGAAGACGCGTCTCAGCCGAAGAAGTCGGGGAAGCCCGGCTCGGTGGACCGGGTGTCGGGTATCAGGGCGGCCAGAATGGCCGCGGACTCGGCGGCCTGGTCGACGGCGCGGGGCAGCATGACCTTCTCGTACGCGGCGACGGCGTCGTCGATGCCGGGCTGGTCGACGATGGCCTGGGCGAGTTCGGCGCCGTCGAGCATGGCGAGGTTGGCGCCGATACCGGCAGGAGGCATCAGATGCGCGGCGTCGCCGAGCAGGGTGAGGCCGGGGACGCGGTTCCAGGTGTGCGGGACCGGCAGGGCGAAGACGGGCCAGTCGGTGAAGGCGCCGTCGTTGTCACGCATCAGGTCGAGCAAGCTCTCGTCGAAGCCTTCGTACATGCCCAGCAGATGGGCGCGCACGGCTTCGGTGTCGGCCAGGTCGATGCCCTCGTGCCAGTCGAGCGGGCCGCGGAAGGCGATGTAGACGCGGATGTGGGAGTCGGCGTTACGCTGGGCCACCAGGCTCAGGCCGCCGGCCTTGGCCCACATCATGCCCTGGCCGACGCGTTCGGCGATGGCGGGGAATCGGCGGTCGACGTCGTCGAAATGGGCCTCGACGAACATGACGCCGCTGTAGGCGGGCTGGGCATCCGAAAGTGCGCGGCGCACCCGCGACCAGGCGCCGTCCGCACCGACGACCAGGTCGAATTCCTCGGCCGCGCCGCTGGTGAATTCCAGGCGGACGGTGCCGTCGGGCAGCGGGACCACCTTCTCGACCGCGTGGTCCCAGCGCACGGTGCCCGGGGTGAGGGAGTCGAGCAGGAGAGTACGCAGCTGCCCTCGGTCGATCTCCGGGGCACCGGTGTCGCCCGGCTCGGGTCGCCTGTGCCGCAGCAGGGTGGCCGACCGGTCCATGAGGCGCAGTTCCTGGCCCTCGGGCCGGGAGAGCGCGAGGAACTGGTCGAGGAGCCCGGCCGCGCGCAAGCCCACCTGCCCGGTGTCGTCACGTATGTCGAGGGTGCCTCCCTGAGAGCGGGAGTCGGGGATGACCTCGCGCTCGAAGACGGTGACAGGCACGCCGTGCCGCTGGAGGACGCGGGCGCAGACGAGACCGCCGGGGCCTCCGCCGACGACGGCGATACGAGGGGTGGTGGACATGGAGTCACTCCGATCGGAAGAGGCAGGTTGCTCATGAGGAGCACTTGCTCCACCCACGTTCGCAACCTCCACCGACATACCGCCGACAGATCCCCGTCATCACCGACAGACTTCCGACGCCCTCGGAGCGCCGCTCGTGGCGGTCGAACCGAGGATTTCCGCCGCGGTCTTCGAATGGCGCGGGCCGGAACTCATATCCCGCTTCCGCGCCTCCATCACGTGTTCCACGCCGCGTCACGTTGGTACGAGAGGATGATTTTTCACTTACCGGCCCGCGCACGCACACACCGCCGCCGTCGGCGGGCACACCACTCCCCCACCGACGGCCCCGTGACCGGCTCCATGGCCAAAAACGCTGGTTGCAGCGGTGATCGGACGTCAGCAGCGGGCAGCACGAGGCGTCGTGCGAGACCTGGCGAGCCCTCAGATCGCCTGCCTGTGCGAGGTTTCGGGCGGATCGCGGGTATCTCGGTGCCATGTGGGTATCGCGGGTGCCCGGTAACCTACTGGTACCAACTCCCATCCTGGGACCGTTCGGTGCTTCGCGGGCGTCGCCCATGGGGTCCACGAACAACACCGGGCTCCGGGAGGGAGGTGACCTCATGGAGGGAGCTCCAAAGGGCCACCGCGGCGACAGGTGGGACCGGCTCTACCGCTGGATCCGCTGGGTCGGCCCGATCTACACGGTCGCCAGGGCCGTGCGGGAACTGCTGACCTGACCGAACCGCCTGTAGCAAAGGCCCCGACCCGGTGGTCGAGGCCCCGCCGTAGTTGCAGAGGGCCTCATCCCCGAGCGCTTGGCCGGCACGGAGGGGGTGAGGCTCTCGCGTTTCCGCGGGCATGCCGCCTGGGCGGGTGCGGGGGAAACGCGTCTTCCGACACCGCCACTAAACACCGCCTCCTGAGCACTGTCAAAGGCATCGCCACGCGTCGCAGCGCTCGGGCGAGCCGCTCAACAGGGGCGCCGAGCTGGGAAAATGGCGGATTCCCAGCGAGGGATGCGTGTCAGCGCTGACACGCCGAACTCCTCCATGTGGCGAGCGGGACACAGGGCGGGCACCGGGTTCACCGCCGGTGTGGATGGCTGTCGCGACCGAAGGCCGGCACACGGGCCGCCTGCGTCCGATGGACGGATCCGGTCGGCGGCGAACGGGTGGTTGTGCGCCCCCGGACGCCGCCACCGGGCAAGGGCTCACCAGAGGTACGCCACCGACGTGAGGATGTTGGGCATGAGCGAATACGAGCATTCCCGGACGATGCCCGCACTGCCGGAGCACATCTTCGACCAGGCCGGCCAGGTACGCCGGCTCGACAGCTGGATGCCGGCGGAACTGCACGTACGGGCCGAGAAGCTGCCGGCCGTCACCGTGCACGAGGACACCACCGGCGAGGACGCGCCCGCGCTGTTCCGGGCCCAGCCGGAGCGGCTGCGCCTGGAGTGGGGCACGCGCGACGGCGACAGTTACGCCGGATGGTTGCAAGTGGCCGACGCGGGCGGCGGCGCGAGCGAGGTGACGGTCCATCTGTCGTTCTTCGACGAGCGCCACGACCCCGGCGCCGAGACCGTGCGCTCGGCGTTGGAGGACAGCCTGGAGCGGTTGGAGGAACAGGTGCGGCTGCATGTCGAGAACGGCGGCTGAACGGACGCCGGCGGTTGCTCCCGGCGGGCGACGCACAGGCCCTGATCGGCCCGCGTCGCCGTGGCGCTGCCGACCGGCGGGGCCCACCGTGCTGCATCCTGACGGCCGAGTGCCGGACGGCGGACGAGACGTTCGCGGCGGGCGACCAGCAAAGGAATGAACGACATGGCGGTGTGCGAGGTCTGCGACAACGACTACGAAATGGCCTTCGAGGTGCGCGCGGCGGGGGCCGTCCACGTCTTCGACAGCTTCGAGTGCGCCGCGCACAAGCTCGCGCCGATCTGCGACACCTGCGGGTGCCGCATCCTGGGCCACGGCCTGGAGACCGACGGGATGTTCTTCTGCTGCGCCCACTGTGCACGGGCCAAGGGCTACTCAGGGCTCGCCGACCACGCCTGAGCTCCGCCGGGCTCGGCGCCGGAGGAGCGCGTAGCGGGTCCCTCCCCGGTGGGCGTTGCCCCGGGGCCGCCCCGTCGTTGGGCAGGGCCGTGGGCGGCTCGCGGCTGCTCCCCGTCCGGCGTCGGAAGGTGCCGTCATGCGCGTGGGCAAACCCGTTCGGGCGGTCGCGACCGCGATGGCCGCGGGCATGCTGTGGTGCGGGGTCGTGGCACCAGCCGGTGCCGCGGGGTAGCTCCCGGCGTCGTGCGACGGGCCAGTGAGGGGGTGCGTGGCGGCCCGCGACCGGGCTCTGGCCGAGGTCCGTGACCGGCTGGGCTGTGACCCATCGGGCCCCGTTCGCAGCACTGTACGTGCGGGTGCAGGAGACGCTGCGGGAGCAGCCGGGGCTGTTCGCCGAGCCGAGGTGGGCGGGAGGCAACCTCAACGCCGCCTTCGTCGCCGCCTATCTGAGGTCGTACGAGGCCGACCGGGCCGGTCGGCCGGTGCCCGACGCGTGGCGCATCGTCTTCGCCACGGCGCGCGAGGGCGACAGCAATGCCGGGCAGGACGCCCTGCTGGGCGCGAACACCCACATCCAGCGCGACATGCCCTACGTCCTGGCCGGGCTCGGCCTCGTCCGCGCCGACGGCACGTCACGCAAGGGCGACTTCGACCGGGCCCAGGCCGTCCTGGACCGCGCGTACGGGCCTGCGGTGGCGGACATCGCCCGCCGCCACGATCCACTGCTCACCGTGGCCGACGGCCGGTGGAACCCTCTCGCGCGGTTCACCGTGCACGAGCTGCTGGTGCTGTGGCGGCAGAACGCCTGGCGCTACGCCCGGGGCCTGGCCGCCGCGAGCAGCGGCGCGCAGTGGCAGGCGGCCTCGCGAGCCGTGGAGACCAACGCCACCGCGTGGGCGACGCTGCGGGCGGCAGTGAAGGTGCCGGGCTACGGGCACGTGCGCGATGGCTACTGTCACGGGGACCGGCGGGGTCTTCCGGCGAGCCCGACCGCCGTGAAGTGGACACAGGCCGCCGGCTTCGGGCCGGCCACGTGAAGGCGGCCGAGCGCGCAGGCGCCCTCCGCCGACAACGCGGCAGACCCGCGACCCGCGGCGATCCCCTCAGTTGAGGAGCCCAGGGCGATAGGGGAAGCGGTGCTGTCCCAAATGGGGGCAGGGCGAGCGAGATCAGGCGGGTACGGCGGCCTGCGACACCCGGGCGCCATCCACCGACTGGAGCGCCCGGCCTGAGCACCGGCCCACGCCGACCCGCTGCCACAATCACCAGATGACTGATCACGGCTACCTCCTGGACAACCAGCAATCGGAAGCAGGCATCCGATTCCGTGCCCTCGGCGAATTGTTCGACCCGGTGACGTTCCGGCACGTCGACCAGCTCGGGATCGTCGCCGGCATGCGGTGCTGGGAGGTCGGTGCCGGTGGTGCGTCCGTGCCGCTCGGGCTGGCCGAGCGGGTCGGCCCCGCGGGAAAGGTGGTCGCCACCGACATCGATGTGTCCTGGACCCGGGACATCGCCGGTGGTGCGATCGAGGTGCTGCGCCACGACGTGGCGGCCGACCCGCCGCCGCCCGGGGGCTTCGACGTCGTCCACGCGCGACTGGTCCTGGTGCACGTCACCGACCGTGCCGAGGCGCTGCGCCGCATGGTCCAGGCGCTGCGGCCCGGCGGCCTGCTGCTCCTGGAGGACGCCGACCCGGGGTTGCAGCCGCTGTCGTGCCCGGACGAGTCGGGTCCCGAACAGCGGCTCGCCAACCGGTTGCGAGCCGGCTTCCGCTCCTTGATGGCCGCCCGCGGCGCGGACCTCGCGTACGGGCGGACCCTGCCCAGGCTGTTGCGCGAGGCCGGTCTGGAGGATGTCCAGGCCGACGCGTACTTCCCGATCGCCTCGCCGGCCTGCGCCGTCCTCGAGGCCGCGACCGTGCGGCAGATCCGCCACCTTCTGGTGGCGGAAGGGCTCGCCACCGACGAGGAGATCGAGCGCCACCTCGCGAACGTCGCCACCGGACGCCTCGACCTGGCCACCGCCCCGATGATCTCCGCGTGGGGACGTCGCCCGTGAATCCTCGCCGTTTCACACGACGACGGAAGTGCCCTCCCCCGCCGTCGGGGCGTCCGCCCGGTGAGGGAGCTCCGCGGTGACAGGCGTGCTGGAGGCCAGCCCCAGCCGCAGATACACCGTCTGCGCGATGTCGGCGAGGGTACCGTTGGCGCTGCGCAGCAGTTCCAGGGGCGGGATGTTCACCTCGTACCGCTGCTGGAGGTCGACCAGGAGCTCGGTCGCCATCAGCGAGTCCAGGCCGTAGCTGTCGACCCGGTGGTGCGGGTCGATCTGGTCGGGATCCATGTGCAGTACGCCGGCGAGCATGACGGTCAAGGTGTGGGTGACGTATTCCAGCGCTTCGTCCGATGTCATCTGCCCGAGCTTGCGCAGGAGTTCCTCCCGGCTGAGGCGGCCGCTCACCGCACCGCTGGGTACGAGTCCGCTCAGCCGCGGGCTGCTGACCAGTGGCAGCGCGGCGATGCGTCCCCAGTCGAAGCGGGCGACGAGCGCGGTCTCGGCTCCTGCCTGCAGCAGTTCCCCTGCGTGTGCCAGCGCCTCCGCCGGGCGGATGGCCTGCATGCCGAGGCCGGCGAGCCAGTGTGCGGTCGCCGCCCCGAACCCGCTCGTGCCGCCGGTGATCAGATAGGTGCCCTCCGGGTCCAGGCGGGGATCGGGATACCCGCGCTCGACGAGGGGTGGCTCGTCGAGCGGGTCGAAGGCGACGACCACCTTGCCGATGTGGCGGGAGTGCTGGAGGAGGGTGAATGCCTCGGTGACGCGGGCGGCGGGGAAGACGCTGTGCGGCAACGGGCACCATGCCTCCCGCCAGTTCGCGGCCTGCACGTCCTGGCGGAGGGCCTCGATATGGGAAGGGGCGTTCAGCACCTTGGTGAGGTCCACTGCGAAGAACGCGATGTTGTTGGCGAACGGGCGCAGCGGCAACGGCTTGTTCTCGTAGATGTCCCGCTTGCCGAGTTCGAGGAACCGGCCGCCGGGCCGGAGCAGTTCGAGGCCGCGCGTGATGGCCTCGCCCGCCAGGGAGTTGAGGACGACGTCGACGCCCTGACCATGGGTGATCTCCATGACCTGGCCGGCGAAGTGCAGGGAGCGGGAGTCGAGGACGTGCTGGACGCCCAGGGCGCGCAGGAAGTCCCGCTTGAGGTCGCTGCCGATGGTCGCGATGACGTGCGCGCCGCACGCGGTGGCGTAGCGCAGCGCCGCCGGCCCGACGCCGCCGGCCGCTCCGTGGACGAGGAGGGTCTCTCCCGGCTGGAGCCGGGCCAGGGTGATGAGGCTGTAGTGGACAGTGGCGTACGCCACCGGCATCGTGGCCGCCTCGGCGTACGTCATGTCGTCGGGCATGGGCCGTACGGCTCCGGCCTGGGTGACCGTGTGGGAGGCCAGGGAGGCGGGAGAGGTGCCGGCGACGCGGTCGCCGGGCCGGAGTCCGGTCACGCCGGGGCCGCAGGCGGCGACGGTTCCGGCGCACTCCAGTCCTACGCCGGTGCCCCAGGGGGTGCCTTCGGCGGCCTCGGCGGGCAGCAGGCCCAGGCTCCGCATGACGTCACGGTAGTTGAGCGCGGCGGCCCGCACCTCGATGAGCACCTCGCCCGGGCCGGGCTCGGGCCGCTCGGTCTCCTCCCAGGCCAGGCGGTAGGAGAGCCCGGCGTCGCGGATCCTCAACGCGAAGGCGAGACCGTCGGTGGCCGGGACGGCCGAGGGGCGGGGCTGTTCGCGGAGGACGAACCGGCCCTGGGGGGAGAGGATGATCTCGTCCTCGGCGGTGGGGTGGAACAACTCCTGTGCCAGGCGTCGCGTGTCGGCCGAGGCGGTGCCGCTGCGGTTCAGGGACAGCCGTCGGCAGCCGAGGTCGGGCTGTTCGTTGACCAGGCAGCGGGTCAGGCCCCAGAGCACGGCGTCCGCGGGCCGGGTTGCTTCGGCCTCGTCGGGCGCGATATCTCTGGGGTGGGTCACCACCCACAGCTCGGGCCGGATGCCCTGGGCCGGCCGGCCGCATGCCGCCGCGCACGTCTCCCAAGGTCACCGAACACAGTGATCACCTTTCTCCGCCCCGCGGTCACGCTCGCCCGGAGGCGGAAGAGCGGCGCCGGACCTGGCCGCCGAAGGCGACGGCTCCCTGCCCGGCACGCCGACGACCGGACCGCCGTCTCCTCCCCCGGAACGGAGCCATGCGATTGCCCTTTCAGCAGGACACCGCACGTCGTCAACTACCGACAGGGCTCAGGCAAGCGATTCGCCCGATTGACTGGTGTCTTGATTCGCCGTCCACGCCGCCGTAGGAGAGGTTTCACGCCGAGGTCCGGCCGGGGCACGACTACGCCTGGCCTAGGGTCGTTCCCGCCCATTCGATCAGCGAAGCGCGCCCCTTCGCACGAGACTCGTACGGGACTGCCCCGATACAATCCGTACACGACAATGGGGTGAATGCGATGCCTCTTGAGGGCGAGTACGAGCCGAGTCCGGCGCAGTGGGTGCGCGAACAGGTCGAGCTGTACGAGAGTTCGGGTGGCACACAGGGCACAACGCTCTGGGACACGGGCCTGCCGGTCGTCATTGTCACGATGCGCGGCGCGAAGAGCGGCTGGATCCGCAAGATTCCGCTGATGCGCGTGGAGCACGAGGGGCGGTACGCGGCGGTGGCCTCGAAGGGCGGCTTCCCGCGCCACCCGCTCTGGTACTTCAACCTCAAGGCCGACCCGCAGGTGGATCTCCAAGACGGCCCCGAGCGCCGGGGCATGACGGCCCGTGAGCTCACCGGCGACGAGAGGGCCGAGTGGTGGCAGCGCGCGGTCGCCGCGTATCCGCCGTACGCCGAATACCAGGAGAAGACCCGACGCGTGATCCCGGTCTTCGTACTCGAACCCGGCCACCTGGCCGGGCCGGTGCGGGACTGAACTCCGGACGCCACCGCTCGCCCCGGCAAGGCGCCGCACGGCTGGGGACAGGAGTCCGAAACTCAGCCAAGCTCGCGATTCCATGGGGTCTCGCATGCGAAGTCTCCGCCTCCCCCACACCTGGAAAAGGTAAGCGAATACCCGCGCGCGCCCCACGCGCCGTCACAGATCCCCAGGTGAACAACCTCCACCCGCCTTTTCGGCAGGCGCAGTTGTTTTGCCGGGTTGCGTTCCGCTTCCCGGTACGCCGTAGCTGAGGCTTACCTCATCGGGTTTTCATACTAATCGCCGGGACACCCATGGCGAAGGGAACCCCATGACGACACCTTCGGAACAGCAGCAACAGGACGAAGCGCAGGCGCAGTTGAGCCTCAGCACCGCAGCCGCCCGCAATCTGGCGACGACCACCAAGTCCATCCCTCAGATGCAGGGCATCAGCTCCCGCTGGGTGACCCGCATGCTGCCCTGGAACGAAGTCGGCGCCGGCACGTACCGCGTCAACCGACGACTGACCTACACCGTGGGCCGAGGACGGGTGAGCTTCGTCAAGACCGGCGCGGACGTCCGTGTCGTGGCGTCCACACTCACCGAAGTGCCCCCGCTGCGCGGCTTCCAGGAGGAGAGCCTCCTGAACGAACTGGCCTCGCGGTTCACCCAGCGGGACTTCGAGCAGGGCGATGTGCTCGTCGAGGCCGGGCAGCCGATCGAAGAAGTCTTCCTCATCGCGCACGGCAAACTCAGCAGGTACGGGACCGGCAAGTACGGCGAACCCACGGTGCTCGGCGTCCTCGCCGACGGGGACCACCTCGGCGAGGAGGCCCTCCGGGAGGATGAGCCGACCTGGGGCCACACTGTCAAGGCATCCACCAACGGCACCGTGCTCGTCCTGCCCTGGGCGGTCTTCCGGCAGCTCCTCGGCCGCTCCGAGGCGCTGCGCGGCCAGATCGACAACTACCTCAGCACTCACCAGCAGTCGGTCAACAAGAAGGGCGAGGCCGACGTCGAGCTGGCCTCCGGCCACGTGGGCGAGCCCGAACTCCCCGGCACCTTCGTCAACTACGAGCTCACTCCCCGTGAGTTCGAGCTGAGCGTCGCGCAGACCGTGCTGCGCGTGCACAGCAGGGTCGCCGACCTCTACAACGACCCGATGGACCAGGTCGAGCAACAGCTGCGGCTCACCATCGAGGCCCTCCGCGAACGCCAGGAGCACGAGCTCGTCAACAACCGCGAGTTCGGGCTGCTGCACAACGCCGACTACGACCAGCGCATCTCCACCCGCTCCGGCCCGCCCACACCCGACGACCTCGACGAACTGCTGAGCATGCGGCGCAGCACCCGGATGCTGTTCGCCCACCCGCGCGCCATCGCCGCCTTCGGCCGCGAGTGCAACAAGCGCGGGATCTACCCCGACAGCGTCCAGGTCGAGGGGCACCTGGTGCCCGGCTGGCGAGGCGTGCCGATCTTCCCCTGCGGCAAGATCCCCATCAACGGCGGAGGCCACAACATCTCCTCCATCCTCGCCCTGCGGACCGGCGAGGAGGACCAGGGTGTCATCGGCCTGCGCAAGACCGGGCTGCCCGACGAGTACGAACCCGGCCTCAACGTACGGTTCATGGGCATCAATGACCAGGCCGTCATCTCCTACCTCGTGAGCACCTACTACTCGGCGGCCGTCCTGGTCCCCGATGCCATCGGCATCCTGGAGAACGTCGAGGTCTCCCGTCACCGCGACTGAACCGTCCGCCGCCTCGCCGGTACGGCGGGCGGGAACGTAAGGAGATCCGGTTGTCACTGCTCTCCCGCGCCTTCTCCACCGCGGCCACCCACGAGCTCGCCGGCCTGGTGACCGCGCTGCTGGCCCACCAGGGGCCCACCGCCCCCGCCACCCTCGCGCCCCGGCCCCGCCGGGTGCCGGCCGGATTCCCCGCCGGACCCACCGGCCTGGGGACGTCCGCCGCCCGAATATCACCGGCGGCCGCGCGGCCCCGGACGAAACCCGTACGGCAGGCTCCGGGCGGGCCGGTGCCCCCGCTGTACTGCCCGCCCGCCGTCCGCGACGACCCCGCACTCGCGAAGGAGGTGAACGAGCGCCTGGTCGCCTGGGCCGCCGACATCGGCATCTACCCGGGCCGGTCGGAGGAGCTGCGCGCCACCGACTTCGGGCGCATGCTGATGCTCACCCACCCCGACACCGACGATCCCGACCGGCTGCTGGCCGCCGCCAAGTGCGGGCTCGCGGAATGGGCGGCCGACGACCACTACTGCGACGACGAGTCCGCGGGAGCCGACCCGCGGGCGCTCGCTCCCCGGCTGTGCGTCGCCAACGCCGCCGTGGACCCCGCCCACCTGCCGCTCCGCTACGCCCCGGAGCTGGAACGGGCCATGCGCGAGGACCCCGTCCTGACCGCCCTGCGCTCGGCGCTCGACCACCTCGCCCGCTACGCCGGCCCCGCCCAGCTCGGGCGGCTGGCCCACGAGATGTCCGCCCTCTTCGCCGGCTTCAACGCCGAGGCCGGCTGGCGCACCGCCGAGCGCGTGCCCCCGGTCTGGGAGTACCTCGTCAACCGCCAGTGCAACAGCTTCCTGCCGATGACCGCCCTCATCGACGCCGTCGGCGGCTACGAGGTCCCCGCCGCCGAGTACTACGACCCCCGGGTGCGCCGCGCCTTCGGCATGGCCTGCACCGCCGCCACGCTCGTCAACGACCTCTACTCCATGGCACGCGAGAGCGCGGGCCCCGGCCTGGAGTTCAACCTCCCGACGGTGATCGCCGCCGAGGAGAAGTGCTCGCTCGAAGAGGGCGTACGCCGCAGCGTCCTCGTCCACGACGAGCTCGTGCACACCTTCGAGTCCGAGGCCACCGTCCTCGCCGCCGACGGCTCGCCCGCGCTGCGCCGCTTCCTCGTCGGCACCTGGGCCTGGCTCGGCGGCAACCGCGAATGGCACAGCACCACCCCACGCTACAACGCGGCGTGACCGCCGCGCGGAACAGAGGAGTTCCCCGATGGCCTCGATGACCGAACACAGCGCCAAGGTCCTCCGCACCCCCTACCAGAAGTCGGTCGCGGCGTACTGGGACAGCGAGCACGCGCCCGTCAACCTCCGCCTCGGCGAGGTCGACGGCCTCTACCACCACCACTACGGCGTCGGGGACTACAACCGGTCCGTGCTCGAAGGCCCCGAGGACACCCGGGAGCGGCGTGTCATCGGGGAGCTCCACAGGCTGGAGACCGCCCAGGCCGACATCCTCCTCGACCACCTCGGCGGTGTCACGGAACGGGACCGGCTCCTCGACGCCGGGTCCGGGCGCGGCGGCACCAGCTTCATGGCGCACCAGCGCTTCGGCTGCGCGGTGGACGGCGTGACGATCTCCGAGCACCAGGTCGCCTTCGCCAACTCCCAGGCCGAGAAGCGGGGAGTGGCCGACCGGGTCCGCTTCCACTTCCGCAATATGCTCGACACCGGCCTCGGCACCGGCTCCCGCCGGGCCGTCTGGACCAACGAGACCACCATGTACGTCGATCTCACCCAGCTCTTCGGCGAGTTCTCCCGCCTGCTGGAACACGGCGGCCGCTATGTCTGCGTCACCGGCTGCTACAACGACGTCACCGGCGGCCGCTCCAAGGCCGTCAGCCGCATCGACGAGCACTACACCTGCAACGTCCACCCCCGCAGCGCCTACTTCAAGGCGCTCGCCGCCAACGGTCTCGTTCCCCTCGACGTCGTCGACCTGACCGCCCGGACCATTCCCTACTGGGAGCTCCGGGCGAAGTCCTCGGTGGCCACCGGCATCGAGGACACGTTCCTGACGGCGTACAAGGAAGGTAGCTTCCACTACCTCCTGATAGCGGCGGACCGGATCTGATCCCCCACAGGTCCCCGGCGCCGGCCCCTCCCCCGGCGCCGGGGACCCGGCCGTTGCCGCTGCG
Organism: Streptomyces sp. NPDC001407; assembly: GCF_042895325.1. Classification (NCBI taxonomy): domain Bacteria; kingdom Bacillati; phylum Actinomycetota; class Actinomycetes; order Kitasatosporales; family Streptomycetaceae; genus Streptomyces; species Streptomyces sp. NPDC001407. The sequence continues at coordinate 160,774 of NZ_JBIAWF010000002.1, forward strand.
GGGTCATGGGCGGGCGTGTCCGTTGATGAGGTCCAGGAGCCGGCGTACGGCCGCGTCCGCGTCGGGGCGGTGCACGGCCGCGACGGTCGTCCGCAGGTGCGGTGACGATCCCCGGAGCGGCACGAAGGCGACCCCGGGGATGGGAAAGTCCCGCAGGTCCTCCGGCAGGAGGCTCACGCACAGCCCGGCCGCGACATAGCCGAGCAGGCCGGTGAGGTCGTCGACCCCGACACGGGGGTGGGGTGTGAATCCGGCCTCCCGGCATGCCAGCCGAGCCTGATGCGCGAGGCCCGGGAGGGCTGTTCCACTGGGGAGCACGAAGTCGTCCTCGCGGAGCTCCGCCAGGTCGATCACCTCGGCTCCGGCCAGTCGGTGCTCGTGCGGCAGTGCCGCGACGATGCGCTCGACGGCGAAGTCGTGGACGGCCAGGTCGTCCGACACGGGCGAGGGGTCGCGGATGAACGCGAGGTCCAGGGCGCCGGAGCGGAGCATGTCGGCGAGTGCGGCGGTGGTGTCCTGGTGCAGGTGAATGCGCAGGCCGGGGAGCTCCTCGGCGGAGGCTCGCAGCAGCCGGGGCAGGTGGCGGTGGCTGAGGATGCTCACGTACCCCACTCTCACGTCGCCCTCCAGGCCGTGTGCGACACGCCGCACACGCTCGACGGCCGCGGACTGGGTGTCCAGCAGTCGCCGCGCCTCCACGGCGAAGGCCGCGCCCGCCGGGGTGAGACGCAGACCCCCCGGCCTGCGGTCGAGGAGAGTCACCCCGAGGCCGCGCTCCAGGCGTTGCATCGCCTGGCTGAGCGGGGGCTGGCTCATCGAGAGGCGCTCCGCCGCCCGCCCGAAGTGCTTCTCCTCGGCGAGCGCCAGGAACTGCTCCAGCAGGCGTTTCGTGAATTCCATATGCTCAAGGATATCGAATGCGCCTGCAACATATATTGGACAGACATTGGTCCCGTGGAGTGCAGTGGTTCCAAGCGCTGAGCGGATGGATCCGCTCCCCGCCCTGACAGGCACAGGCGTCTCCAAGGAAGCCACTCATGCACATGCACGATGTCGCCCAGCTGTTCACCACCCCGCTGGACGCACCCGCTTTCGCCCCCACGCGGTACCGGTTCACCGACCGCGAATACCTGAACATCACCTACCGCACCGACCCCGAAGCCCTGCGGCGGGTCGTCCCCGAGCCCCTCTCGGTGCCCGAGCCGCTGGTGCGGTTCGAGATCATGCGCATGCCCGATGTGACCGGGCTGGGCGACTACACGGAGGCGGGTCAGGTCATTCCCGTCGAGTACGAGGGCGAGCGCGGCGAATACAACCTGGCGATGTACCTCGACAGCGTTCCGGCGATCTCCAGCGGCCGGGAGCTGAGCGCCTATCCGAAGAAGGCCGGCTCGCCCAGGCTCTACGTCGACTCCGACACCCTGGTCGGCACCCTCGACTACGGTTCGCTGCGCGTGGCGACGGCCACCATGGGCTACAAGCACCACCCGATGGACCTGGCGGAGGCCCGGGCGGAGATCTGTGTGCCCACCTTCATGGTCAAGGCGGTGCCCGGCTACGACGGCAGGCCGCGCATCTGCGAGCTGGTCCGTACCCAGATCACCGACATCACGGTGAAGAGCGCCTTCCACGGCCCGGCCCGCCTGGAACTCCACCCCCACGCCCTGGCGCCACTCGCCGACCTGCCGGTGCTGGAGGTCGTCTCCGCCAGCCACATCCTCACCGACCTCACCCTGAGCCCGGCCGCGGTCGTCCACGACTACCTCGCCCACTGAGACATCCGGAAGGCGGTGCACACACCATGAACGCACACGGCACGGACGCACACACCACATACCGACGGGCGACCGTCATCGGCGGCGGCGTGATCGGGATCTCCTGGACCGGTCTCTTCCTCGCCCACGGCATGGACGTCGTCGTCAACGACCCACGCCCCGACGCCGAGGAACTGGTCCTGGCCGGCCTGGACGAGATCACCCCGGCGCTCGCTCAACTCGGCCTGCCCACAGTCGATCTGACGGCCCGGCTCCACTTCGAGGCCGATCTGGCCACCGCGGTCACGGACGCCGATATAGTGCAGGAGAACGGCCCTGAGCGCCTGGCCGTCAAGCAGGAGATCTGGCGGACCGTCGAGCAGGCGGCACCCGCCCACGCGCTGCTGGCCACCTCGACCTCCGGAATCCCCGCCACCGCGATCGCCCAGGCGATGCGGCAGCCGGAGCGCCTGGTCGTCGGTCACCCGTTCAACCCGCCGCACCTCGTACCGCTGGTGGAGATCGTCCCCGGCGAGCGGACCTCCGCCCATACCCTCCGCCAGGCCCACGACTTCTACACGGCGCTCGGCAAGAAGCCGCAGATCCTGCGCAAGGAGATTCCCGGCTTCGTCGCCAACCGCCTCCAGTCCGCGCTCTTCCGCGAATGCGTGCACCTGGTCACCGAGGGCGTGGTCACCGAGGCCGAACTCGACGAGATCGTCACCGACTCCATCGGCCTGCGCTGGGCCACCGCGGGCCCCTTCCGCACCTTCCACCTCGGCGGCGGACCCGGCGGCCTGCCCCACTTCATCCAGCACCTCGGGCGCGCCATGGAAGCGTCCTGGCCCGGCCTCGGCAGCCCCACCTTCGACGAGCCCACCGTCGCCCTGCTGACCGAGCAGGCGGAGCAGGCATTCGGCGACGCGCCCGTCGGCGAACTGGCCGCCCGCCGCGACCGCGCGCAGATCTCCCTGATGCGCGCCCTCGCCAAGACCCCCGACATGCACGCCCAGGCGTGAGCGCCCGGAAAGGCAGCACGATGCTCACCGACAAGATCAAGGCCGCGCTCGACAAGCCGGTCACCGACGAGGCCGGCGACGACTTCGACATCCACGCCGCACTGAACGACGTCCTCGGCGGCGTCGGCATGAGCGAGCAGGACGCCGGCGGCACGGTCTCCTTCACCGGCGCCGACCCCGTCGTCCCCTCCACCCTGCGGCTGGCCGCCGCCCCCGCACTCGGCCTCACCGCCAAGTCCGTCGCGCTGGCCAAGCTGTGGCAGCACCGCGGCGGCCCCGGCCAGGACATCAGCATGGACCTGCGCAAGGCCCCGCACCGGCTGTGCCCCTTCTACGACGCCAAGTGGGAGAAGCTCAACGGCTATCCGATCGTCGCCCCCGACGACCCCTTCTCCCTCTCCTTCTACCGCGCGGGCGACGGCCGCTGGGTGATGCCGCTGAACGTCTACCCGGCACTGAAGTCCCGGACTCTGAAGCTGCTCGGCACCCCCGACGACGCCCTCGCCGTCGCAGGCGCCATCGCCCGCTGGGACGGCGCCGAGCTGGAACGGGCCGGGGCCGACGCCGGCGTCGTCATGCCGATGCTGCGCGGCACCCGGGAGTTCCTCGACACCCGCCAGTACCGCGACGTCCTGGCCGGCATGCCGCTGATAGAGATCGAGAAGATCGCCGACAGCGACCCCGAGCCACTGCCGCCCGGCGCCACCCAGCCCCTGGACGGCGTACGCGCCCTGGGTCTCGGCCACGTCATCGCCGGTGCCGCCATCGGCCGCACCATGGCCCAGCACGGCGCCGACGCGCTCAACATCTGGCGGCCCGGCCAGTTCGAGAACGACATCCTCTACTACACCGCCCAGGTCGGCGTGCGTTCGGCCACCCTCGACCACGCCCGCGACCCGCACGCCGCGGCGGTCCTGCGTGAACTGCTGCGCGGCTCCGACGTCTTCTACGCCAACCACCGCGCCGGCTACCTGGAGCGCATGGGGCTGACCGCGCAGGAAGCGGCCGCGATCCGGCCCGGCATCATCCACACCACCGTCAGTCTGCACGGGCAGCACGGCCCGTGGGCCAACCGCGTCGGCTTCGACCAGACCGCCGGGTGCGTCAGCGGGATGATGAACCTCGAAGGCACCGACGACAACCCGGCACTGCCCCCGATCAAGGTCGTCAACGACTACCTGGTGCCCTGGCTGGCCACCACCGGCATCATCGCCGCCCTGATGCGGCGTGCCACCGAGGGCGGCAGCTACCGCGTGCACGTCTCGCTGACCCGCGTCGCACTGTGGATCCTCAGCCTCGGCATCCTCGACAAGGACTACGCCCGCGAACTCGCCGGCACCGGTGAACGGCACGCCTACCTCGATCCCGACACCTTCACCGCGGACACCCCGTGCGGCCGCTATCAGGGCGTCACCGACCAGGTCGTCATGTCACGGACGCCGGGCGCCTTCCGCACCGTCCTCGCACCCCGTGGCTCGGGCCGCCCCGAATGGCTCACGCCCGGCCACTGAAACGCCCCCGCGGGCCTGGCCTTCCTCCGGCCGGGCCCGCCCTCACGTGCATACGTCCGGCGGCGAACTCCGGCGGGGCCGCTGAGCGAGGGATAAACCTTGGTGGGCGTTTGCGTGCCTGTCCCCCTGGATACCCCGCACACATGGTCGCGGCCCGCGTCAATGACGTTCTTCCGGAAGCCGATGCCTTCATGCGCGCTGTGCGGGCGCGAAAGCCGCAGGCCGGCACCTGGTGCGAGGCGTGGACCGTACGGGACGTCCTCGTCCACCAGACCGGGAACGCGGAGGAACTGGCCCGGGTGCTCGCCGCCCACATGGCCGGCGCCCCGGTCGAGACCCGGGGATTCGACCGCGAGAACCCGTACCGGGCCCTGTCCGACTCCGAGCTGTGGTCGGCGTTCATCGCCCGCTGCGAGCACCTCGTCGAGGTCACCGAGGCCGCGGAACGCGATCTGCCACCGGACACCGAGATCATGTGGACAGGGCGTGTGGTGCGGCCGGACTTCTTCGCCGAACACATGCGGGAAGAGCTGATCCTGCACCGCTGGGACCTGACTGGGGACGACAGCACGGCGGTGCGCGCGCTCACCGAGCCGTGGATGACCGAGCACAGTGTGAAGGAAGTCGGCCTCCCGCTCCTGCGCCGGGGCTCCGCCGCCCTGGACCTCGGTGGCGACAGCCGCGTCGAGGGACGCCTGCGTGTACCCGGCACCGATGACGTTCTGATCACGGCCGACGCGAACGGCACCAGCATCGGCTTCGCCTCTCCCGAGGGCCCGGCGACCATCGAGAGCGACGCCGCCGTGCGCGCCCTTCTCCTGTGGGGGCGGCGCCCCGCGAACCCCTCACGCTGGCGGAGCGACGCGGGCCCGGAAGCCCTGCGCGCGGTGCGGACGCTCCTCAGCGGATACTGAGCCGGGCACCCGCCTTCCCCGCGCGACGGCGCGGACGTCGCACTCCCCGCAGCGGTCATGCGTCCACGCGACCGTTCCCACCCCCTCCAGGAGGGGAACACAGGCCCGTATGACCACGCACTCGCGGCACGGAGGCGTCCCTCGCCCCAGGACACCGGTCACTTCCGGTTCACCGTCGACAACGCCGATGCGCAGGCCAATCCGGACGTGCGGCTCCAGGGCTGGCGGCTGACCGGATTCCGGCTGGTCAGCGCGACCAAGCACTACACCACCACCTACGGCGACCGCACGCTCAGGAACGGCAGTACCTACGACCAGATACACATCCGGATCGGCCTGGAGCGCTCCGCCCCCACGGTCTTCTGGAAACTGACCATTCCGCTCTACCTCGCGGTACTCATCGCCGTCGCCACCTTTCTCGTCTCCTCCCGCCACGAGGAACTGGAGACGACCGCGCGACTGGAGGGCATCCACAACAGGCTCGGGGTCCTGGGCGGCGGGCTGTTCGTCGTCGTCCTCAACCTTCAGCAGGCCAACAACGTGGTCACCAGCACCACCGGACTGACCCTCATCGACTGGCTCCACATCGTCACACTCGTCTTCCTCCTGCTCGCCGTGGCGGGTACGGTCCTCGCCTGGCGCTGGACCTCCCAGGGCGGCAGCGTCACCCAGGCGGAACGGGTCAGCCACCGCGGGGCGTGGTACGGCCTCGCCGCCTACGTCGTGGCCTGCGCGGCGTTGGTGCTCCTGGCGGCCTTCGACTGAACCGTGCGAGGGGTGTTCAGACCGTCAGACGTCACAAGCTTTGTTCAAGGGCCTTGACGCTCGGCCGATCCACCTTGGCACCCCCGTGCCGCCGTTCCCGCCGCGTGTATTCGCTGATGGCCTGCCACAGATCGAGGCGGTCGGTGTCGGGCCAGTGCGCGGCGGTGAAGTGGAGTTCCGCGTACGTCGCCTGCCAGGGAAGGAAGTTGGACGTGCGGTGTTCGCCGCTGGTGCGCCAGAGCAGGTCGACGTCCGGCATGCCCGGCAGGGGCAGGTGCCGGGCGAAGTCGTCCTCGCCGATGCGGCCGGGGTCGAGGTCGCCGGCCACGGCCGCGCGGGCGAGGGCGGCCGCGGTGTCCACGATCTCGGCTCGCCCGCCGTAGTTGATGCACATCGTGAGGGTGAGCTTGGTGTGGTGGCGCGTCCTGGCCTCCTCGCGGGTGAGGTTGTCGACGAGGTCGGCAGGCAGTCCCTCCGGCCGCCCGGACCAGCGCAAGCGCACCCCGTACTGACCACGTTCGTCGGCGCGCAGCTCGTCGCGGAGACTCCCGAAGAGATAGTCGATCTCGTCGGCGTCGCGTTTCCAGTTCTCGGTGGAGAAGGCGTAGAGCGTGAGGTTGCGCAGGCCGATCTCCAGGGCTCCGTGGACCATCTCCCGGATCATGGCGAATCCACGCCGATGTCCTTCGGTGGCCGGGAGCCCGTGCGCGGCGGCCCAGCGCCGGTTGCCGTCCATGATCACGGCGACGTGGCGGGGCATCCGCTCGGGTGGGATGCGGGGCGGCTTGGCGCCGCTGGGGTGCGGGCGCGGTGGCAGTACGGGACAGTCGGTGGCGGGGGTGAGGGAGGGAGTAGCCGGGCGGGCCGGAGGCACGGTGAGCGGGGTCAAGTGCCAGGCAAGTGCCGCCCGTGTGCGGGCCCGGGCGAGCACGCGCCAGCGCACCCGGACAGGCGGACGCGGCATCCGCCGCAGCAGCGCGGGACCCGCGGCGTCGATCGCGTCGAGCTGCGCGATGAGCCCTTCGGTCACCCCGCGCAGGAGTGCGGCGGGCGCGGGATGCATCCCGCGTGTGAGATATGGCTGATGCAGCCATTGGCGCGCCAACGCGGACAGGTGGGTGATCAGCGCGGCGGTGTCCTGTGTCCAGCGACGTTCGCGCAGGGCCGGCGCGGCATCGGGGAAGCGGCCCAGCACCTCATCGGGCAGGAGGAGTTCGCCGCGGGCGAGGTCGGCGGCGAGGTCGGTCAGGACATCGGTGAGGCGGAAGCCGTCGGCGAGTCGCCCGTAGTCGGCCCGCTGCTCGAGCCGCACGGGCACCGGCACGCCGACCCGTTCCAGCAACGTCAGGGACAGGCCGGCCCAGGGGAAGATGTTGTCCTGGCCCCACGCACTCCATTCCCGCCAGTCGGAGAAGTGACGCCCGTGCGGATCGGCGGACACCACGGCCAGGTAACTGGCCATCTCCTCAGGGTCCAGGCCCCAGCGGTGCATGGCATCGATGAAGGCCCAGCGTACGGGGTCGGTGCTGGTGCCGGCCGGAAGCTCGGCGGCAAGTTCGCGGGCCCAGGCTCGTACGCGAGCGGTGAGGTCGTGCGGCGTGCCGTCCACAGTGTCGGCGAGGTCGTCGCTCACTCTCACCGCGCCCCACATCGCCCAGCACGCGGGGCGCAGCGGGGGCGGCATCAGCAGGACGGCGGCGTAGATGTCCGGGTCGTTCGTCTTCGTCAGACGGCGGCAGGTGGCGTAGGCGGCGCGCAGTGCGGGGTCGTCGATGGCAGCGTGGTCGCGGATCGCGGACATGGAGGGATCACCGATTTCAAACGGTCGCGGGCGGGTTCCAGGCGAAGGCGAGGCAACCGCCGACCATGGCGAGCGTGGTTCCCAGCAGCAGCCCGCCGAGATCGCAGGTGATCAGGGCGAGCACGGCCAGGGCCACGGCGGCCGGTCCGGCGATCGCGTGCAGCTGCGGCAGGCGTAAGAGAATGATCCCGGCGAGGAGGAGTGGCAGGCTCACGCCCAGCCCGGCGGCGTCGGCCACGCCGGGGCGCAGGACAGCGGCGGGCGCGCCCAGGAAGGGCAGGAACATCATCTCCGCACCCCCGGCGGTGACAAGCAGCGCGGCGACGAACGGCCGGCGGTGGCACCAGGCCCGTACTCGCGTCAGAAGCATTCGTGCCGCCCGGGTACCAGGCGCAGGCCGAGGCCGTCGAGGTGGAACGATCCGGCAGTGCCGCGCCAGCCGGTGAACCGGGGGTTCTTCACGGTCAGTTGACCCGTGCGGGCGAGGAATCCGGCGGTGTCCGACGCCTGGGCCAGCACGTCGGTGAAGTTGATGTCGGCGTGCAACTGATCGCTGTCGACGACCAGGCCCGTGGCCTTGACCGGCTCGTCCTGCCCGGCGGCCACCCGTACGGTCACCGGGCCCAGCGGGGACTTCACCAGCACGCTGACGCACAGGTTGGTCACTTCCGCCCGCTGGGCGGTGACAACGACCACGGGGCGCCGCGTGCCGCTCCTGGGATCGGTGTTCACGCCGGGCAGCGCGGTGAACCCGGAACCGCTGAGCCGGTCCCCCGACGCCTTGAACGCCTCCCCTGAAGCGGCCACGGAGGCGGCGACCGCTCCGGACGCCTCGGCACCAAGCACCGCGCCGGCTACGAGGACGGCGGGGGCGAGCAGCGACCAGAACCGCTTCCGGCTGTGCCGACGGTGAACACGGCTCTCCCGTAGGACTGTTGGATCATAAGCCACGCCTCAACAACGGCCGGGACCAGCCGAGGACACGGGGCTGGATCTCTGCGGCGTGCACGCGAATGCGCCTTGCCGGCCTCCCGGACGGCCCGCTCGACGTGCGGTGGGCCGTGGTCGAGCACCCGGCCGCGTGGGTCGACGCAGAGGACGTCCCGTGCGTGAAGCGGCACACCGAGCGCAAGCCGACGGCGTACGAGCACGCGTGGCGCGCTCTACCGGCGGACCGCCGAGATCAGTCCGCCGGGCCGCTCCTCGCCCTGCGGCGGGGTGCCGATCGGGCGGCCGTAGGCGGCGGCGCGTTCGCGCAGGGTGTGGCAGTCGGCCTCCCAGCCGTGCCCGGCCAGCCAGCCCACCGGGTCGTCGGGCATCTCCGAGACCCACATGGACGCCGCCGATCCCGGCACGGCCCCCGCGCCGAAACGCTCGATCACACCGCGCGAGCCCAACGTCAGCCCCATCCGGCTGCCGGGCGCCGACTGCGCGCCGATCCGGGTCAGCAGCAGCTCCACGGCGTCCTCGGGCAGGTAGATCAGCAGTCCTTCGGCGATCCACACGGTCGGCACCGCCGGGTCGTGTCCCGCGGCGGCCAGCGCGCCCGGCCAGTCCTCACTCAGATCCACCGCGACGGCGATCCGCTCGCAGCGCGCGACGGCCCGCTCCCGGCGCAGCACCGAAGCCTTGAAATCCAGGGGCGCGGCGGTGTCGACCTCGAACAGCCGGGTGCCCTCGGGCCAGTCCATCCGGAAGGCCCGGCTGTCCATGCCGGCGCCGAGCAGCACGACCTGCCGGACGCCGGACGCGGAGGCCTGCCTCAACAGGTCGTCGAGGAACTTCGTCCTGATGACGATGGAGAACGACACGGCCAGCCGGCGGCGGCGCGCGGCCTCGTCATCGGGCAGCGGCAGCGAGGAGGGCCACAGGCCGCCGGCGGCGGCGAAGGCCTGTGCCAGCGGGTCGCGGAACAGCGGGTTCTCCCGCTCGGTCTCCAGCGCCCGCACCCTGGCCACCCCCACCGCCGTGGCCCACACTCCCGACGGCTGCACCCACCCCTGCTCATCAGTCATCACGCCAGCCTAGACGCTCCGCTGGCAGTGCGGTCCGGCCGGTGGGGGCCGGTCGCGCCCACGCGGCGGAGCGGCATATCGAAGGAGCCCCGCGCCCCTTAAGGGGCGCGGGGCCGCACGGGACTTCGACATCGCCTGCCACACCCACCGACAGCTCGATTCTCGGCCAGTTCTCATCTCCCGGGTAAAGGGCCCTGCCTGAGAGGCTCATGGGGGACAATTTCAAGGTGAACACCCCGAGTGATACCGGGAGTTCATGTTGTAGCGGGGGAACTATGGCTTATCTGGTGGAATTGCCGGTCGCTGCGGCGGACGGTTTACCGGACGTGGTGAGAGTCGAGATCGTGGAGGTCGGGGAGGGCCTGGTCCAGGTTGCCAGGCCGGGTCGGATCGTGGCACGTGCCACCCGGTCACTGGGCGACATGCTGGCGGGGATCCGGCCGGTGGCGGAGCATTTCGTCGAGGGTTTCCGCAGTATGGCCCACGCGCCGGACGAGATCGCTGTCGAGTTCGGGGTGTCATTGTCCGCCGAGGCCGACGTGGTCATCTCCAGCACGGCGGCCGCGGCCAACTTCAAGGTCTCCCTCACCTGGCAACGACCGCCCACCGCCGACCCGGATCCCAACACCTCCGGTTCGCCCTCGGCCGGTGCGCTCTGATGCCGTTACCTCCGGGGGCAGTCGAGCGGACCGGGCCCAAAGCCCTGGACGCGGCCGTGCTGCGGATCTGCGACGCATGGGGCATCGCTGTGGGCCTGGGCTTCCTGGTCACCGCGGACCGCGCGCTGACCTGCGCGCACGTGGTCTCCGCCGCACTTGGCCTGCCCGAAAGCACCCCGCCGGACGCCTCCGCACGCCTCGTGGTGGATCTTCCGCTGCTGTCCGGCGCCGAGCGGGGCGGGCACAGAGCCGAGGCACATGTGGAGCACTGGGTTGCCGCACAGCCGTCGGGCACAGGAGATGTGGCCGTGCTGCGGCTGAGCACTCCACTGCCGGATTCCCAGCCTGTCCGGCTGGTCGAGGCCCAGGATGTGTGGGGACATCCGGTGCGGGCCTTCGGCTTCCCAGCCGGCCGCCCCGGCGGAGTGTGGCATTCCGGCGTACTGCGGGCCCGTCAGTCCAACGGGTGGGTGCAGGCCGACCTGGCCGCGCACGGCTACCGGATCTCCCGGGGCTTCAGCGGCGGCCCCGTATGGGACGAGAAGCTCGTCGGCGTGATCGGCATGGTGACGGTGGCCGAGGCCGGAGACCCCCCGGCGGGCTACCTGGTCCCCACCGACGGCCTGCTGAAAGCCTGGTCACCGCTGCGTGAACTGACCCTGCTCCCCTCGCCGTTCCGCAGCCTGATGCCGTTCCAGGAAGCGGACGAAGAGGTCTTCCACGGCCGGCGCGCCGAGACCGACGAGCTCGTCGGCATGCTCGCCCGCGAGCGCTGGACCACCCTCGTCGGCCCCTCCGGGTCTGGCAAGTCGTCGCTGGCCCTGGCCGGCGTCGTACCGCGGCTGCGAGCGGCCGGCACCTGCGCCGTCGTCGTGCGCCCGGCGTCCGGCCGCAGCCCGCTGTCCGCCCTGGCCGCCGCGCTGCTGCCCCTGCTGGAACCCGAACTGACCGCGACGCAGCAGCTGGAGCGCACTCCCGACCTGGCCGGTCTGCTGCACCGGCAAGGGCTGGCCGACGTCGTACCCCGGCTGCCGCACCGGCATGCCACCCGTCAACTGCTCATCGTGGTCGACCAGTTCGAGGAACTGCTCGCACTCGCCCCGACAGCCATCGACGAGCTGGCCGGCGTTCTGTTCCACGACTCCCTGCCGAGCGGCGTCCGGGTGCTCACCACGCTGCGGGCCGACTTCCTCGAGGCAGCGCTCGCCCATCCGGGCCTCGGGCCCCTGTGCGGCCGTCAGATCTACGCACTCGGGCCGATGAACGCCGGGCAACTGCGGGAGATCGTCACCGCCCCGGTCGACGTCATCCCCGGCGTGCACTACGAACCCCACCTGGTCGACCGCATCCTGGCCGACACCAGCAGCGAGCCGGGCGCCCTGGCACTGCTCGGCTTCACCCTCGACCTGCTCTGGCAGCACCAGACCGGCGGCCTGCTGACGCACCAGGCCTACGAGGAGCTCGGCGGCGTCTCCGGCGCCCTGGGAGCCTACGCCGACGAGGCATGGAAGGAATACGTCCTCCCGGAGGACGAGGCGACGGCACGACGGCTGTTCACCCAGCTCATTCGGGTGCCGATGGGGTCGGCGGCCGCCACCCGCCGTACCGTGCCACGCCCCGAGCTGGACACGGACCAGTGGCGGATCGCGCAGGAGCTCGCCCGCACCCGGCTGCTGGTCACCGACCTCAGCCCGGAAGGCCGCGAAACCGTGGAACTCGCCCACGAGGCCCTGATCACCGGGTGGGCCAGACTGCGGGAGTGGGCCGACAAGGACCGCTCGTTCCTGGTGTGGCGGGAGTCCCTGCGCCACGACATGGACCGCTGGGAGCACGGCAAGCGCGCCCCGGACCTGCTGCCGACCGCCATGGCCCTGGACGCCGCCCGGGACTGGCTGCGCGAGCGTGCCGCCGACCTCAGCGATGCCGAACGCGACTACGTGCAGCGGGGACGTGCCCACCGGAGCCGCCGGACCCGGCGCCGGCGTGGGGTCCTCGCCGTCATCTGCGTCCTCGCGCTGCTGGCCACCGCTTTCAGTGTGCTCGCGGTGCAACGTGGCGAGGACGCCGCTCATAAGACGGCGGTCGTCCAGTCGTCGCGGCTGGCCGCCGACGCGGAGGCGGCCAGGGCCACCGACCCCGGTCTCGCGGCCCAACTCGCGGTCGCCGCATACCGGTCGGCCCCGACCCAGGAGACCGCCACCGAGCTCTACGCCGCGGCGCGCATGCCGCTGGACAGCGTCGTGGGCGTCACCGGCAAGGGAGTCCTGCGGGTGGCGACGGAGCCGGACGGGCCCCTGGCCGCGGCCGTCGGCGTCGACGGGGCGTTGCGGATCTGGGACCTCGCCGACCGGACTGCCCCGGCGTCGAAGGCCACGCTCCACACGCGCCCGACAGGGATCGCCTTCGCGCCGCACAACAGGAAGCTATTGGCCGGCGGCTGTCCGGACCCGGGCTACTGCCTATGGGATCTGACGGCTCCCCGGCACCCCGTCGTCGCGGCGCGGTTGCCTCTGCCCGCTCAGAGGAATGAGCTCGACCAGGTCACTTCGATGGCCGTCAACGCGGACGGAACCCTGCTGGCCGCCGCGTCGGAACAGGGCTTCGCAGCGGTGTGGTCGATAGAGCAACCCACACACCCACGTCTCGTGGCCGAGCTCCACAACCCCACACAGCGGAGCTCGGGCGCCCTCGCCGCAGCCGCGTTCTCTCCGCATGGCAATGTGCTCGCCACCACCATCCTGGGCGGCAAGACGCAGTTGTGGAACCTCTCCAACCCTTCCGCGCCGACGAAGGCGGCCACGATGGACACCGGGTACTCCGCCGTGGCCTTCAGCCCCGACGGCAGCCTGCTCGCAGCCGTCGGGGATCTGGCCATCGGGCTCTGGGGCGTCAAGGCTCCCGCCAAACCCGAGGAATTCAAGGTATCCAGCAGCGCGGCAGCAGACCTTGACTTGATGGCCGTGGCCTTCAGCCCGGACAGTCGCCGGCTCGCGATGGGCGGCGTGCACTCGGGCGACACCAACAGCGAGTTCTGTCTGCTGGCCATGCCCCGCACCAGCCCGAATGACACGACAATGCCCAGCTGCACCAAGACCGGCTATACCACTCTGGCCCTCGCGTACGCGCACAGCGGCGCCCTGCTGAGCGGCGGCTCCGACGGAGTCGTGCGGTCGTGGAACCTACCTGTGCCGGAGGCCCACGCCGTGAGTGTGACGAGCTCCTCCGGCAAATGGGCGTTCAGCCCTGACGGGCACCTGATGGCGGCGACGGTCGAACACGACACCAGCGGCCCCTACAAGAGCCCGTCCCCCTCACCTCTCGGCATCTGGGATCTCTCCGCATCCGGCGGGCCCGTCCGCGTGGCCACGGTGACCTTGCCCGACTTGGTACAGCAGGTCGAGTTCCTCAGCCCAGCGGTCCTGCTGAGCGTCGCGCACGACGGAGCGGTGCAGCTGTGGAACCTGCGCGATCCCCGTCACCCTGCACAGGCGGCCTCCCTGGGCACCGCCGAATTCGTCCCCGGCCCTCCAATTTTCGGTGGCGAGTCCATCGCCGATACAGGCGTCGGCGCGACCGCTTCCGGCGACTTGGTCTCGCTCCAGGGCGCCGACCGCAAGATGCATCTGTGGCACATCGCCGCTTGCGGCAAGGCCACCGAGAGCGGCTCGGTCCCTCTCCCCGACCGGAAGGCCGGCCTCGGCGTCATCCTCGAAGGCGGTGACACGGCCATGGTCGTGACAGCAGCCGGAATCGACTGGTGGGACATCAGCGACCCAGCGCATCCGGTCCGCGGCGAGAGCACACGGCTCCCCGGAGCGAATACCGGCGACCTGGCCTGGGCCCACAACGTGGTGACTGTCGCGACCACCAAGCGAGACCATCCCAGCGGCGGCAAGACCCTTCGCCTGTTCGACGTCACCGCCGGCAAAGTGCGCTCGTCGGTCACCCTGCAAGGGCTCTACGGCGGACAGCTGAACATGAGCAACGACGGCCGCCGCCTGGTCGCCACCGGCACCGGCAACAACACCGTCGTCCTGTGGGACATCAGCGACCCGGCTCACCCGGGCACCCCCGCCACCGTACGCACACTCCAGGACACCCACGGCATCGCCATCAGCCCGGACAACCAGCACATGGCCATCTGGGACCCCACCTCGGCACAGCGCGGCGACGTCCAGCTGTGGGACATCGGCAACGCCGCAGCGCCGACGCTCACCGCGACCGTCACGCCTCCCACCCGAAATTCCGTCTACGCGGTCGGGTTCCCCCGGAACCATGCGCTCGCCATGGCGAGCGGATCCTCGGTCTTCTCTTTCGACACCAGCCCTTCCGAGGTCGCCGACCTGATCTGTTCGTACACAGGGAGTTCTGTCACTGCCGAGCAATGGAAGAAGTACGCACCAGGCACGCCGCACCGGAAACCGTGCCATGACGACGGCCGGCCGGCTCCGTACGCGGGCAAGCCCGATCCCGGCCAGGAAGTAGCGGCAGGCCTGCGGCGCTGACGCGTCGGCCCGTACGCCCCTGGCAGACAACACCGCACACCGCCCCCCCTTCGCACCATCCCCGGCCCCGTCGGTTCCACGTCGATCACACGTCAACCCCACGTCATTCGCGTCTTTGTACGGTTCTTGCACGCCGCCGGGAAAAGCCCGGAGGCCGCTGCCGGAGACGGTGGCGCATCGGATGCAAGGAGTCGTCATGACGAACTTCGACGAGCTGTTCGAGCTGGACATCATCGAGATCGCCGCCCCCGTCGAGGAGGAGCAGGCCGACGCCCAGGCCGCCACCGGCTCCTGGCCGTTCAACTGCAAGACCACCATCTGACGGTAGGTCCTGCTCAGCACCGCCAGGTCGAGGCGGCCCGGGTCCCACGGGCCGCCTCACTTGTTCCCCCGCACTTCTCTGGAGGCTCCCCGTGGCGGCACCCGCACCCCACCCGGGCGACGACACCCCCGGCCCGTCGACCTTCCGCTGCGCGGACACCCTGTTGTTCCGCGCGGCGATCCGGCCGCCCGAGCCGTCCGGCGCCCCCGACGAGCCCGGCGACGGCGAGGCGGAGCTGCGGGCCCACCTCCGCGCCGCCGCGGCCGACGGCCGACTGCGGGAGGCGGTCTCGCTGGCGAGCCCCTCCCTGAGCCGGACCCTCGACACGGTGCTCGCCGGAGAACCGGTCCGTGCCAAGCAACTACGCCGCGCTGCAAGGGCCTTGGCGCGCTACCGGCTGCGGATGTCCGGCCGGGCCACACCCTTCGGCACCATGGCGGGGGTCGCCGCGATCGGCTTCGCCGAAGATCCCGCGGCGGCCGAGGTGAGCTGGGGCGAGCACCACCGCAAGGCGGTACGGCCCGACATGGGCTGGCTGACCGAGGTGGTGGCGCGGCTGGAGCGGGAGCCGGCCGTGCTGCGGCCGCTGCGCGTGACCGCCAACGACCTGTGCTTCGTACGGGGCGGCCGGCTGGTCGTCCCCTACCTTCCGGCCCCCGGGGCGGGCACGCGCCCGGCCGCCCAGGAGGTGTCGGTGCGGGCCGGTGAGGTGGTGCTGCGCGTCACGCGGCGCGCCGCCCTGCCCGTACGGTTCGGGGAGCTGGTCGCCGAACTCCTCGCCGCGTACCCCGGGGTGCCGTCCGGCACCGTGGAACGGCTCCTGGTCGACCTCATCGGGTCGGAGGTGCTGCTGACGGAGCTGCGCCCTCCGCTCGACGGACCGGATCCGCTCGGCCACGTGCTGGACCGGCTGCCGCCGGACACCACGACCGATCCTCTGCCCGCACAGGTGGCGCGCATCGCCGATGAACTGTCGGTGATCCATAAGGAGTTGGCCGCATACGCGGAAGCCCCCCTGGGTCTCGGTATTGAGGCACGGGGTGCCGCGAGCAGCCGGATGGCCGCCCTGCACGCTTCGGACCACCTCCTCCAGGCCGATCTGGGGCTCGACGTGGAGGTACGGCTGCCCGCCGCCGTGCGCGCCGAGGCGGAGCGGGCCGCCGAGGCCCTGTGGCGGCTGACCGCGGCCCGGCCGGGGCCGGACCGTCTGCGCCAGTACCACCTGGACTTCCTGGAGCGGTACGGAGCCGGGCGCGCCGTACCGCTGAAGGAGGTCCTCGACCCGGACACCGGCCTCGGCGGCCCGGCCGGGTACCGGCTTCCCGCCACCGCGCGGACCCCGCGCACCGAGCCGGCGGACCTCCGCGGGCGGGAACAGGACCGCCTCCTGACCGAGCTCGCCCAGGAGGCGACCCTCAACGGCGAGCGGGAGGTCGTTCTGGACGACGCGCTGCTGGATCGGCTCGCCGCCGAAGGCGGGGACGCGCCGATGCCGCCGCCGTCCTTCGAGATCCTGGCGCAGCTGCTCGCCGACACCCCCGAGGCGCTGGCCGGCGGTGACTTCCGGCTGGTCGTCACCGGTGGGGCCCGTACGGCCGGAGCGCACGCGGGGCGATTCGGGTTCGTGCTGGGCCCTGTGGACGACCATGTCACCAAGCTGGTGCGGGAGGTGCCCGTGACGCCGGGTGCCGTCGCCGCGCAGCTGAGGTTCCCGCCGCCGCGCGGTGCGACCACCAACGTGGCGTTGGTGCCGCGCCGCCTGGAACACACCATCACGCTCGGCGCGTTCGCCGACCGCACCGACGGAACGGACCTCGGTGTGTCAGACCTGGCCGTCGTCGCCGATGTGCACCGGCTCGCCGTGGTCGCGCCCCGGCTCGGCAAGGAGGTCGTACCGGTGGTCCCCAGCATGCTCGCGACGGCGTGGCACGCGCCGAACGCGGCCCGCTTCCTGCACGAGGTGACCGAGAACGGCCTGCCCGCCTGGCCGCGCTGGCGCTGGGGGGCCGCCGACACCCTGCCGTATCTGCCCAGGGTCCGGCGCGGGCGCACCGTACTCGCCCTGGCCCGCTGGCGGCCGACCGACCCGGCGCTCCAGGACCGGGCCACCGCGCCCGGCGACTGGGAGCGGCTCTTCGACGCCTGGCGGTCGCGCTGGCGGGTGCCCGACCGGGTGGAGAGCGTCAGCGGCGACAACCGCATCGCCCTCGACCTGCGGCGCCCCTTCCACCGCGCGCTGCTGCGGGACGAGTGGCTGCGCCGCCCGGGCGGCGTCCTCCAGGAGCTGTCGGCGAACTGCGGCCCCGGCTTCGGCTGGCTGGCCGAAAGCTCCGGTCGGCCCGGCCGGGTCAACGAGATCGCCTTCCCGCTGATCCGGTCGGCCCCGACGTCCGACGGCTCGCCCGTGCCGCCCGGCTCGGTCCGGCCTGTGCCCGTCCCCGAGCCTCGGCGCGCCCGCGTGGCCCATCTCCCGGGCTCGCAGTGGCTGTACGCCAAGGTGTACTGCTCCGCCGAGCGCCAGGACGAGATCCTCGCCCAGCGGCTGCCGCACCTGTTGGAAGGGCTGGACGGCGAGGCCGACCGTTGGTTCTACCTCCGCTACCGCGACCCGGACCCCCATCTGAGGCTGCGCTTCCACGGCGATCCCGCCGTCCTCACCGGATCCCTGCTCCCCCGGCTGAGCTCCTGGTCCGACCGGCTCGCCGCCGAGGGGCTCGGGGGCAGGCTGGTGCTCGACACCTTCGAGCCCGAACTCGAACGCTACGGAGGGCCGGCCGCGGCGGCCGCCGCCGAACGCGCCTTCCACGCCGACAGCATCGCCTGCCTGGAACAGACCGCCCTGCTCGACCGGCGTGAACTCGACCTGGACAGAACCGTGCTGACCGCACTCGGCCACGTCGACATGGCCTGCCGGGTCGCCGGCACCGCCGAGGGCGTCCAGCACCTGCTCGACCGACCCGTGGTCGCGGGGGCCGCCGAGCCCTCACGCGCCGCCAAGGACCAGGCACGGGAGCTGATCGACCCGCTCGGCGACTGGCAGCGGCTGCGTTCCCTGCCCGGCGGCCCGGCGCTGCTCGCCTGCTGGGAACGCCGCGCCCCCGCCCTGGCCGCGTACGGAACGCTCCTGCGGGAACTCGGCGCCGGCACGGTCCCGTTGGATTCCCTCCTGCACATGCATCACAACCGGCTCACCGGCATCGACCGCCCCGCCGAGGAGCGCTCCTTCGCCCTGGCCGCCGTGGCGCTGCGCAGCCGCCAGGGCCGCGTGCGGGCGGCCCGGTGATGGGAAGCGCTCTGCGCGAGCGGGCCGCCGGCGTCGTCGCGACCGTCGCACGGCGGCTCACCGCCCCCGCGGCCCACCCGGCCCGGGAGGCGTCCGCCTTCCGCGCCGCGAGCCTCAGCGACGGCGCGCCGGGCATCGCGCTGCTCCATGCCGAGCTCGCGCACACCGATCCGGCGCACCGGTCCCTTGCTCACGAGTGGCTCCGGCGTGGCGCCGCGCTCGCCGCGCAGGCGACGGCCCCCGGGCCGCAGGGGTTGTACGGGCCGCTGGCCGCGCTGTCGTTCGCCGCGCACCGGACGGCGGAGGACCCGCGCGCGTCGAGCACGGCCCGCGCCCGTCTAGGGGGCCAGGTGGCCGCGATGGCGGGCACCCGGGCCCAGCGCGAGGAACGACGCCTCGGCGAACGCCTCGGGTGCACCACCTTCACCGCGTACGACGTGATCAGCGGGCAGGCCGGGCTCGGCGCCCACCTGCTGGAACTCGGCGTCCCGGCCGAAGCCGCCGTCACACGGCTGGTGCGGGCGCTGTCGGCGCTCGCCCGGCCGGTGCGCGCGGACGGCCGGCCGCTGCCCGGCTGGTGGGTCGCGCTCGACGCGGGCGCGTACCGGCCGGTGCCCCCGGCGCGGGGGCATGCCAACCTGGGCATGGCCCACGGCGTCCCCGGCCCCCTCGCCCTGCTGGCCCTCGCCTGGCGGCAGGGGGTGCGTGTGCCGGGACAGCGGGCCGCGATCACCGCCTTCGCCGACTGGCTCCTCGCGCAGCGGCGTACGGACGCCACGGGCCCCTGGTGGCCCGGCCAGCTGACCCTGGACCCGGCACCGGAACGGCCCGGACGGCCCTCCTGGTGCTACGGCACCCCAGGCATCGCCCGCGCACTCCACCTGGCGGGCCTCGCCCTGGATGTCCCCCGCTGGCAGGAGGCCGCCGTCGGCGCGCTGCGTGCCGCGCTGGCCCGCGCCGGAACGGAGGAAGCGGAACCCGCGGCCGAGGCGGGCCTCTGCCACGGAGTGGCCGGGCTGCTCCAGATCACCTGGCGCATGGCCCACGACAGCGGCGATACGGAACTCGCGGAGCACCTCCCGCTCCTGGCCACCCGGCTGCTGGACCTCGTCGACGAGGACGAGCCCTTCGGCTTCACCGCCGCCCCGGGTGAACGCCCGCCCGAGGAGCACCCGGGCGGCTTCCTCACCGGCGCGGCCGGTGCCGCGCTCGCCCTGCACACCTTCGCCACGGACTCCGCGCCCGCCACGCACTGGGATCGCGCGCTCCTGCTGGCCTGAGCGGGCCGGGGCTCGCCCCATCGCCCACGTACCCAACGATCCGCTGTATCCGACAGAGAGAAGAGACCCATGCACCGGGAGGAACTCACCCGCTGGGTGGGCGACACGGACGCCTTCCTGGAAAGCCACTGGCGCACCACGCCGGCCCTCTTCCAGCCCGGCCCCGGCGCCGGACCGGCCGCCCCGCTCACCCTGGAGGACATCGACACGGCGGTGGCGGGCGGACTGCTGCGGGCGCCCCACCTCGAACTCGCCCGCGCGGGCGACCCGGTGAACTCCTCCCACTACACCCGGGCACGCACCGTCTCGGGGATCACCACCCCCGGATACATCGATCCGGAGCGCGTACGGGCGCTGCTCGCCGAAGGCGCCACCGTCGTACTGCGCAACGTCGAGCACTGGCACCCTGCCACCCGGGAGCTGACCCGCAGGCTGGAGGGCGAACTCGGCCGCCGCGTCGAGGCATTCTTCTTCGTCACCCCGCCAGGGGCTCAGGGCCTCGACCTGCACCGCGACGACGCCGACGTCCTGCTGCTCCAGAGCACCGGCAGCAAGCACTGGACGGTGTGCGGCGGTCCCACAGGCCCCAACTGGGCGCCGGGCGAGGCCGCCGACGGCGGCCCGGTCCTGCTGGACGACACCCTGCGCCCCGGGGAGGTGCTCTACATCCCCCGCGGCTTCGCCCACCAGGCGGTGGGCAGCGAGGGACTCTCCTCCCATCTCTCGCTCACGATCCGGGAGGTGGGCACGCAACAGCTGTTCGCCTCCCTGCAACGCCTGCTGCTGGACGCGCTCCCCCTGCCTGGCCGGCCGCTGGACGACGACGCCCTGCACGCGACCGCCGAACTGCTCCTCTACCGGTTCCGCACCCGATTGCCGGAGCTGACCGCCGCGGCCGTCGTGGAGCACGCACGTCGCGCGCAACTCGCCGAGGGCGCGGTCCCCGGGCTCGGTGCCGACCCGGGGATCGCCGCGCTGGCCGCACGCCTGGGCGCACCGCACGACTCGGCGGCGAGCACCGCATGAGCAGCGCCGAAGCCCTGCTCGGCCCCCGGGCGACCGGCCGCGCGACACCCCCACCCGTACCGTCCTCCGGGCTGCGCCTGCTGCTGACGCACCATCTGCGCCCGCACCGGGGACGGCTCGCGGCGGGCGCGGCGCTCGCGTTCCTCGGCGGACTGGCCGGGCTCGCCGAGCCCATGGCGGCCAAGTCCCTCATCGACCAGCTCGTCGCCGGTGGCTCGCCCACCGCCTCGGCGGTCGGCCTGGCCACGCTGGTGCTGGCCGCCGTACTGATCACGACGGCGGGCTCGTACCTCCTGGAGCGCACGGCCGAGAGCGTCGTACGCACCACCCGCGAGCGGCTGGCCGCCCGGGTGCTGCGGCTGCCGGTGGCCGACATGGACCGGCAGCGGCCCGGCGACCTGGTCGCCCGGCTGACCTCCGACACCACCCAGCTGCGGGCCGCCGTCGGACAGGCTCTGGCGACCTGCGCGACTTCCGCCCTGATGGTCCTCGGCGGCCTGGCCGCGATGTTCCTGCTCGATCCCGTGCTCGCGGGCGCAACGGTCGCCATGATCGGCACGGTCTGCGGGATCGGCACGCTCACCCTGCCCCGGATCGGCCGCGCCGCCCGGTCCTCCCAGCAGGTCACCGGTGAACTCGGAGCCACGCTGGAACGCTCGCTCGGCGCCTTCCGCACCGTCAAGGCGAACGGCCTGGAGCGCCAGGAGACCGCCGCCGCCCGCGACGCCGCCCGCCGGGCCTGGCGCAGCGGCGTACGCGTCGCCGGCTGGGAGGCCGCAGCCGAGGTGGCCTCCGGGCTCTCCGTGCGGCTGGCCTTCCTCACCGTGCTGGGGTTCGGCGGCACGCGGGTGGCCACAGGACAGATGACCATGTCGGCGCTCGTCGCGTTCCTCTTCTACGTCCTCTTCATCGGCCCGCAGCTCACCCAGCTCGCCGGGAGCGCGGGCCTGGTGCAGCGAGGCGCGGCCGCCGCCCTGCGCATCGACGAGATCGAGGCACTGGCCGTCGAGCCCGTCGCGGACCACGCTCCGGAGCCGCCCGCACCACAGGCGGCGCCCTCCGCGCTGGAGTTGCGGCGCGTCTCCTTCGGCTACCCGGGCCGGGACACCACCGTCCTCGACAGGCTGTCGCTCGACATCCCGGCCGGCGGTTTGACCGCGCTCGTCGGCCCGTCCGGGGCCGGCAAGAGCACCGTGTTCGCGCTGCTGGAGCGGTTCTACGAGCCCGGAGCGGGCCAGATCCTCCTCGACGGCCGAGACCTGCGGGACTGGCCGCTGACCGAACTGCGGGCCACCATCGGGTACGTGGAACAGGACGCCCCCGTGCTGTCCGGCACGCTGCGGGACAACCTCCTGCAAGCGGCGCCGTGGGCCTCCCCCGCCGAACTGGACGCGGTCCTCCGGCTGACCCGGCTGGACGGGCTCGTCGACCGCCTCCCCGCCGGCCTGGACACGGAACTCGGCCACCGGGGCACGGCCGTGTCGGGCGGCCAGCGCCAGCGCGTGGCCATCGCCCGCGCCCTCCTGCGCCGCCCCCGCCTCCTGCTGCTGGACGAGGCGACCTCCCAACTCGACGCCGAGAACGAGCGAGCGCTGCGCGACGCCGTCGCCGACATCGCCCGCGAGACGACCGTCGTGGTGATCGCGCACCGCCTGTCCACCGTCACGGACGCCCGCCGGATAGTGGTCCTGGAAGCAGGCCGAGCCCGCGCGACGGGCACGCACCGCGAACTCCTCACCGGGGACGAGCTCTACGCGCGGCTGGTCCGGACGCAGTTGCTGGACCACGCGTGAGTGAAGGGCCGCGGCGTGGGCCGGAGGAGGCCCTTCGCGGCTCTGCGCGCAGTCGCACGAGGCTGCCGGTGCGGTCCACGGGGTGCCCTTTTGTCACCGGCTGGCGGTTGGGCACCGTCGAGTCACTCGCGGACCTGAGCGTTCACCGTGGGACGCGCGTCTCCGCTGTCCACGCCCAGGCCCGCGAGAAGGCGCAGCCCGTCCTCGGCGGGGCTGCCGGCAGGTGCGGACAGCACCAGGAGTTCCATGCTTGATTCGTCCGGCAGTGCGAAGTTCTCCTGGTGCAGTTCCAGCAGTCCTACCAGCGGGTGCCGGTACGCCTTGCGGCCGTGGGTTCGGGCACGCACGTCCGCGCGGGCCCAGAGGCGGCGGAAGCGCTCGCTGCTCATTGCCAGTTCGCCGATGAGCGAGGCCAGGCGGGGGTCCTCGGGGTATTTGCCGACGGCCAGGCGGAGGTGCCCGACCACGTCGAGGGTGCATTTCTCCCAGTCCGCGTAGAAATCGCGCTCGGCCTCCTCGAGGAAGATGTGCCGGGCGGTGTTCAGGCCCGGCATCGGGCGGCCGAAGAGGAGCCCGGCGAGGCGGTTCCCGGCGAGCACGTCCAGGCGGTGGTCCACGATCAGCGCGGGTGCGCCGACGACCAGGTCGAGGACGCGCAGCAGCTCCGGCCGGACCCGCCCGCCCGGCGCCTTCGCTCGGCGGTGGCGCTGCCGGGCGAGCCGGCCGAGGTGCTCACGTTCGGTCTCGTCGAGGCCGAGGACGCGGGCGAGCGCGTCGAGGACCTGCTCGGAGGGCTGGGTCGCACGGCCCTGCTCCAGGCGTACGTAGTAGTCGAAGCTGACTCCGGACAGGTGCGCGACCTCTTCGCGGCGCAGCCCTTCGACCCGGCGGCGGCTGTCGGTGGCTATGCCGACGGCCGCCGGGTCGACCCGGGAACGCCGCGTCCGCAGGAAGCCCGCAAGATCGTCCATGCCCCCAGTATGGCCTCGGTGACACCCCCGAAGGTGGTCCTGCCAGTACCAGGAAGTCCCGTCCGATGGAAGCGGCGCCCCTGAACGCCGGGCGCGGCGGCGCCCAGGATGAGCGGCATCCCATCCCAAGGAGTTCCCATGAAGACGCTGATCGTCTACGCCCACCCGGAGCCGAAGTCGCTCAACAGCTCGCTGAAGGACCTCGCGGTGACCACCTTGGAGAGCGCCGGGCACGAGGTGCGGGTGAGTGATCTGTACGCGATGAACTGGAAGGCGGTCGTGGACGCCGCGGACTACGGCCCCGCGGCCTCGACTCCGCTGAGGGTCGCCCGGGACTCGGGCCGGGCCTTCGACGCCGGGACGCTCACCCCCGACGTCCTCGCCGAACAGGAGAAGCTGCTGTGGGCCGACACCATCATCTTCCAGTTCCCGCTGTGGTGGTACACCATGCCCGCGATCCTCAAGGGCTGGGTGGACCGGGTGTTCACCTACCACTTCGCGTACGGCGTCGGCGAGCACAACGACACCAGGTACGGCGAGCGTTACGGCGAGGGAACCCTCGCGGGCAGGAAAGCTCTGCTGTCGGTGACCGTCGGCGGCCTGGAGTCGCATTACTCGGCTCGCGGCATCAACGGCCCCATCGACGACCTGCTGTTCCCGATCCACCACGGCATCCTCTACTACCCGGGCATCGAGGCACTGCCACCGTTCGTGCTGTACGGCACCGACCGGATGACCGGCGAGAACTACCCGGACGTCGCCAAGGCCTGGGAACAGCGCCTGCTCACCCTGGAGTCGACCGAGCCGATCGCGTTCCGGCGGCAGAACTTCGGAGACTACGAGATCCCCTCGCTGCACCTGAAGGAGGGCCTGGAGCCCGCGGGCCGCACGGGTTTCGGACTTCACGTGCGCGGCTGACCGGGGTAATGGACAGGACGAACCGGCGGGAGTCCTCTGGCCTGGTCTACCGCTGATCGAACCGGCGTCGGGTCTCCTCGTCGGCCGGCAGGAACGTCTCCAGATGCAGCCCTTCCAGGGCGGCATCGGTGGCGGTGCTGAGAGTGGCGGAGGTGCTGAAGAACCGGAGCGGGGTGCCGTCCACATCGATTTCGAGGGTGATCACCGGGCCCGTGAGGAGGGTGGCGGCATCGGGTTCGTCGAGGTACCCGGCGATCTCCGCGGCCAGCTCGTGGTGGCGCTGGTCATGGGTGCGGTCGGCACGATGGCTCACCTGCCGCAGCAGATGGCTGCCCCACTCCGCCCGATTGCCGATAGCGCGGCGCGTAGTCGGCGGCCAGCAGGAGCCGGTTGCGATCCCGCAGCGGCACATCCAGGTTGTCGGAGAGGTGCATGAGCATCTCCGGTGTCGGGTGCGCCTTGCCGGTCTCCACCCGGCTGAGGTGCCGGGTGGAGACCCGCGACCGGTTGGACAGCTCCTGCTGGCTGAAGCGGCGTCGTTCACGCCAGGTCCGCAGCAGTGCGCCGACAGACGGGACTTCGGCTGCAATGGTCATGTCCGTGAGTCTAAGGGGCCGTGTCCGGAGTGCCATGACCTGTGAGGTCATGGATCGGACGTGCGGCCCGGGCCAGGATTCCGGACATCAGCCGATCGAGCCGAACGGGAGAAATGAACATGAAGGACATCGTCCAGCAGTACCTGGCCACCTGGAACGCGGCCGGGGACGAGCGAGCGGCGTTGCTCTCCGAGCATTGGTCGGCCGAAGCGGCCTACACCGATCCGGTGGCCGAGGTCTCCGGCCACGAGGGGATCGCCGCGGTCGTCGACGGCGTCCAGGCGCAGTTTCCGGGGTTTGTGTTCACGCAGGTCGGCGAGGCCGACGCCCACCATCGCCAGGTGCGGTTCCGCTGGGGCCTGGGTCCGGAGGGAGCCGAGCCGCTGGTGATCGGATTCGACGTCCTGGTGCTGGACGAGTCAGGCCGGATCCAGGACGTGCGCGGTTTCCTGGACAAGGTGCCGGCATGACGACGCCGCGCGGGTAGGAGGTCATCCTGCCGCTTCCGGCCGTGCCGGCCGAGGGTTCGTAGAGGAAGCCCGCCCGGACCGAAGCATCCGCTCCCCGCACGGCGCGAAGAGGAGACAGTGCGCCACGACGAGTGCCGGTCACGGTCCGATCGCGGTGGCGTGTCGCACGATGTGGATGAGTGAGACTGCCTTCCCGGCCCTCGAAACGTGAAATGAAGGAGCGTGCACACCGTGGAGCAGGAGAACGTGAGCGCCACCCTGACTGTCGCTGCGCCCGCCGCGCAGGTGTTCGCCGTGCTGGCCGACCCGACGACCCATTCCGCGATCGACGGCACCGGCTGGGTTCAGGAAGCTGTCGACCGGGCGCCGCTGACCGAGGTGGGACAGGTTTTCCGGATGGACATGTATCACGCCAACCATCCGGATGGTGACTATCAGGTGGTCAACAAGGTCCAGGTGCTCGACCCGCCGCGCGCCATCGGCTGGTTGACGGGGCAGGACAAGGGCGGCGGTCACCTGGAGTTCGGCGGCTGGATGTGGCGTTACGACCTCGCGCCGATCGGTCCGTCCGAAACCGAAGTAACGCTCACCTACGACTGGTCGGCGGTGCCGCAGTCCATCCGGGAGTACCTCCGGTTCCCGCCGTTCGGCCCTGAGCATCTCCCCAACTCGCTGCACCACCTGGCCGAGCTTGTCTCCGACACGTGAGGGCCTTGATGATCAGGAGGAATTACCCCGAGGCGCTGATGTGGCTCAAGCTCACTCGTGAGGGCTCTCGGACTGAAGCGACGGAGGCATTGGACAACAAGCTGAGCTTGTTCCTTATCGTCGGCTGTCACGCAGAGCGACGAGTGTCTCAGGGCGTTTGACGGTCTTGCCCACGTCGTAGCGGGTGGCGGGGTGCCGGTTCTTGGAGCCGGATGGCCGTCCTGGTCCCGGCCGGGTGGGTTTGGGTGCACGGGCCGGACTGCCGAGGCGGGGGCGGATGTTCCTGAACCCCCGCCGGACGCGGGTCGGAGTGAGCGCGGTGCCGGTGCGGGTGATCTTCTCCCAGGGCTTGCGCTGGTCGGTGGCGAGAGGGACGGCGAGGCGAAGCTGGGTGTGCGCGACGATGACGATCCACGTCGGCCGCCTGCGGGTTGCGTAGCCGCGGCCGGGCCCAGCCCAGGGACTGCTTGAACAGGCGGAATATGTGCTCCAGGTCGAATCTCCGCAGGTAGCACGACCAGATGAAGTCAACGTCGGCCGGCCTCACTCCGGTGGCGGAGGACCACAGCCAGACGGGTGGTGCGTCACGGTCACCAGGCAGGTGATCGACTTTGAGGCGGATCAGCGTGCCCTCGACCAGGGGGAGTTCGCCGTCCAGGTCGATCCAGGCCGAGTGGTGGGTGAGCCGGGGGTGGACCCGGTCCCACGCGCGGGCCTCGGCCTTGCCGTAGCGGGGTGTGTCGTTCAGGGTCACCACGGCGGGCTCGGGCCAGGTCTCCGGCTTCGCCAGGCGGAACTCCGGTCCGTGCTTGGGTGGCCGGCCGCCCCTCGGCTCGTAAACGCGCGGCGGCTTCGGCAGCCGCAGGACCCGGTCGGAGCGCAGGCGTCCGACCAGCTCAACCGGGAGGTCGGACAGGAGCCAGGCCAGGCGCATCACGTCGTAGCCGGCGTCCATCACCACCAGCATGTCCTGGTCCCCGTCGCTCCACTGGCCCGCACGGACCAGGCGTTCCACGACCTGCCGGAGCTGGTGGGCGGTCACCGCGATCGCATCGTCTTCGGGTCCGAGACGGACCGTGTCCAGCACCGCGGTCCATGAGGTGCGGTCTGGGGTGAGCGCGGCGACGAAGGAGTAGGGCCAGCCCGGGATGATCTGCGCGGCCGCTTTGGAGCGGCCGTGGACGTGGCAGAACAGCCGCTCCGGCGAACAGGCCGCGTTCGAGCGCAGCCACGGAGAGACGTCCACGGTGAGCACGATCCGCCCGCCGAACCGTGGCATGGGCAGGGATATCAGCAGGTCGCGTAAGACATCGATATCGAGACGGCCGTGGTTCAAGGCCCCGTACAGAGAACCGTAGCCGCGCTGGTGCTCGGGGAACAGCGACAGCTCCACAGGCGTCCGAGTTGGCCCGTCCGCGCACAGCAGCGCGTCAGCCAGTTCGAAGAACGCATCCGCCCGCCTGGACAGACACCCGTAGAAGCCCGTCCGAAAGCGTGACAGCTCCACGAACGCGTCCCGTACGTCACCCCGTTCCAGCACCCTCATTCCACGGCCTTTCTTGTGAACACCTTCATCTCGTAGCAGAGTTCAGAACCAAGAAGGTCGCCTCAATGCCCGGCGATCACCCAACCCAGTGACCATCCATCACGCTGTGTGTTGGATGGTCACTGAAGGACAAGAAACCGCATTCCTTGAGTCGTGGCTGCCCGCGCCATACACAGGCAAAGCGGGGTCCTGGCTGCTACCCGACGATGTAGCCAGCGGAAATGTGCAGGTCCACTTGACCGGCGGTCACAGACATCATCGCGGTACAGCCAGTGCTGTCGATACGGGATGCATTTTCGCGTGTTGAGCCGGGTGCGTCCTGAACGGTGGGCGTGAGACCGGGCCCGGCGTCGAAGCACACCCGGTAGCTGCTATCGAAAGACACATCGATGACCAGCCACCGGCCATCAGAACCCGTCGTCGCCCGATGCGCAACGGCGCCTTGCCGGTCCAGGACGGTTACCGCCACGTTGGGCACACCCGGTTCGCCGCCGTCAAGCACGCCGTTCCGATTCTCGTCGCGCCAGGCGGTACCGCCAAGAGCTGCCAGCGGCGCCTGGGCTTGGAACCCGGATCGGTCAGCGGCGTGCACGGGAGCACTCGGCAGCAGACAAGCCGCAAGCAGGACAGCGAAATTTCGGATCTTCATAATCATGATTAACGCTGCGAGAGGGCGAAGGACACGCACGCTTCCCGGCGATGACGGGAGAGCACTCCTCGGCCAGCCGGGAACAGCCCGGCGACAGAGACGTCCTGGTGGTGATGGACACGGGCTACGACCGACCGCCGCAAGCCCTGGGAGAAGGCCACCCGCCCCGGTGCCATCCTCGCGCCGACCCGTGTCCCGCGCGGGTTCCGACACCTCCGTCCCCCACCTTCCCTGCCCAGCCCGTGTGCCCGAACTCAGCTGCTCCGGCCCCGGACGACCGCCCGGCTCCAGGAACCGGAATCCCGCCACCCGCCACGACGCGGGCAGAACCGCCAAACGACACAGCACCCTCTACGAGCGAGACCACGGGCGGCGCGCGGCGAGCACCTGGGCGGCCTTGCCGCCCATCGAGTGGCCGACGACGACGTAGTCGGTGCATTCCAGCGACTCGATGACACGTTG
Source organism: Streptomyces sp. NPDC001407 (assembly GCF_042895325.1). Taxonomy (NCBI): domain Bacteria; kingdom Bacillati; phylum Actinomycetota; class Actinomycetes; order Kitasatosporales; family Streptomycetaceae; genus Streptomyces; species Streptomyces sp. NPDC001407. The sequence continues at coordinate 189,741 of NZ_JBIAWF010000002.1, forward strand.
CGCGTCGTCGGCGAGCTGCTCCATGCCGTACGGACCCGGCACACCGGTCGACTCTCCCCACCCGCGGTGGTCGTGGGCCACGAAGGCATGCGACGGGCCGATCCTCTCGATCACCGGCCTCCACGTGCGGTGGGAGCCGCCCCAGTAATGCAGGAAGACCAGGGCCGGCCCGTCCCCTTCGCGGACGTGGGCATAGACCTGGCCCTCCTCGACGTCGAAGTACCGGCCGGTGGGAGCGTTCGTGGTCATGGCGGTCGTGTCCTTGCGTAGGCCGGTGCCGGACGCCCTCTCGCGTCGCACCGACGTGAGCCACGGCCCCGAGACCGTGCTGCTCATGCACTCGATCGTCGTCCGCGATCAGCCCGCCGGCCACTGGCTCCTGTGCCACGGCTCGTAACTTTCGGGACAGCGGCACAGGTACCGAAAACCGCGTCCGTAACATTCGTGGCATGGCTTCTCACCGCGTCGCCGTCCTGGCGCTGCCGGGCGTTCTCCCGATCGACCTGGGGATCCCCACCCAGATCTTCAATCCGCGACCCGACACGCCCTACGAGCTGACCGTCTGCGGAGCCACCCGCGGCAGCGTCACCACCAGCACCGGCTTCACCATCAGTGCCACCGCCGGCCTGACGGCGTTGAGCCGCGCGGACACGATCGTCGTCCCGGGCTACTGGGACTACCGATGCGCCCCACAACCGGAGGTCACGACAGCCCTGAAGATGGCCTTCAGCCGGGGTGCGCGGATCGCGTCCATCTGCACCGGCGCCTTCGCCCTCGCCGCCGCCGGACTCCTCGACGGCCGTACGGTGACCACTCATTGGGCCAGCGCCGACGACCTCGAAGAGCTCTACCCCTCCCTGCGCGTCGACAGGCACGTCCTGTACATCGACGACGATCCGCTGCTGACCTCGGCCGGGGTCACGGCGGGCATCGACCTGTGTCTGTACATCGTCCGCAAGGATCTCGGCTCGTCCGTCGCCAACGGGATAGCCCGCGAACTCGTCGCCGCACCCCATCGCGAGGGCGGCCAGTCCCAGTACATCGTGCGGAGCCTGCCCGCCCCCACGGCACACACACTCACGGACACGCGCGACTGGGCGCTGCGCCGCCTCGACGACACCCTCACCCTCGACGTCCTCGCCCGGCACGCACGCGTCTCCACCCGCACCCTCGTACGCATGTGGCGTCAGGAAACCGGCGTCACCCCTCATCAGTGGCTGCTCACCGCTCGTGTGAACCACGCCAGGGAGCTCCTCGAAGTCACCGACCTCGGCGTCGAGCAGATCGCCGCCCAATGCGGACTGGGCAGCGGCACCAACCTGCGCGCCCGCTTCCATGACAGCGTGGGCACCACCCCTACTGCCTACCGCCGCGCCTTCCGACGCGGCTGACGTGCGTTCCTGGCCCGGGGGTGGTCCAGCCTGCCGCCGTAGATGATGTACGCGTGAGGGTCAGCGGACGCCGACCATCCGTGCCGACTCGAAAGGACTCGCAGTGCCGTACGCCACGACCCCTGACGGGGTGCGCATCGCCTATCAGCTCCAGGGCGACGGAGCCCCGCTCGTCCTGCTCGCCGGTCAGGCGAACAGCCACCGGTGGTGGGACGGAATACGGGAGGATTTCCACGCCACCCGCAGCACCATCACGATCGACTACCGAGGCACCGGCGCGAGCGACGCCCCCGAAACGCCGTCGTCCACCCAACAGTTCGCGGAGGACGTGATCGCCGTGCTCGACGAGCTCGGCATCGACCGCGCGGACGTCTACGGCACGTCCATGGGCGGACGCGTGGCCCAGAGCCTGGCCGTTCACCACCCCCGGCGCGTCCGCTCACTGGTGCTCGGCTGCACCTCACCCGGCGGGCACCACAGCGTCGAACGCGGCGACGAGGTCCGCCGCTCGCTGGCCGGCCCGGACCCCGCCGCGGTGCGGCAGGCGCTGCTTCAACTGATGTACACCCCCGCATGGCTGGCGACCCACCCCGGCCCGTACGGCACCCTGGGCGACCCCACCATGTCGGCCCGTGCGCGACGGCAGCACCTGACCGCGAGCAACCGGCACGACATGTGGGACGCACTGCCCGGAATCGAGGCTCCCACGCTGGTGCTGCACGGCGGCGACGACCTCCTCAACCCCACCGCGAACGCCCACCTGCTCGCGGACCGCATCCCCGGGGCCTCGATGGTGATCATCCCTCAGGCGCGGCACGCCTACTTCGAGGAGTTCCGCGCCATTGCCACACCGCTCGTACTCGACTTCCTCGGCCGTTGCTGACTTCGGCGGCGTGGGGGCGACGTTGAGCGGAAGTCCCGCCCCCGGCCCGCCGCACCGGCTCGGCCCTCGCTCTACCGCATGAGGAGGCGCCGAAGCCAGCGGGTACGGGCCTCGCGCGCGTCCTGGCTGATGGCTGCCCCTGGGGCGAGGGTGTCGAAGCCGTGGAAGGCCCCGGGCCATACGTGCAGTTCGGCCTGTCCACCGGCCCGCCAGAGCGCATTGGCGTAAGCCACGGCCTCGTCCCTGAGAGTCTCGGCCGACCCGACCTCGATGTACGCCGGAGGCAGCTCGGACAGATCCGTGGCGCGGGCCGGTGCCGCGTAGGGCGGCAGGTCCGCGGCGCCGTAGCGGTCGCCCAGCAGAGCCTGCCACGCGGTGGCGCTGGAGACCCGGTCCCAGGGGTCGATGCCGGCCATCTGGTGGCTGGAGAAAGTGTCGTTGCGGTCGTCGAGCATCGGGCACAGGAGCAGTTGCCCGATCGGGGTGGGCCCGCCCCGGTCACGGGTGAGCAGGGCGAGAGCGGCGGCGAGCCCGCCGCCGGCGCTCTTTCCGCCGATGGCGATGCGACGCGCGTCGATGCCCAGTTCGGCCGCGTGCTCGGCTGCCCAGAGGAGCCCGGCGTAGCAGTCCTCCACCGGGCCGGGGTAGCGCGTCCTGGGCGCCAGCCGGTACTCGACGGAGATGACGGCCAGTTCCAGCGGGAGAGCCCATTGCCGCAGCAGCTGCGGGAGTACGGACCACGCGTTGCCCATGATCATTCCGCCGCCGTGCATGTAGTACAGCAGCGGCAACGGGCCCGCGACCCCGGCGGGCCGTGCGCTCACGAGCGTGATGTCCGGCCCGTCCGGCGCTCCCGGCACGCGCAGCTCGTCCACCTCGAACCGGCCGTCGGCCCGGAGGTCGCGGAGCGTCGGCCTGGGCCGGGCCGCGGCGTCCCGCTCCTGCCGGGCGGCGAGGTTCTCGGGGGTGAGCGGCTCCCTCGCCCCTTCCCCCAAAGCTGCCAGCGCGTCCCGCAGTTCGGGGTCGATCGGAGGCGCGGACCCGTAGGGCTCCGGCGGCACACCACCGTCGCTCATGACAGACCGCCCCACCGGGCGAGGTGACACCGGACGGAACGGCCCGGGAGGTCGTCCGTGCGTACAGGGGATATCCGCGCGAGATCCATGCGGCGTAGTCAATCACCCGCGACGGCCCCGGGGTGGCCCGGCCGGGCTCTAGCCTGATTCGTCGCCCGGAAGGCCGGTGGAGAAGGTGGGCCGGCCCTGCACCGAGCCGGACGGCCGGAGGCCGTGTGCCACGACGGTCACGGCGCGCTCGACGATGGTGTAGGTGAGGCCGACGTCCATGCCGTCGGCCCCCAGCCCGGCAAGCGGGACACGGACCTCCACCACGTCTCCGCGCGAGGTGCGTCCCACGGCGACGTCCGTGGTCCGCCAGCCGTCGGTCTCCACTCGGAGCAGCTCGACCGGTTCGGCGAGATACGCGTACCAGGCGTCGCTCCGCCGCCCGAGCTCGTCGAGCAGCCAACCGTGGCCGGCGAGCGGTGAGGACGTGGAGTCCGCCGGCTCGTCGTCGGCGAGCCGGGCGGGGCCGACCGCGGCGATCGACTGCAGAAGCGCGTCGCGGCCGGCCTCGGGGTCGGGCAGGAGGGGGGCGGCGGGGACGCCGGGCCATTGCACGGTCACCTGTGCGCGGCCGGTGGTGAGGTCGACGTTCCGGACGCACAGGCCGAGTTCGGCGCTCCCGCGCTGAACGGCACCCAGGTCGACGAGCAACGGCGCCCACCACTCGGCCGCGGGCAGTGTGCGGGACGGCCGGATGGGACGTCGGCTCATCGGGAGGGCCCTCCTGGCGGGTGGATCAGATGTTGATGGCGTTCTTGACCCAGTCGGGACAACGCCCCTGCACGCCCTCGCAGTAGGCGGTGATGACACCCTTGGGCAGCATCGGGATTTTGGCGCTGAAGTCTACTCCCGCGCGGACGGCCTGGACCTGGTCGACGCGGCAGGTCTTGAAGATCCACCAGCCGCTGCACTTCACGTGCAGCACGTCGGTGAAGTAGTTCCAGGTGTCCGGATACCCGGCGAACTTCTGCTTCCCCGCGGCTCCCGGGCGCGGGTACTTCGTGGTGGCTTCGACGGCCTTCATGGTGAGGTTGTGCTTCTGTTCTATTTTGGTGAGCCCGAAGCCCTTGTCCCTGGCGGGGTCGTAGTACCCCCGCCGCATGTAGACGGTCCAGCCGTCGCGGTCCTTCCACTGCCCCACCAGGTCGTCGGGGCCGCTGAGCATTTCGCTCTCCGTCCCGGCGGTACGGGGTGTCTTCCCGGCGCCGAGCTGCTTCACCGCGGAATCCGGAATCCCGTGCCGGCCCAGGTCGGCCAGCCGGAACGAGGAATCTCTCGGAATTCCGGATCCGTTGTCGAAGACGGAGAACTCCACGTCCCCGGACGAGCCATGAGCGGAGGGCGCCGCTGCCGTCGCGGAGGCCGGCGCCGCCGCGAACAGCCCGGCCGCGAGACCGAGGGCCGCCGAGGCGACCGCATACCGACGTGCATTCACCTTACGCATGGTCCCCCTTGAGGTGCTGCCGTGCACTTCCGTTGCCGGACCCTCACGATGCGATCCGGCCACCAGCAAGCTAGGGAGACCACGTGTGACGCGTCGACCCCCGCGGGAGCGAATCGGCCAGACGCGACCGCGGCCGACAGCAACCACCATTTGCGCCAAGGGAGTTGCGTACCGCACAGCTCACCGGCTCGGGGCCGTGGACCAGGGATGGGTTCCGTTTTCACCAGTCCGGGCCCTGCAATGTGACCGAAAAGTTTCGGACACGGTCAGGCAGCGGCCACCGCCATCCCTTTCGGTCACTCAGCCGCCGGCCTGATCGCCGGCCGCGTCGTCCAGGAGCTGCGGCCCGTTGTTGCGCACGCTGTTGACGGCCGTCGACACCGCGCGGGCATCCAGGTGGCCGTCGGCGGGTGCGGTCAGCAGGGCGCGGAGCTCGTCCGGGTCCTGGTGCGCGGGGTCGAGCCAGGTGTCCCAGTCGGCCGGGGCGACGGCCAGCGGCATGCGGGGGTGGATGCGCCCGGCCGCGTCGGTGGCCTCGGTGGTGATGATCGTGCAGGTCGTCCACCAGGCCGCCGGGTCGTCGTCCGCCGCCACCGCGGAGTCACGCCAGAACTCGTACAGACCCGCCATCGCCATCACCCCGCCGTCCTCCGGGCTGATGAAGTAGGGCTGCTTGTACGTCTTGGCCTTGCCGGTGGCCGAGGCCGTCTGCCACTCGTAGAAGCCGTCCGCGGGCAGGAGGCAGCGGCGCTTGGCGAACGCCCGGCGGTAGGCGGGCTTCTCCCCGACGGTCTCCACCCGCGCGTTGATCATCTTCGCCCCCACGTCCACGCTCTTCGCCCACGACGGCACCAGCCCCCAGCGCAGTGGCCTCAGCTGCCGCACCACCTCGCCCGTCGCACGCTCGGGGCGGTCCAGCACGGACCACACCTGATCGGTCGGAGCCACGTTCCAGCTCGGCGCGAGGGTTTCCCGCGGATCCCAGCGGGTGACCTCGAACAGCCCGGCCAGATCCTGCGGGCTGCGAGTGGAGACGTATCGGCCGCACATGACTCCCTACCCTGCCACGCGACTGTCCCGGCAGCCGATCGCCACGTCGGGGCGCCGCAGTACCGGAAGCGTGCGGGCCTCGTCATGCCGACTGGCTCAAAGAGCCCTGGGCAGGCGTGCCGCCCTGCCCGATGCTGGGGACGCTTGTTCGGACGGCACTCCGGTAGCTGCACGGACACCCCCGTCGAGAGGTGGACCGATCGGTGAACGAAGTCCTGGCTACAAGCGCTCCTCCGGACACGGCTGCGAGCGGAGAAGCAGTCGATGTCTGCCTGGGCAACTTCCTGGCGTCCAAGGTTCTCGACGCCGAGGAGCGCTGCCTGCCCGTCGAGGCCACCCAGGCGTTGCGCGACTTCATCCGCGGCAGCGGCGGCAGACGCATCGGGCCCGAGCTGTGCGTGGCCGGCTGGTGCGCCGGGGCCGGCAGCGGGCCCACCCCGGCCCCGGTGGTGCGGGCAGCGGCCTCACTCGAGCTGTTCCACGCCTTCGCCCTCATCCACGACGACATCATGGACCGCTCGGCCACCCGCCGCGGCCGCCCGGCCCTCCACCGGCTCCTGGCCGGCCGTCAGGGAGCCGCCCGGAGCGCGGCGGACGCCGAGCATGTGGGCGCCGGCGCGGCGATCCTGATCGGGAACCTCGCCCTGACCTGGTCGGACGAGCTCTTCCACACCGCCGGCCTTGCCGCTGACCAGCTCTTACGTGTCCTGCCGCTGATCGACAGCATGCGGGAGAAGGTGCTGTACGGGCAGTACCTCGACATCACCGCCACCGGCGCGGTGCCCCGCTTCGACGCGGCCCTGCGCATCGCCCGCCACAAGACCGGCAGTTACACCTGCGAACACCCCTTGCACGTCGGTGCGACGCTGGCCGGCGCCTCCCTCGACGTCCTCGAAACGCTGTCCGCCTTCGCTCGTCCTCTGGGCGAAGCGTTCCAGCTACGCGACGACCTCCTGGGCGTCTTCGGCGCCCCGGCCACCACCGGCAAGCCCGTCCTGGACGACCTGCGGGAAGGCCGGCACACCGTGCTGCTCGCCGTGGCCTGGCAGCGCGCCACCCCTGGCGAGCGTGGCGTACTGCGCGCTGCGGTCGGCAAGGGTGACATCACCGATGAAGATGCCCTGCGCATACGGGAGATCTTCACCGCGACCGGCGCCCGCTACGAGGTCGAGCAGATGATCGCAGCCCGCCGCCGCGAATCCCTCGATGCTCTGCGGCTGTCGGGATTGCCCACCGGCACGGCCACGCGACTGGCACACATCGCCGATGTGGCCACGGGCTTCGCCTGACCCCGCGCAGGACGGCGAGACCTGCTGGAACGACCTCTGCCGGCTTCGTACCGCACACGTCAGGCACCGACGTAGTCCGCCAGGTGCTCGCCGGTGAGAGTGGAGCGAGCGGCGACGAGATCGGCCGGTGTGCCCTCGAAGACGAGCCGGCCACCCTCGTGGCCGGCGCCCGGGCCGAGGTCGATGATCCAGTCCGCGTGGGCCATGACCGCCTGGTGGTGCTCGACCACGATGACCGACTTGCCGGAGTCGACCAGCCGGTCGAGCAGGCCGAGCAGTTGCTCGACGTCGGCGAGGTGGAGACCGGCGGTCGGCTCGTCGAGGACGTAGACGCCGCCCTTCTCGGCCATGTGCGTGGCGAGCTTGAGCCGCTGCCGCTCGCCGCCGGAGAGCGTGGTGAGCGGCTGGCCGAGGGTGAGGTAGCCGAGCCCCACGTCGGCCAGCCGCTCAAGGATCTTGTGCGCGGCCGGCGTCCGCGCCTCGCCCGCGCCGAAGAACTCCTCGGCCTCCGTCACCGGCATCGCGAGCACCTCGCTGATGTCGCGCCCACCGAGGTGGTACTCCAGCACCGAGGCGTCGAACCGCTTCCCCTCGCAGTCCTCGCATGTGGTGGAGACACCGGCCATCATCGCCAGGTCGGTGTAGATGACGCCGGCGCCGTTGCAAGTGGGGCAGGCGCCCTCGGAGTTGGCGCTGAACAGCGCCGGCTTCACACCGTTGGCCTTCGCGAACGCCTTGCGGATCGGTTCGAGCAGTCCGGTGTACGTAGCCGGGTTGCTCCGCCGCGAGCCGCGGATGGGGCTCTGATCGACCGACACCACACCCTCTCCGGCGGGGATCGACCCGTGCACGAGCGAGCTCTTGCCGGAACCGGCGACGCCCGTGACGACGGTCAGTACGCCGAGCGGGATGTCGACGTCGACGTCGCGCAGGTTGTGTGTCGTCGCGCCGCGGACCGCCAGCACACCCGTGGGCTCGCGTACCGCCTCCTTGAGGATGGCGCGGTCGTCGAGGTGGCGGCCGGTGACAGTGTCACTGGACCGCAGCCCCTCGACGGTGCCCTCGAAGCAGACACCGCCGCCCGCCGTACCGGCGCCGGGGCCGAGATCGACGACGTGGTCGGCGATCGCGATCATCTCCGGCTTGTGCTCCACGACGAGCACCGTGTTGCCCTTGTCCCGCAGCCTCAGCAGCAGGTCGTTCATCCGCCGGATGTCGTGGGGGTGCAGGCCCGTGGTGGGCTCGTCGAAGACATAGGTGACATCGGTGAGCGAGGAGCCGAGATGGCCGATCATCTTGACGCGCTGCGCCTCACCGCCGGACAGTGTGCCCGACGGCCGGTCGAGCGAGAGGTAGCCGAGGCCGATCTCCACGAACGAGTCGCAGGTGTGCCGCAGTTTCTCCAGCAGCGGCGCCACCGACGGCTCCTTGAGCCCCCGCACCCATGCGGCGAGATCGCTGATCTGCATCGCGCAGGCGTCCGCGATGCTGACCCGCTTGATCTTCGACGCCCGGGCGCCCTCACTGAGCCGGGTGCCGTCGCACTCGGGGCAGGTGGCGAAGGTGACCGCCCGCTCGACGAAGGCCCGGATGTGCGGCTGCATCGCCTCCTTGTCCTTGGCAAGCATCGACCTCTGGATCCGCGGGATCAGACCTTCGTAGGTCATGTTGATGCCCGCGATCTTCATCCTGGTCGGCTCGTGATGGAGGAAGTCGCGCAGTTCCCGCTTGGTGTACTCGCGGATCGGCTTGTCCGCGTCGACGAAGCCGGACTCGCTGTAGAGCCGGTAGTTCCAGCCGCCTGCCGTGTAGCCGGGGATGGTCAGCGCGCCCTCCGCGAGCGACTTGGAGTCGTCGTAGAGCTGGGCGAGGTCGATGTCGGAGACCGCGCCGCGGCCCTCACAGCGCGGGCACATGCCGCCGGTGCGGTCGTAGGTGACCTTGACCGCCTTCCTGTTCCCGCGCTCGACGGTCATCGCACCGGCCGCCCGGACCGAGGGGACGTTGAAGGCGTACGCGCTGGGCGGGCCGATGTGCGGCTTGCCGAGCCGGCTGAAGAGGATGCGCAGCATCGCGTTGGCGTCGGTGGCGGTGCCGACCGTGGAGCGGGGGTCGGCGCCCATCCGCTGCTGGTCGACGGTGATCACGGTGGTCAGCCCGTCGAGGACGTCGACGTCGGGCCGGGCCAGAGTCGGCATGAAGCCCTGGACGAAGGCACTGTACGTCTCGTTGATCAGCCGCTGCGACTCGGCGGCGATCGTGTCGAACACCAGCGAGCTCTTGCCCGAGCCCGAGACACCGGTGAACACCGTCAGGCGGCGCTTCGGGATCTCGACGCTGACGCCCTTGAGGTTGTTCTCGCGCGCTCCGTGCACGCGGATCAGATCATGACTGTCGGCGACGTGCGGCGCGGGCGACCGCGTGTCCGTCTTCCGGGCCTTGCTCATCGTCTCTCCATCTGCGGGACGGGGTGCCGCACGGCACCGGCCGCGGCGCGGCATGATCGGGCCGGGCTGCGGGCGGCTATGCGGAAGGCGCCTGCGAGATCCGCACCATGTTGCCCGAGGGGTCACGGAAGGCGCAGTCGCGCGGTCCCCAGGGCTGGGCCATGGGCTCCTGGAGCACCTCCGCGCCCGACGCCCGTACCTTCTCGAAGGCCGCGTCGAGGTCGTCGGTACGGAAGACGATGTTCGGCAGGACGCCCTTGGTGAGCAGCTCCTGCAGCGCGTCGCCGTCGGCCTTGGGCCGGCCGGCGTGCGGCTCCGAGAGCACGATCTCGAGACCCGGCTGGTCCGGGCTGCCGAGGGTGACCCAGCGGAATCCGCCGGAAGCGACATCGTTGCGCACCTCGAGGCCGAGTGCGTCGCGGTAGAAGCCGAGCGACTCGTCCGGGTCGTTGACGGTGATGTGGCAGTACTGGAGTGCGATGGTCATGCCGCCAACGTTAGGCGGCGTCTTCCCGGGCCGCTTCTCCGATCCTGCTCGGCTTCTCTCTGGTCGGGCGGGTGCGCACCTTGGCCACACACGCGGGCATCGCCGTCACGGCGGGGTGCTCCCGCGTGCGGTACGCGCTCGGCGTCTCCCCCACGAGTTCGGTGAACCGCGAGCTGAACGAGCCGAGGGAGGTACAGCCGACCGTCATGCACGCGTCGGTCACGCTCATGCCGGCGCGCAGCAGAGCCATCGCCCGCTCGATCCGGCGGGTCATGAGATAGCTGTACGGGGTCTCTCCGTAGGCCGCCCGGAACTGCCGCGAGAAGTGCGCCGGAGACATGAGCGCGTGCCGGGCGATCGTCGGCACGTCGAGCGGCCGCGCGTACTCCCGGTCGATGAGATCCCGCGCCCGGCGCAGGTGCCCGAGGGTGGCGAGTTCTTCGGGGGTCATGGGACGAGGATATCAGCGCACCCTGAAAAACGCCTCTGACCTGCGGTTATGTTGTTTTACGAGGCTCTGCCGACGTCTGGGGGGACACGCACCGGGACGTAGGCCCCGGGGGAGATCACGGCGCAGGGCAAGCGGCCGTGCCCCCTCACCCGCCTCCGGTCATGGCCTTGAGCTCGGTCAGCGATTCCCGCATCACCTGTGCCAGCTGCCGCTTCTCGCCCGCCGCGATCCAGCGTTCGAAACCGACCTTGAAGACGGCGACGCCCACCTCGGCGAGCAGGCTCGCCCCCGGCTCCGCCACGCCGCGACCCCGCAGGGCGTCGGTGAGCGAGGCGGCGATCGAGGCCAGCTTGATGAGCTCGCGCTCCTTGAGCTCCGCGTTCGCCGTGATCACCGCCTGCCGCTCGCGCGCGAACTCCCGGCGGCCGGCGAACATTTCAGACATCGCGTCGAGTCCCGCGGCCAGCGCGTCCATCGGCGCCGCCGACTCCGGAGCGTCCGCCACGGCCCGTACGAACGACTCCCGCAGTTCGGCCGATCCGGAGAACAGCACCTCGCGCTTGTCGGCGTAGTGCCGGAAGAAGGTCCGCTCCGTGAGCCCCGCCCGGCCGGCGATCTCCGCCACGGTGGTCTGCTCGTACCCCCGCTCGCTGTAGAGCTCCAACGCCGCTTCCGCCAAGCGCCCGCGCGCGTCCGGCTCCCATCGTCCCATGCGCGGATTCTACGTGATGACAGGAGCTGACATCGGGTGTAGCGTCGATGACAGTAACTGACATCGACAGTTCGGAGTTCTCCCATGCGCATCTTCGTGACCGGCGCTTCCGGCTGGATCGGTTCCGCCGTCGTTCCCGAACTCACCGACGCCGGCCACCGGGTGACCGGGCTCGCCCGTTCCGACGCCTCCGCCGCCGCGCTCTCCGCGGCCGGGGCGGAGGTCGTCCGCGGCGACATCGACGACCTCGGCGTCCTGCGGGACGCGGCCGCCGCGTCGGACGGAGTGATCCACCTCGCCTTCAAGCACGACATCGCCTTCTCCGGCGACTTCCAGGGCGCCGTCGAGGCCGATCGCCGCGCTGTCGACACGTTCTGCGACGCGCTCGCGGGCACCGACCGCCCCTTCGTCCTCGCCTCCGGCGTGGTCGGCCTCAAGCCGGGGCACCCTGCGACCGAGCAGGACGTGCCCACGGCCGACGGCTCCCCGATCTCGATGCGGGCGGCCACCGCCCAGGCCGCCCTGGCCCTCGCCGCACGCGGGGTGCGCTCATCCGTGGTGCGGCTGTCCCCCACCTGCCACGGCGAAGGTGACAACGGCTTCATGACGACCCTGGTCGCCACCGCCCGAGCCAAGGGGGTGTCCGCATATATCGGCGACGGCACCAATCGCTGGTCGGCCGCCCACCGCCTGGACGTCGCACGGCTGTTCCGCCTGGCCGTGGAGAAGGCACCCGCCGGATCGGTGCTGCACGGAGCGGCGGAAGAGGGGGTCGCGATCCGCGACATCGCCGAGGTGATAGGCCGTCACCTCGACCTACCGGTGACCTCGGTGCCCCCTGAGGCCGCGGCCGAGCACTTCGCCTGGCTGGGCCACTTCCTCGCCGCCGACGCCCCGGTGTCCAGCACCCTGACCCGCGACCTGCTGGACTGGAAGCCGACGCATCCCGGCCTCCTGGAAGACCTCGACAAGGGCCACTACTTCCGCGCCCCTGGCGCGACCGTCTGACTCGCTGCCTGCACGGTGCGGGCCCGGTCTCACGCCGACCCCCGTGACCCGCGGGCCGCCGGGCGCGAAGAAGTCGCCGAGAGACAGCAGGCCATACCGAAAGGAACCGAGCGGGTCCGACAGGCGGGCAATGCGTCCGGACATCAAGTGGCCCGATGGTGTGTTCACCCCCCGGTCCTTTTTACGTCTGGACGAGTCCGGGTATCTGAACCTGGACAAGAAGGGCGCGAAGCCGCTGTTCCGCAACTTCCACTGAGCGCGAGGAACCGCGAGGCCACCGCTTCCGCTGCACTCTGAGAAGGAGCTCAAGCCATGAACAGCGGCCAGCAGCAGGACGGGGGCCAAGGCCCTGGAGTGGAGCGGAGGCGGCTGCTGGCCGGGGCCGCGCTGGTGCCGGTACTGGCCGGCATCGGAACAGTCGCCGGTTGCGGCGGGCCCGCAGAGGACAGCGGGAAGGACAGCGGGAAGAAGGACAACGGGAAGCTGGTCGAGCCGGTCCCCACCACGCTGGCGGACTGGCAAGAGGTCGCGAAGATTCTGGACCGGCCGGGGAACATGGTCCGGGGCACCTTCTACCACACGCCCTTCCTGCGCGGCGACCTCCACGTGGTCTCCCGTGGAATCACCGTCACACCAGGCCTTGCCCTGGGTTCGCACGTGTCCTTCGTCCGTTACAGCGACGGCAGCACCATGGCCATGGGCGATCTGGTGGTCACCGAGGACGACCTGCAGAAGCTGACCGATGCCCTGCACACGCAGGGGTTCACACAGACCGCCATCCACAAGCATCTGCTCGCCCAGTCCCCCGACGTCTGGTGGACCCATATCCACAACGCGGGCCAGGACCCCCGGGCCATCGCCCGCGGCCTGCGCACGGTCCTCGACCAGACCGGTACCCCGCCCGCGACACCGCCCCTTCCGTCCCCGCCCATCGACCTGGACACCGCCGGAATCGACGCCGCGCTGGGCGCCAGAGGAACCAGCAACGGCGGCATCTACACCTGCACCTTCATCCGCCGCGAGACCATCACCGACATGGGCCGCGTCCTGCCGCCCGGCCTGGCATCCACCACTGCCTTCAACTTCCAGCCCCTGGGGGGCGGCAGAGCCGCACTCAACGGAGACTTCGCCATGATCGCCGACGAGGTCCAGGACGCCCTCAAAGCACTGCGGCGCGGAGGAATCGAAGTCATCTCCCTCCACAACCACGGTCTCACCGACGAACCCCGTCTGTTCTTCACCCACATCTGGGCAGTGGACGACGCCGTCAAAATCGCCCGCACCCTGCGCTCCGCGGTGGCCGCCACCAACGCCAAGCCGTCCGCCTGAGAACACATCAGACCCCACGCCTGTCACGTATACAGTGCGAAGGGAACCTCGTCGAACTCCAGGAGTGGCTGCTTCCCCGTGGGTGACATACGGATCAGACCAGGCAGCCCGGCCGACGCACCGGCCGTTCTCGACATGCTCGACTCCGCGGTGGTCTGGATGAACAACCGCGGCAACACCGAGCAATGGGGCACAACACCGTATTCGCAGAGACCCGGTAGCATGGCACGGGTCGAGCGGTACACGACCGAGAATGCCCCGTACATCGCGGAGTCGGACGGAACACCTGTCGGAGCCCTGGTATTGGACTCCGGGCCCAGCCCACAGATGCCGATCGCACCGGCCGAGGAACCCGAGCGGTACGTCCGGCTGCTGGTTTCCGACCGACGGTACGCCGGTCTGGGCATCGGCGCGGCGCTGCTGGCCCATGCCGCCGAGGAGACCCGGCGGGCCGGCGTGGAACTGCTGCGGGTCGACTGCTGGGCGGGCGGCGGAGGTGAACTGGTCGCGTTCTACGAGCGCAACGGATTCACCCCCACCGAGCAATTCCTGTCCGGTGCCTGGCCGGGACAGGTGCTGGCCCAGCGGGTCGGCTGACACCGCGGGCGGCCTCGGGCCCCAACCGCTTCAGCGGGCGCCGTGAATACAGAACGGCTGACCGGAAGGGTCGAGCAGCACCGTCCAGTGCTTGCCGCCCGGCTGGTGGGACGGCTTGGTGGCCCCCAGCTCCAGCAGCCGCTCTTCCGCTGCCCGCACGTCGTCGAACGCGAGGTCCATGTGGAACGGCAGCTCCTCCTCGGGCCAGTCAGGGGCCTTGAAGGAGTCGGACGTGTAGAAGAGGTACATCGCGTCGCCGGCATACAAGGCGAAGGCGACGTCGTCGCCCTGTCCGTCGGGGTAGCTCCGGGAGACCTCGGTGCCCAGGGCGGCGGCGTAGAACTCGGCGAGCTCACGGCCGTTCCGGGCCCACAGAGCGTGGCAGATGATCTGCCCTGCCAGGGGCTTGGGGTCGGTGGTGCTGGTCATGGCGTTTCCCTTTGCGATTGAGGGGTGCTGCGGGGACGGCGGGCGAGGCGGTTCACCCCGCCCAGGGCCGGGGCCCGGTGGCCGCTCGGCTCAACGCACGACCTTGATGCCGAAGTGGCCGCCGAACTGCTGGCCGAGACCGAAGCCGATGGCGGAGTGCATGTGCGCGTACATCTCCATGCCTCGGGCGCAGACCAGCGGGCCGACGTCGAGGATGTCGGTCCAGCCGTAGTCCTTGAGCAGCTCGGTGGCCTGCTGCTTGGCGTCGGCGTGGTCGCCCGCGACGAACATCGTGTGGTCGCCGCCACCGACGGAACCGGGGTCGACGACGGTGGTCTGCTCCTGGGTGACGAAGGACTTGACGACCTTCGTGTCAGGCAGGGCGCGCTGGATCCGCTCGCCGAGGCTGTCGGTGTCGCACGGGTCGAGCTTCGGCATGATCCCCCACGGGGTGGGCCAGGGGTGCTCGGGGGTGTGCTGGTAGATGAACGGGACGGCGTAGTCGATGAGCGTCTTGCCTGCGAGCCGGTCGGAGATGGCGGTGAGGGCCGCGACGGCGTTGTGGCCGTCGATGCCGTTGATGACGATCCCGTCGGAGGCCGTCGCGGCGTCGCCGAAGGTGCGCAGCTGGACGCCGGGGTGGTCGGCGAGCCACTGGCCGAAGGGCGGGCTGCCCATCATGTCCGGTTCGGTGCGGGCCAGGGTGGCCTCGGGGTCGCGGGTGCCGACGTAGACCTCGTGGCCGAGCTCGGCGAGCTTGGCGATATGGGCGCGGGCGCCGCCGCCGGTACCGAGAACAGTGATTTTCATGGGGAACCTCCCGTTTTATTCGTGCGGACAGATCCACAGTAGGAGGCTTTCCGGACAGAGGGTGTCCTTTGACGCGGGCATAGTGGATGTCATGACGAGCGACATGACCGCCCGGATGCTGCGCCTGCTGTCCCTGCTGCAGACCCGGCGGGAGTGGTCCGGCTCCGACCTGGCCGAGCGCCTCTCGGTGACCGCCCGCACCGTCCGCCGCGACGTCGACCGGCTCCGCGAGCTGGGCTACCCCGTGGACAGCGCCCGCGGTCACGCCGGCGGCTACCGCCTGGCCGCCGGCACCGACCTGCCGCCCCTCCTCCTCGACGACGACGAGGCCGTCGCCATCACCGTCGCCCTGCGCACCGCCGCCGGTGGTCTGTCCGGCATCGAGGAGACCGCGCTGCGCGCCCTGGCCAAACTCGAACAGGTTCTCCCCCGCCGCCTGCGCGGCCAGGTCACCGCCCTCCATGCCTCGCTCGCCGGCATCACCTGGGAGGACCGCGGCCCGCGCGCCGACCCCGCCCTCCTGGCCACCCTCGCCGTGGCCTGCCGCGACCACGAAGTCCTCACCTTCGACTACGCGGCCCGCCACGGCACGGCCACCGCGCGCCGCGCCGAACCCTGCCACCTCGTCGCCTCCGGCGACCTGTGGTACCTCCTCGCTCACGACACCGACAAGGACGACTGGCGCCTCTTCCGTCTCGACCGCATCACCGCTCCCACACTCACCGGCCGACGTGTCGCGCCCCGCCCGGTACCCGGCGGCGACGCCGCGGCCTTCGTCGCCGGGCGGCTCTCGTCCGCCCCCACCCGCTACCGGGCCATCGCCACGGTCCACGCCCCTGCCGAACGGATCCGTGCCCGCACCCAAGGTCTGGCCACCCGCCTCCGGCCCGTCGACGACACCACCTGCCTCGTCGACGCCTCCGACGACCACCTGTCCCACATCGCCCGCATCCTGATCGGCCTCGACACCGCCTACACCCTCGACGCGGACCCGGAGGTCATCGACCACCTCCACGAGACCGCTCTGCGCATGTTGCGCGCCACGAACCGGCTGCCGCCCGCGTAGGCCACGTCCACCGGACCGAGCCCGCCGGTCCGGGAACGCAAAGACCAGCGGGCCAGTCGCAGGCGCCACACGTCCCCCTGCCGGTCCGTAGGCAGGGGGACGCGGTCGTTCAGGTGGTCAGGTCACTTGTTCCGGCACATGACGAGCCCCTCGCCGATGCCCTTGAACGTGCCCGTGAGCATGCCGATGGCAGCTCCTTCGGGGCCGCCGCGCAGGGTGCCCATGAGGCCCCCTTTGACGATGCCCTTCCCGATCTTCTCGGCCATGCACTTGTCGTGCTCGTCGCTGTTCTTGGAGGCGGGAGCGGCCATGAAGGAGTTCGCCGCCGTGATCATCCTGACGACCTTCTTCGCAGCTTCGGGGGTGGCGGTGGTGCCGCCACCCAGGGAGAAGGTCGGGGGCGTGATCGTGCCGGCGACGGTGTCGCCGGTGACGCCCTCGATGGTCTGGGTGACGGCGTTGCCGTTCACCGTGAGATCGACCTTGTGGGTCGTGCCGTTGGTGTCCGTGACGGTGCCGGGCTGCACCGTGGCGATCGTGCTACCGTCGGCGTCAGCGACCTGGACACCGCCCTTGTAGGCGGTCAGCTTGCCGCCCGGGGGCACGTCCATGGTGTCCGTCGCGGTCCTCGCGAGAGCGGCAGGCTTGACGTCCGTGCTGCTGGTGCCGCTGCCGGGCGCGTCCGGGCTGGTGTGGGCGACGTACATCGTGGAACCGGCCGCCGAGTTGATGACGGGGACGGTCACGGTCGCGTCGGCGGTCCATGGCTGGTTGTCGGTGTCGAAGGTCCACGTGCCGGTGACCTTCTTGCCGACTGCGGCGAAGTCGACCCATCCGTAGTTCTTGGACGGGACGTCGATCGCGATGCCATTCACGGTGGCCTCGTCGGACTCGTAGGTCTGCGTCGCGGTGAGCTGGCTGGAGATCATCGCCTGGACCGGGACGGAGACACCGACGGAGGACGACACGCCCACGGAGTACGACTGCGCCCAGCCGGAGTGGTAGATCGTGGTGAAGACCTGCTTCATCGTGGATCCGGTGTCGTTGTACCAGACCGACGAGGCGGGCTGGCGGGGCAGGACTTCGGGCCGCCCTTCGGACTTCTCGGTCCACGAGCAGGTGGCGGTCTTCTTGGAACACAGGTCGGCGTAGTAGTCGAGGGCGAGGCTCTTCGCTTCGGCCGACTTCGACGCGGGGACCGTCCATTCCTGGCTCGCGTCGCCGTTGCAGACGTTGGGCTGGGCGAGGATGCCCCACAGGTGGAGGCCACCGCGGTTGTCCATGCACCACTCGGTGCCGCTGGAGTCGTCGCGGCGGACGATGCCGAAGGTGTTGGGCTTGCCGTCGACGGGGCGGAAGTGCCACTGCTCGCCGTCCTTGCCGCAGGACTGCTGTACGGCGGGCTGGGTGGCGTAGATGCACTTCCCGGAGGAGGTGCTGGCGATGTTGAACATGCCGGGCGCGCCGAGCTTGATCAGCCGCCAGTTCGTGTAGTTGGTGCCGTCGGGGGTGACGGATATCTGGTTTCCGTCACCGTTGCCTGTCGCGTTGAGGGTGCCGTCCGGGTTGGTGAACCTCCAGGCATCGGAGTCCGCGGCCTGCGCCGTGGTGGCGGTGGCGACGACGCCGGTGGTGAGCAGGAGCAGGGCGAGGAACGGAGCCGCTAAGAGGCGTCTGAGGCGCTTGAGGCGTCTGTGCATGTGCCCCTCCGTGGTGAGTCGGTGAACTTCCTGTGAAGTGCGACGAGCCTATGAAGACCCCGGACGTGTCGTCCGACCCTTTGATGGTTTGGCTTGATATCAGCCACGGGGTGGTTGCAGTCCTCACACCAGGAGTTTGCACGGGCCGATGAAATCGCAATGAAAACAGAGGAGTTCATGGGGGACTACGGAGCAGCAGGCGTTCTACAACTGACGTCGCAGATCCGGGGCGTCGGCCAGTGCGTACCGCGCCTGGGCCTCGGGCGCCGGTCGGCTGTCGCCATGTACTGAGGCCCCACGCCGTCCCGCCTCATCAGCGCGCCCGCGACGATGCCGTCGGGCAGGCCGGAGCGGCGCTGACGGGGATTGTTCACAACGCCAACCCTGCTGCGGACAGCGGCCGTCGCCATCATTACTCACCCTGATCACACCCCTGGACCAACCCTGAGCTTGCTCTTCAACCTCACGTTGTCGGGGAGTGCCTGGCGGAGGGGAAAATGCGGTGCGTGCTGCCGCCACGCTGGTCAGACTTGCGGACATGACTGAGAAGATCACCCGCATCAACCCCGAACTACTGCATGAGACGCCCGGCTACCACCACATCACGGTGGTAGAGGCAGGGCGTACGGCCTACCTGGCGGGACAGTGCCCACTTGATCGGAACGGTGACCTCGTCGGTTCCGGTTCCCTCGAGATGCAGGTCGACCAGGTGATCGCGAACGCGCTCACCGCCCTGGCGGCGGCGAGTGCCCAGCCGCAACACGTGGTGCGGTCGGTGATCTACGTGCGGAGCGACGAAAGGGGCGACCTCGCAGCCGTATGGCGTCGGCTCACCGAGTCTGCCCTGGGCCCTGCGTTCACCACCGCCAGCACGCTCCTGGGCGTCGCCCAGCTGGGCTTTCCCGGACAGCTCGTCGAGGTGGATCTCACCGTGGCGCTGCCTGACTGATTCCGAACGGCGTATCGCACTGGGTGGCCCAGCTGGGCATTCGCCGGACGGTGGGGCGGCCTTCGTCCGGTCATGTGCTCCGACCAAGGTGCACGTGACCACGACGAAATCGTAAGGGTGAGTCTGCTGCCTGATGGTCGGGGTTTCCACTCCTGAGCGAGCTCCGCGCTCGTGGACAGCGATCTCCCGCATCGCGTACTTGTCCTCGTGCCCGCTGACCGAGGGAGCTTCCGATGCGGCATTGACCTTGCCACTGGCGGCAGGGTTGCACGATGACCGGCATGAACAGCACCGCAGCGCAGAACAACAGGGTCGTCGCCGTCACCGGAGCCGGCACCGGCATCGGCCGGGCCACTGCCCGCGCCTTCGCCGCCGAGGGCGCCGACGTGGTCGCGATCGGGCGGCGTCGCGGACCACTTGAGGAGACTGCGGCCGGGTACGACCGGATCACGCCGCTGCCCGTCGACATCACCGCCGAGGCCGCGCCGGAGCAGATCGTCCGGGCCGTGTCGGAGACACACGGTCGGCTGGACGTCCTGGTCAACAACGCCGGCATCGTACGCAGCGGCGCCCTCGGCACACTGACGCCGGAAGGGATCGCGGCTCAGCTGGCCACCAACCTCGTGGCTCCCATCCTGCTGGCCCAGGCCGTACTGCCGTTCCTGGAAGCGTCGAGCGGCGTGATCGTCAATCTCAGTACGTCGGTGGGACAGCGGGCCTGGCCCGGCAGCTCGGTGTACGCGGCGACCAAGACCGCGCTGGAACTGCTGACCCGCAGTTGGGCAGTCGAGCTGGCACCCCGCGGGGTCCGGGTGGTGGCAGTGGCTCCCGGCGCGATCGACACTCCCATAGCCGAGCATCAGGGCCTGACACGGGAACGGGTGGCCGCAGTGCGGGAGTGGCAGTTGGCGCACACCCCACTGGGCCGGATCGGCCGATCCGAGGAAGTGGCCTGGGCCATCACACAGCTCGCGGCACCGGCCGCGTCGTTCGTCACCGGAGTGGTGCTCCCGGTCGACGGCGGAGCGGTCGTGGCGTGATAGGAGTGCTTCGGGAGGTGGGGCAGATGCGGATAGGTGAGCTGGCCGGAGCAACCGGAACGACGGCTCGTGCGCTACGGCACTACGAGCAGGCCGGGCTGATCTCTTCCGAGCGGGCCTCCAACGGCTATCGCGTCTACGGCGAGCAGGCTGTGGTACGGGTCCGCAACATCCGATACCTGCTGGCCGCCGGGCTCACCCTGGACGATGTGCGCGTGTTCCTGCCGTGTCTGGACGGCGATGTGTCTGCCGCACCGCCGTCGGACAAGGGCCTGCGGGTCGCGTTGGAACGGCTGGCGGTCCTCAATGAGCGCATCGCCGCCCAGACCGAGGCCCGTGACCGGCTGGAAGCCGCGCTCCGGGAGAAGACCGGCGACCGGATCCGCTCAGTGGCTTGATCGATGCCCCCGTGCTCTGGGAGGAAGCAGACAGGGCTTCCCGATCAGCAACGGAGGGCCGCGTCGAGCTCGTCGTACCCACCACCCCGCTCTCGTATCAGCCGAGCCCCCGCAGCCACGCCTCGAGAACCGCATAGTCGCCGTCCGTCAGGCCACGACGTGGATCGACACGATGGAGGAGGGCCCGCCCCGGGTGGTGGGTGGCGACCCAGGTGCGGTCGGTGTCGGTGATCTCGTCGTCGACCCAGACGAACGGGCGCCCCGCCGCCCATGCGACCAGGGCGCGGGTCTTCCAGTGCAGACCACTGCGTTCGTCCAGGTCGTCGGCGTCGGACGGTTCCGGCCACGCCACCATGGCGAGCTGCGGGAGGCCGATGCGAGGGGCGATGCATGCGTTCGCGTCAGCCATCCATGTCGTGGCCCACACCAGCTCGCACGGAAGCGCCGCCAGCCGTCGCCCGTGGTCGGGGTTGATCCTGGTCAGGAGCGGGTTCGCGGCAGCGTCGAGCGATTCGCGGCCTGTGCCATAGGCCGGGTACAGCTCGGGCGCCGCTCCGAACGGGATGAGTGGGCCGTCTACATCGAGGAACAACAGCGGACGCTGCGCATGACCAGTCACAGAGGCACGATAACGACCCCGTCGGCCCGGCCCGGAACGAGCCCACCCGCTCCGTCAGCGGGTGGCGGCGCCGAACCACTTCGGCAGTTGGCCGAGCAGATCCTGCTGGTCTTCACCGACCCACGCCACGTGACCGTCCGGCCTGAGCAGCACCGCGGGCACGTCCGGTTCCTCGCCGGCGTCGACGACGTGGTCGACCCGGTCCGCCCAGCCTTCCACCGAAAGGCGGCCGGTCCGGTCGAGCAGCAGCCCGCGGCCGCCGTGCATCAGCTCATAGAGGCGGCCCTGCTTCAGCTGCACGTCCCGCATCCGCCGGCCGAGCAGCTCGTGGCCCTCGCCGAAGTCGTAGCGGACCCCGACCGCGGTGATCATCTCGGTCACGTACCGGTTCACCTCCTCGAAGTCCATCAGCTTCGAGAACAGCTCCCGCAGCGCCGTCGGCCCCGGGTCGGCGCCCATCAGTGTGATCTGCGCACGCGTGTTGTCCAGCACACGGGCGCCCACCGGGTGCCGTTCGGTGTGGTAGGTGTCCAGCAGCCCCTCCGGGGCCCAGCCGTCGATCTCGGCGGCCAGCTTCCAGCCGAGGTTGAACGCGTCCTGCACACCGAGGTTGAGGCCCTGCCCTCCGGTCGGCGGGTGGATGTGCGCCGCGTCGCCGGCCAGCAGCACCCGGCCGACGCGGTAGCGCTCGGCCTGCCGGGTGGCGTCGCCGAACCGGGACAGCCAGCGCGGCGCGTGCGCGCCGAAGTCGGTGCCCGCGAACGCCCGCAGCTGCTGCTTGAACTCGTCCAGGGTGGTGGGGGCCGTGCGGTCCTCGGCCACCCCGTCGGCGGGCACGATGACGCGGTACGTCCCGTCCCCGAGAGGCATGGCGCCGAACCGCGGCTGATTCTTGTTGACTTCCGCGACGACGGCGGCGATTGTCGCCGGCTCCTCGGTCGCTTCCATGACGCCCAGCAGCGTCTCGACCTTGGCGGGCTCGCCGGGGAAGCCGACTCCGAGCAGCTTGCGCACCGTACTGCGGCCGCCGTCGCACCCGACGAGGTAGCGCGATCGCAGTGGTGTGCCCCCACTCGCGAGCTCGACGGTCACCCCGTCCTCGTCCTGGCTCAGCCCGGTCACTTCACAGCCGCGCCGGATCTCGGCGCCGAGTTCGAGGGCACGCTCATGGAGCAGCCGCTCGGTGAGCGGCTGCGGGGTGGCGACGCCGTACGGGTGCGCGGTGTCCAGCCCGTCCGGCCACGGCTTCATGATCCCGCCGAAGAGACCGCCGACGCTGAACTTCTCGCTGACCGCGAGGAACCGGTCCAGCAGGCCTCGCTGGTCCATCAGCTCGACGCTGCGCGCGTGCAGGCCCTGCCCGCGGGACTCCCCGGTCGGCTCGGTCAGCTTCTCCAGCACGACCACGTGCACGCCGTGCAGCCGCAGCTCGCAGGCCAGCATCAGGCCGGTCGGTCCGCCGCCGGCAACGATCACATCAATCATCAAAAACCCTGTTTCCCCTGGTCCTGGCTTCGGTCGATGATTGTGCGGCACGGCAGGGGCCTTGCCGCAAGCCCCCTGTTGCGCTATATCTTGAAAGTGGCAAGGAGGCGTTTTCCTCCTTGCCTTTCTCTTTTCCCGTCCGCTGGGCCCGCGGCTCGTAGCCCCCGGGTCGCTCGGACGGTCGGGCCTGCGCCACACGCTCGGTGGGCTGGGGCATCACCGGTACGGGAGTGGCCCCGGAGAAGGGGGCCGACCGAGGCGCTCGGCCGCGGACAGATGGCTGCGTCGGCGCGGTGAATCGGGGTAGCCGACGATTACGGAGACGTGCACGTCGACATCGGATCCACCAACGGATGGAGGCCCTCGATGTCCACAGGAATTCTCATCGCGGTCATCGCCGCGATGGTGCTGATCGCTGTGGCGGGCGGCGCTTGGATCATGGTCCGCCGTCGGCAGCATCTGCGGGAGCGGTTCGGCCCCGAGTACGAGCGCACGGTCGAGGCCGGGGACAGCCGCATGGCCGCCGAGCGTGAACTGCGTGCCCGCGAGCAGCGACATGACGACCTCGACCTGAAGTCACTGCCTGCGCCGACGCGTCAACAGTACGCGCAGGACTGGACCAGCGTGCAGGAGCGCTTCGTCGACAGGCCCGAGGAAGCCGTCGGTGAGGCGGACCGCCTGGTGACCCGGCTGATGAGGGAACGCGGCTATCCGACCGATGGGTACGAGCAGCAGCTCAAGGACCTGTCGGTCGCGCACGGGCGCACGCTGGAGCACTACCGCGCCGCCCACGACGTCAACACGCGGGCGGGCAGCAACAAGGCGACCACCGAGGAACTGCGGGGCGCGATGGTTCACTACCGCGCTCTCTTCGACGACCTGCTCACGAACGGCGACCGGCCGGGCGAACGCCTCGCGTGAGAAAGCCCCCGCGCGTCAGCGGAGGGGCTGCGGAGCAAGCACCCGGCGAACCGTTGTGTCAGAGACGTGTATCAGGAACGAGGAGTGAGGAACGATGCAGCGTGAGAACAGGGAAAGGGGCGGCTACGGCGGCCTGACCGGTGAGGACCGTCTCACCACCGAAGACCTTGCCCGCAAGGACAGCGGGCCTGAGGGCGTTTCCCGGCGAGGCCACGGACCCGGGCAAGGGAGAACCTTCGCCCCGGGATTACGGCGAGGAGGACGAGCCGCTTCTTGGCCCTGACGAGGCCCGGGACTTCCGCTCCAGGTGGCAGGCGATCCAGACCGACTTCGTCGATGACCCACAGGACGCGGTGCGCGCGGCCGACCAGTTGGTCGCCGAAGTGATGCAGACCCTGGCCAAGTCGTTCTCCTCCCACAAGGGGGACCTCGAGGGTCAGTGGGGCCGTGGAGAAGAGGTGGTCACCGAAGACCTGCGGATCGCGCTCCAGCGCTACCGCTCGTTCTTCAACCGCCTGCTCAGCACGTGAGGGCCGTGCCCGCATAGCGCGGCCCCGGCGACGGCCGAGCGCAGTCGCCGAACCCATCCGGCCCGTACCGCCCGTGACGCGCTCAGCCGCACGCCGTCGTCCCTGCGGTACGGGCCGGCACGACAGCCTCAGACGGCACTTGCCACCCGCATGGTCGAACTCCAATAGCACACACGGCCAAGAAAGCCTTATCCGCCATACGTGCGTTCCATGGGGGTCGTAGCGTTCCCACCACAAGCCGCCGGGTCGCCACCGGGGCGATTCGCGGCCCAGTCGGGGGAGTTGGGAGCCGTGCCGTTACGTCCTGACGTGTTCACCATGCATTCCGAGAGCTGCCGATCGCGCCCCTTCCGCCGTGCGAGGACCGGTCGGACCGTTGGCGCCACCGTGGCGGCGGGGCTGACCCTGATGCTCGTCGCAGCGTGCTCCAGCGCGGGTTCCGTACCCGCTGCCACGCCGGCGAACCCGCCCGCGACGGCTCTGCGGGGCGGTGCGGTCCCGTCGGCCTCGGTGGCGACCGTCACGCCCGCACTGTCACCGTCCTCGCCACGCTCCGCCCCCGAGACGCACGTGGCCCCGGCGGCGAAACCGCGGCAGCCCATGGCCGGTTCGGACGCGTCACCGGGCGACGCGTCCGCCCTGTGGGGTGCCCACTATCAGGGCACCGCCAAGGTGACCGCCGTCCCGTACGACTACTGCGGGGCGGGTAACTCCCTCGAAGCCGGCCAGGCGAAAGCGTACGAGCTGCCCGCCACGCTCGACCTGGGCAAGCCTCATGACGCCGGCGGGCAGAGCGACGGCAACCCGTTCACGCTGTTGCTCGCTGTCGGGCAGCCTTCGCAGGACGGCGCGATCTCCCTCCATTCGTCCGCGCCGTCCGATCAACTGCTGCTGACGTACTGGCACCTGTCCTGGGACGGCAGCGACCTCAGCGGCGAGCTCACCGACACACACGTCAAGGAGGGCGCCGCCCTCAATCTCGTCAACTGGCCCGGCCTGCTGGTGCCGTGCCGCCCCGAGCTGGGCGCGCTGCCCGGCGGGGCGACGCACGACATCGCCACCGGCTCCACCCTCTCGGGGAGTCTGAGCCGCGGCAGCGCGCTCCTGACGGCCAAGGCGAAGAGCGAGGACGGACTGGTGGAGTTCTCCTTCGACTTCAGCGGGAGCTCCTGAGATGACCACGGTGGACCTCGACCGGTGGGGAGCGCGGATCGCCGTCCTCGTCGCCCCGCACGAGACCGAGCTGGCCGGTGCGGTCGTCCGGGCCTACGCGGCCGGGGGCCGGCGACGGCAGGATCTGTTCCGGGGCACGGGGGACGCGCCCGGCGGCATGGGCGGTTCGCTGATGACCGTACTGCCCGATGTGCTTGACGCCCTGGCCTGGGCGAGCCGGGCGGTCAACGCGGCGCTGGGCAGCCAGCAGGTGGGCAACGCCGTATCGACGGCCGCGCTGCTCGTCGCGGTGCGGTCCAGGCGCGAAGGCGGTACGGGCACCGGCCTGGCGAGGGGCGAGGCGCCGACACCGCAGGACGTGGAGGCCGCGTACCGGATGAGCGAACGGCTACGGGAGCGCGGCATGGAGCCCGCCGACGCCGAACGGCTCGCCTGCGAGCTGTTCTCGGGGCTCTCCGAGCACTCCGACCCCGGAGAAGTCGCCGCGTTTCTCGACCGGTTGCTCACCGCGGAGCCCCCGCAGCCGATGCCCCGGGGCCCGCGCGCGCGGCGGTGGCTGCGGTGGCTGCTCGGCCGGGGCGGCCGGGGATGAACCGGTCACCCGGGCCGCCTCCCTGGCTGTGGCCGGTGACGGTCCTGTACGCGACGCAGGTGCCCGCCGCGATCGGGTGGTGGACAGCGCAGGTCAGGGATCTGACGGGCCACGGGGCCTACTCCGCGCAGATCGCCGCAACATGGGGCATCCGGGTGCTGCTGATCACCTCGGTGGTCCAGGTGCTGCCCCAGGCGTGCGTGGTCGTCGGCGTGCTCGGTGTGTTGCTCCCCTGGGTGCGCCGGTGGCTCGTCGAGCGGCATTACGGACTGCTTCCGCCGGAGGAGGTGGGAACCGGCTCGGGCATCCAGCGGTTCGTCGCCGAGCGCGCGCCCGGGGTGGAGACGCGGATCTCGCTGCGGCGCGGGCAGCCCGCCCGCGTCTACCTCGATGGCCGGCGCGGCACCAGGATCGCGGTGTTCGGCCCCCTCTTCACGCTGTGGGACGAGGACCGCCTGGCGGCCGAGGCGATGCTGCTGCACGAACTGGCCCACCACCGGTCCGGCGAGCAGCATGTCGCCGGGCTCGGCAGCCCACTCACGGGCATGCTGCGGGCCTGGCCGTGGATCTTCGGGCTGTGCGGGCTGCTGCCCGCCGCGCTGTTGCTCGTCGTGGGCGAACCGACAGGTCACGAGTTGCTCGCCCAGGTCGTCTTCGTGATCCTGCGGGTACCGCACTTTCTGATCCTGCCGCTCGGCGCGCTGTGGACGGCGGAGCTCGTCGCCGACCGGTACGCGCGCGCGACGGCGGGTCAGGACGCTGTGCTGCGTGCGCTGCACCGCATCGGGGAGGGCGCCCGACACCGGGGACTCCGGCTCCACCACCCGTCGGTCCGGCTGCGGCGGTGGTGCGTCCTGCGTGCCGACGAGCGGCGGGTCCAGTTCGTGCTGGCCTCGCTGCTGCCCGCCGCCGTCCTCGCCGGCACGCTGCTGGACATCGCCGGTGTGACGGTCGAGTACCGGCTGCTGGCCAAGGACTGGGGGTGGAGTCTGCGCCGGGCCCTGTGGCTGGCACACGACCAGCTCGCCGGCGGGCCCCTGTGGGCGGTGCTGCTCGCCGTCTTCGCCGTCTGGCCATTGCTCGCGCGAGCGTGGTCCCGGCTGTGGGGGTGGCGGGAGGAGCGCAAGGATGCCTTCTCGGTACGGGCTTACGTCGCGGCGGCGCTCGTACCGGTGCTCGTGCTGGCTGTCGGGCTGATCCCGGCGACCGCTCCCCCGCTGCCCTAGGGCATTGCCACGTACGGCCGTTGACTTGATGTCAACGGCCGTCGGGTCGGGGGCAGGTGGGTTCATGGACTACCGGAGGACACCGTGGACGGCCTCGGGGGACGTGGGTGAGAGAGGGGCGGCGGGAGCGGCGTTCTTGGTGGCGAGGGTGGGCGGTGGCGTCACGTAGACGGGAGTGGGATCGGGTTCGGGGGCACAGGTCTTGGCGATGCGGCCGCCACCCTGGGGAAGGCTGCCGTCACGGAGGTAGGCGGTGAAGGTGTCGTCCAGGCAGGCGTTGCCGTGGAAGAGGATCTCGTGGAAGCTGCCGCCCTTCTGGACGACCAGCTTCGAACCGGGCAGCGCGTCGTGCATGGCCAGCCCGCCCTCGTACGGAGTGGCGGCGTCCTCGGTGGCCTGGAAGAGCAGGACGGGCGGCAGGCCCTTGCCGGTGATCTTCATGCGTCCGGCGGTGTTGCCCTGGTAGGGCCAGAACATGCATGCGGCGTTGTACCACATGTTGTTGTAGGTGTAGAAGGGTGCGACGGCGTCGACCTTGGCCTGGTCCTTCTTCCAGAACTCCCAGTCGCGCGGCCAGGCGTTCTCGGTGCACTGCGCCGCGTTGTACGCCGGGAAGGTGCTGTCGTCGGCGCCGGGGGCCGCGTAGCGGTTGTAGGCGATGTTCAGGGGCCGGGTGTCGTGCCGGGTGAGGTAGCCTGAGAGCGCGGTGGCCATCTGGGGCCAGCGCAGGAAGTTGTAGCCACCGCCGTAGAAGGTGTCCTCGAACTCGGCTGGGCCGATCTTGCCCGGGGCCGGGGCTGCGCCGACGGGGTTGCTCCGCAGATCCTTCTCGACCTGGTAGTACGCCTTCTCGACCGTGGCGGCGTCGGTGCCCAGGTGGTAGACGGAGTCGGCCTTGGCCGTCCAGGCCGCGAACGCCTCGAAGCGGCGCTGGTGTTCCTTGTCCTGAAGGATGTTGTGGTCGTACCAGCTGATGGTGGGGCCGACGATGCTGTCCAGCACCATCCGCCGGACGTGCGAGGGGAAGAGCTGGCCGTAGGTGGAGCCGAGCGAGGTGCCCCAGGAGCCGCCATAGAAATTGATCTTCGGTGCTCCGAGCGCCCGCCGGATGCCGTCCATGTCGCGGGCACTGTCGACGGTGGTCATGTGCGGCAGCAGCCAGGACCAGCCGGCCGCGCAGTCGGCGGCGTATCCGGCCGCCTTCTCCAGCCAGGCCTTCGAGGTGCCCTGGCTCACCTGGTAGTCGGGCCGTTCGGCGTCGAAGTAGTGGGCGTCGCAGACGACATGGGGCTCGCTGCCGTTGGTGCCGCGCGGGTCGAAGCCGATCCAGTCGTAGGTCGAGGCGACGTCCTTGGGGAGCTTCCCGGAGATGTACGCGGGCATCCAGAGCCCGGAGTCCCCGGGGCCGCCGGGGTTGAGCAGGATCGGACCCTGCTGCTTGTCCTTGGGCGCGGTGGCGGGCAGCCGGTTCAGCTTGATCTTGATCTTGGCGCCGTTCGGGTGCGCGTAGTCCACCGGTACGTCGAGCAGCGCGCACTGCAACGCGGGCGTGGTGGTGTCGTTGCAGGAGCTCCAGACGAGCTTGCCCTGCCCGGCGCTCCCAGGGGCGGCCGCGCCGGAGGCGGTACCGGCGGACACGCCGGTGAGGGCTGCGACGGCTGCGGCGGCCGAGAGCAGTGCGATGACTTTTCTCATGGAGGGCATGATGTGATATGTGAAATGTTACAGCTATAGCACTGACGGGACGTTATCAAGCTGTGACGCAACCGGAGTTGGCGAAGCCAGACCGGCGAGGAGCCCTGGCACGTTCTTTGCCGGCGAATGCCGGCGTTCACGGGGCTGCCGAACCCCGTGGCGCGAAAGCTACAGTCGACGCGAAGGGCGCCGTGGCCGGGCCGTCGGCGGCCGCTTGTCCGTGCGTCGGCAGGACCCGGCCGGAGAGGGAAGGGGCCGGCCCATGACCGGAGACACCGAGAGATCCTGGATGGGGCGCCGCGGTCTGCTGAGCGGAGCGCTGGCGAGTGGAGCAGCCGTGGTGGCCGGGAATTCCCTCCTCGCCCCCGACGCGCAGGCGCGGGAAAGGGCGGGGGCGGCCGAGGGCTGCCGCGTGCGCCGCCCCCGGCTCCACACCCGCGAGGAATGGCGGGCCGTTCCGCCCACCGATCCGCACGGCGTCCTGGTCGAGCCGTTCGCGCCGGCGCTGATCGTGGTGCACCACATGGACTACCCGAACACCACCGACTATTCGCTGGCGCACGCTTTTCAGCTGTCCAGGGACTGTCAGTACGACCACATGCACAACAACGGGTGGAACGACATCGGCCAGCAACTGACCATCAGCCGTGGCGGGTTCCTCATGGAGGGCAGATATCGCTCCGCCGAGGCCATCCGGAACGGCGATCACGTCATCGGGGCGCAGGTGGCCAACTGGAACACCGCGAGCCTCGGCATCGAGAACGAGGGCACGTACATCACGGAATTACCGCCCGCCGCACAATGGCACGCGCTCGTCGCCACGTGTGCGTGGCTGTGCGAGACGTACGGGCTCCCCCCGATGACCGCGATCGTCGGCCACCGTGACCTCAACCAGCCCGGCACCTCTCTCGCCACGGAGTGCCCCGGCAACGCCCTCTACAAGCAATTGCCGACTCTGCGTAAGCGGGTTTCCGAGGCGATGGGCCTCCCCGTCGGAGACGGCTCCCCCAACCATGTGGCCGCGGAGGTCCCCGCTGCGGCGCCGTCCCGGGAGAAGGACCATGGGCCGGCGACGGGCCCTTCGGACCCCACCCGCTGAGAGTTCCGCAGCCCGGCGAGACTGACGGCATGGATCTGCTGTCACTGCGATATTTCCAGGCCGTGGCCCGGCATCAGCACATCAGCCGGGCCGCGGAGGAACTCCGGGTCGCCCAGCCGTCGGTGAGCCGGACAATCATCCGGCTCGAATCAGAACTCGGCGTTCCGCTGTTCGACCGGCAAGGTCGCCGGATTCGGCTCAACGAGCACGGCGCGGCCTTCCTGCGCCGCGCGGACCGGGCACTGGCCGAACTCGACGACGCCCGGCGCGAGATGGCCGATGCCGCCGGTGACGGGCCGGGCCGGGTCGCCGTGGCGGCCGAGACCCTGCTTCAGCTGGCCGCGGTGCTGGCGGCCTTCCGCGCGCGTCGGCCGGGGGTGAGGGTGCGCCTGTTCCAGGCGCCGGTGGGTTCGATGCTGCGTCATCTGCGCTCCGCCGAGGTGGACTTCGCGCTCGCGTCCCAGCCGCTGACCGGACCTGGACTGTGCTCGGCGGAGGTGGCGCGGGAGGAGGTGCTGCTGGCCGTACCGCTGGGGCACCCGCTGGCCGGCCGGGAGCAGGTGGCGGTGGCCGAGCTGGCCCGTGAAGAGTTCGTCAGCACGCCCGCAGGCCACTGGCAACGCTCCCTTCTGGAACGGCTTTTCGCCCGCGAAGGGCTCACACCGCAGGTGGTGTGCGAAGGTGACGAAGCCTCCGCCACTCCGGAGCTGATCGGCGCGGGGCTGGGCATCGGACTGATGCCGGCCGTCGCCCGGCCGGCCCTCGGCGAGCGGGTCCCGGTGGCCTGGCTGCGACTGGACGCCGCGGACTGCCACCGCACGCTGACCCTGGTGTGGCGCGAGGGCTCCTACCTCTCCCCCGCCGCCCTGGACTTCCGCCGGCTGGTCCTGGAACAGCTCATGCCCCCGGCGTCATGAGCACATGGCGAAACCGGTCGTGGAAGGCATGAGCGGACAGCGCTAGCGTCATGGCCGTCCATCCGGTTCCGGCAGTTCCGACAAGGGAGAGCGACCATGAGCGGGCAACACACCGCCAGGGAAAGCGGTTTCGGCAGCTACGTGGAAGCCATCCTCGACGTGCTGTCCGCCGGGCCACGGCGGGCTGCCGTCACCACCGCCGAGGGGCTGGTGATCAGCGCGGCAGAGCTCCGGGACCAGGTCCACCGGCTCGCCGGGGAGCTGGCGGAGCGCGGGGTCGGCCGTGGCGACACGGTCACCCTGCTCACCGGCAACACCGCCGAGGCCATCGTCGCCCGCTACGCCGCCAATCTGGCCGGCGCCCGGGTGGTCGGCCTCTACGAGGGCATGAGCCCGCCGACCATGGCTCACATCATGGCGAGCGTGGACTGCTCCCTGCTGCTGGTGGACGACCGGCGGCACGCCACGGCCGGGGAACTCCTGCGCCTCGAAGGCGTTCCCGGGCTGCTCTCCCTGGGCCCGGGTGACTTCGCCGAGGACGTACTGGCCGCGGCCGCCCGGCGCCCGGCACGGCCGATGGGCGGCCTGGTGGGGCCGGACGACGACTGGTGCATCCGGCACACCGGCGGGACCACCGGGATTCCCAAGGGCATCCGGATGACCCACGGTTCGTACCGGCGAAGCCTTGACCACCGGCTCGCCGGCGCCGGTGACCCGCCCCGCTATCTCGCCTGCACCGCGCTCGCCCACCTCGCCGGTGTCTTCGTCGACATGACGCTCCATCAGGGCGGCTCGGTGGTCCTGCGGCACGGCTTCGAGCCCGGGGACGTGCTGGCCGCGATCGAGCGCGAGCGCGTCACCCACACCTGGCTGCTGCCGCCGCTGCTCTACCGCCTGCTGGACCACCCGGACCTGGCCGGCACCGATCTGTCGAGCCTGAGCCGGATCAGCTACGGCGGCACCGCCGCCTCGCCGACCAGGCTGCGGCAGGCGGCCAAGGTGCTGGGGCCCGTGCTCTACGGCCTCTACGGGCAGGCCGAGGCGCAGTACATCACCGAGGCGGGCCCCGCGGAGCAGGAGATCACCGGCCGCGGCGGGCAGCTGACAGTCGGCCGGGCCGTACCCGGAGTGGAGATCGCCATCCGGGACGCCGACGGCGCCACGCTCCCGCCCGGGGAGCGCGGCGAGGTGCAGGTGCGCACGCCCTATGTGATGCCCGGCTACTGGAAGCAGCCCGAGCTGACCGCCGAGGTGCTGCGGGACGGCTGGGTGCGCACCGGCGACGTCGGCTATCTCGACGAGGACGGCTACCTCTACATCGTGGACCGGATCAAGGAGATGATCGTGGTCGTCGGGGGTCACGTCTATCCGGCGGAGCTGGAGGACCTGTTGCTCCGCCATCCCGCTGTCGCCCAGTGCGTGGTCTACGGCAGCCGGGACGAGGAGTCGCTGGAGCACGTCCACGCGGCTGTGGTGCCCGCCGCCGGCCTGCGGCCCTCACTGGAGGAGATCCAGGACTTCGTCACTGCTCACAAGGGCCGCCTCTACGCTCCCGAAGCGCTGCACTTGGTGCCGGACATCCCGCTGACGGCGGCGGGCAAACCGGACAGGCAGCTGCTGCGGTCGCGGTTCTCGGGCTGAGGCAAGGCGGGCGCCCCGCCGAAGTCGCCACGAAGCGGGCATCCCGAAGCAGGGCGCCGCTTCACAGGAGCGCGCGCTCGACCTCGACGTGCGGGGGGGGGCGATCGGTCGACGCCAGGAACTCAGCCCGCCGGCGGCGGCCACGCGCCGCGATCCCCGAGCGCGCGCTCGACCTCGGGCAGCGACGCTCCGTACTCGGTGAGGATGTCGGCCACCACGCCGGGGCCGGTGGCCAGTGCCAGCAGGATGTGTTCATCGCCGATGTGGCGCTCGCGCCGGGCCAGCGCGGCACGCAGGGAGCGCTCCAGCACGGCCTTCGCGTCCCGGGTGAAGGGGCGGTGTCCGGCGGGCCGCCAGCGCCTGGGCCTCCGGAGGGTGGCCAGGGCGCCGCGACCGTGGGTGCCCTCGACGCGGGCGACGATCTCGGCGACGTCGATGCCGAGACCGGCCAGCGCCTGCGCGTCCGTCCGGGAGAGCCCGCCGCGCCGCCGGGCCTCCCCCAGCGCCCCCTCCAGAGCCTCGCGCCGCCGGTCCAGGCCGAGGGCGGTCAGGGCGGAGGAGGCCCTGGTGCCCGCGGCGTCGAGCAGCGACAGCAGCAGATGTTCCTCGGTCACGGCCTCCGCCCCGGTTCGCTCGGAGTGCTTGACCGCGCCCTCCACCACGGCGCGTGCGCTGCTGGTGAACTTCTCGAACATCGTCAATGCCTCCCGTACTTCTTGTGCACGGCCTGCCTGCTGACGCCCAGCTCGCTCGCGATCTCCTGCCACGACCAGCCCTGGACCCGGGCACTTCTGACTTGTACGGCCTCGAGCTGCTCGAGCAGCCGCCGCAGCGCGGCGACGGCCCGCAGCCCGACCCGTGGGTCACGGTCACCCGCCCGCTCGGCGAGATCGGTTGCCTCGGTCATGGCTGTCAACCTACATTGACACGGGGAGGGTGTCAACCCTAGTTGACACAAGGCGGTCCCGCTCAGGGCGCGATGGGCAGCTGCCGCTTGTGCTCGGTGAACCGGTAGCGGCGGACGATCGACGCGAAGGCGGCCTCGCCGACCGGCTTCCCCTCCAGGAAGTCGTCGATCTCGTCGTACGTGACGCCGAGCGCGTCCTCGTCCGGCTTGCCCGGATCCAGCGTCTCCAGGTCCGCCGTCGGGACCTTCCACACCAGCTCCGACGGCGCGCCCAGCGCCTCCGACACGGCGCGCACGCGCCGCTTCGTGAGCCCGGTGAGCGGGACCACGTCGGCCGCGCCGTCCCCGAACTTGGTGAAGAAGCCGGAGACCGCCTCGGCGGCATGGTCGGTGCCCACGACCAGCCCGTCGTGCGCGCCCGCCACCGTGTACTGCGCGACCATGCGCTGCCGGGCCTTGATGTTGCCGTGCACGAAGTCCTGGTGGCGCGCGTCACGGAAGACCGTGCCCCCGGCGAGCGCCGCCTCCAGCGCGGCGTCGCTCGCGGCCCGCACGTCGACGGTCAGGACCCGGTCGGGCCTGATGAACTCCAGCGCCAGCTGCGCGTCCTTCTCGTCGGCCTGGGTGCCGTACGGCAGGCGCATGGCGAAGAACGTCGCCTCGTGCCCGGCGGCACGCGCCCGCTCGACCGCGAGCTGGCACAGCCGGCCCGCCGTCGTGGAGTCCACCCCGCCGCTGATGCCCAGCACGAGGGAGCGCAGGCCCGTGGAGGTCAGCCGGCCGGCGAGGAAGGCCACCCGGCGCTCGATCTCCTGATGTGCGTCGAAGGACGCGCTCACCTGGAGTTCCCGGGCGATCTCCTGCTGCGGGGATATGGAAGCCAGGTCGGTCACGGGTTGCTCCTTGGTCGCGCTCGCGGGTGGGGTCGTCACGCGCCATCGGAGCGCGCGAGGACGGAAGAACTCTAGACGGAGCCCGCGACGTGCCATGATCGACGGTCCTCGGCCGGCCGGTGCCGCCCCGCACCCCGCCCGGCTCCCAGGTCCGCGCGGCCCGGCCACCAGGCCCAATGGGGCTCCCCGCAGGGGTGAGCGGCGTGCCGTGCATTGCCGTTCGAGTTTGCCCGTGACCGGTAGGGGTTAGTCGAATGCGCGGAACAAGCCAGGGATCACCGCGGCGGGCGCGGAGAGGCGGCAGACCCCGCACCGCCCCCGCACACGCGACGCCGTGGGGCACGGGAAAGGCGAGGATGACGGCCCAGAATGCAGCCGCCCCGGGTGAAGGCGGGTTTCCGCCCCACCCGCTGCGTGAGTACGCCCTGCTGGCCGACGGCGAACGGGGCATCCTCGTCGGACCCCGGGGCGACTTCGCGTGGATGTGCGCGCCGCGATGGGACTCGGACGCCGTGTTCTCCACCCTCATCGGTGGCGACGGCATCTACGCCGTCACGCCGGTGGGACGCTGCGTATGGGGTGCCTACTACGAAAAGGGCTCCCTGATCTGGCGCAGCCGCTGGGTGACCGACGACAGCATCATCGAGTGCCGCGAGGCGCTCGCCTTCCCCGGCGATCCCCATCACATCGTCGTCCTGCGCCGGATCATCGCCTGTGAGCATCCCGCCAGGGTGGCCGTGACGCTCGATCCGCGTGCCGCCTTCGACCGCCATCCCTTGCGTGAACTGACGCAGGAGAACGGCGGAGTGTGGCGCGGCCGCCTCGGTGACCTGCGGATGCGCTGGTCCGGCGGCGCCCGGGCGCGGCCCGCGGGACCGGAGGAGAACCGGCTGGCCATGGAACTGACGGTCGAGGCCGGCGAGCACCACGATCTCGTACTGGAGATCAGCGACCGGGCGCTCCCGGACGAACCACCGGACGCGGAGCGCTCCTGGAAGGCGACCGAGGCGGCGTGGCAGCAGGCGGTGCCGCGCCTCGAACACACCATCGCGCAGCGGGACGCGCGCCACGCGTACACCGTGCTGCGCGGCCTGACCGGATCGGCCGGCGGCATGGTCGCGGCCGCCACCACCAGCCTGCCCGAGCGGGCAGGGGAAGGCCGCAACTACGACTACCGGTACGTGTGGATCCGCGACCAGTGCTACGCCGGGCAAGCCGTCGCCGCCGCGGGAGCCCACCCGCTGCTCGACGACGCGGTGCGCTTCGTCGCCGCCCGCGTGCACGAGGACGGCCCGCACCTGGCCCCCGCCTACACCGTGGAGGGGCGCACCGTCCCCGACCAGCGCCGCCTGGACCTGCCCGGCTACCCCGGCGGCTACGACCTGGTCGGCAACCACGTCAAGGAACAGTTCCAGCTGGACGGGTTCGGCGAGGCCCTGCTGCTCTTCGCGGCGGCGGCCCGCCACGGCCGGCTGGACGCCGACAGCTGGCGGGCGGCGGAGATCGCCGCCGACGCGATCGCCCGGCGCCGGCAGGAGCCCGACGCCGGGGTGTGGGAGCTGTCCCCCCGCCCCTGGGCACACAGCCGCCTCTGCTGCGCCGCCGGCCTGCGGGCCATCGCCGGGGCCGGGGCGCCCGCGTCCCGGCAGGCCCAGTGGATGTCCCTCGCCGACCGCCTCGTCG
The DNA here is from genome assembly GCF_042895325.1 of Streptomyces sp. NPDC001407. Classification (NCBI taxonomy): domain Bacteria; kingdom Bacillati; phylum Actinomycetota; class Actinomycetes; order Kitasatosporales; family Streptomycetaceae; genus Streptomyces; species Streptomyces sp. NPDC001407. The sequence continues at coordinate 225,726 of NZ_JBIAWF010000002.1, forward strand.
CCGACACCTCCGCCCGCAGCCTCAACCCCGCGGGGCACTGGCAGCGCTCGCCCGGCGACCCGCAACTGGACGGCTCACTGCTGCTGCCACCCCTTCGCGGGGCGGTTTCCGCCGACGACCCCCGCACCGTCGCCACGCTGCGCGCCTACACCGCTCAGCTGACGGAGGATCATTTCGCCTACCGCTTCCGTCACGACGAGCGCCCACTGGGATCCGCTGAGGGGGCGTTCCTGCTGTGCGGGTTCGTCGTGGCGCTCGCCGAGCACCAGCAGGGCCGGGAGGTATCGGCGCACCGCTGGTTCGAGCGCAACCGGGCGGCCTGCGGCCCGGCCGGGCTGTACTCCGAGGAGTACGACGTCTCCCAGCGGCAGATGCGCGGCAACCTTCCCCAGGCGTTCGTCCACGCCCTGATGCTCGAATGCGCGGCGCGGCTGGCGGTCCCCTGGCCCTGCTCCTGAGTCCAGCGGGTCCTGGGCGGCACCGAACCGACGAACCGCGCCGAGCTCGTCGAGGGTGGAGAGCGTAGACGCGACCAGGGCTTCGCAACCGATCAACAATTACTCAACGCGCTTGTTCAACATGTGCAGTTGAGGATATTCCGGCCGTCCTCCGGAACGGACCGGAAGCCCGCCGGGCCCGCGCGGCAGCGCGTGCACGTCGTGCGATGAGCGCGATGTCGGGAATGTCGACCGGCCCCGCCGTCCAGGGTGTGGCGGCGATCACGACTGGATCAAGCCCCGTGGCGCGCCCGAACGCGCCTCCCGGGCCGGGATGAACGAGTGTTTCGGCGCTCCGCTTCCAGGGCCGCCTCGGGGCAGGCAGCCCCGGGTCACAGCTGCGACCAGCACGCTTACCCGCATTCGCCGGGGCGCCGGCGTGCGTCAAGACCGCGTCGCCCGCCAGCCTTGGCCGTCCGGCGTGAAACGGGTACGTCGGTTCCGGCCGTGGGTCGACCGAAAAATCCGTCAGCCTGCCGGAGGCCGGTCACAAGCCGGGGTACTACCGCTTCCTCGTCTGGCCTCAGGCGCAGAACCCCGACGGCACGACGAGCGTCACCAGCTGGGACCCGGCCAAGCCGGATGACGCCTTCCAGCTCGGCAGTGTCTACTACCGCTACCAGGCCCCCCGGAGCATCGACACGGGTCTGCGCGCCGTCATCAAGACCGCGCAGCTGTCGGCCACCGCCGGGCAGGACCGCCAGATCTTCCCGCCGTTCGTCATCCGCAACACCGGGCAGCGCACCATCGACACGGTCAAGGTCGTCTTCACCGCCCCGGCAGGCCTGCGGTTCGTGGAGGACCTGGTGCGCTTCACCCGCTGGTACGACGAGAAGACCGAGGTCACCGCGCCCGGCGTCCTCTCGGCCGACCGCCGCACCCTGACCTGCCCCGCCGTCCGCCTGGACCTGGAGCCGACCGGGCCGGGCAAGTTCACCTGGGTGTCGGTCTACCCGGGCCTGGAGGTCGAACCCACGGCGCACGGCACGCTCCAGGTGGACATCCAGCTGGGCGAGCCGGTCTTCGCCACCGCCCAGGACACGGTCGTCATCGAGCCCAAGAGCTGACCGCACGACGAGGGGAGTGACAGGGGTGCCGCACTCCGGTGCGGCACCCCGCCCCTCGGCACCGCGCCGACCGATCCACATCAGACCGCAGTCGACAGCAGCACCGACGGTTCCAGGAGCGCACCCCATGCGATGGCCGCGCATCACCCCTCGCACGACCGCCCGCCCCGTGCCCGTCCACGACCGGCAGGACGACGCGGCCCCCGGGCCCCGCGTCGTGGCGTTGATCCCCGCCCACAACGAGGCCGAGCGCATCGCCGCGTCCCTCGCGGCACTGCACCGGCAGGAGCGCCCGCCGCACCGCGTCGTCGTGGTGGCCGACAACTGCACCGACGACACACCGCAGATCGCGCGGGCCAACGGCGCGACCGTCATCGCCTCGCGGGCAAACCGGCACAAGAAGGCCGGCGCCCTCAACCAGGCCCTCGACAGCGTCCTCCACGAGCTCACGGCCACGGACTTCGTCCTCGTCCAGGACGCCGACACCGTACTCCGGCCCTCCTTCGTCGCCAGCGCCATCGAGGCCATGGACCGCACCGTCGGCGCCGTGGGCGGCATCTTCTACGGAGAGCACGGCGGCGGCCTCCTCGGCGCCCTCCAGCGCATCGAATTCCACCGCTACGCGCGCGAGATAGCCCGGCGCGGCTACCGCGCCGACGTCCTGACCGGCACCGCCACCCTCTTCCGCGTCCGCACCCTGCGCGAGCTCAAGGCCGCCCGGCTGGACGGCCGCATCGGCGGCGGCACCTCGTACTACTCACTCGCCTCCCTGACGGAGGACGACGAGATCACCAAGGCGGTCCGTACCCTGGGCTACCGCACGGTGTCCCCGCCAGGCTGCGCCGTCGTCACCGAGGTCATGACGAGCCTGCCCAAGCTCTGGCACCAGCGGCTGCGCTGGCAGCGCGGCGCTCTGGAGAACCTGCGCGACTACGGCTGGACGAAGGTCACCGCCCCGTACATCATCCGCCAGGGCTTCATGGGCCTGTCCGTTCTCTTCCTCGCCCTCTACCTCGTCTTCACCGCCTGGATGCTGGCCCGGGGCCGTCCGGAGTTCACACCCTTCTGGCTGGCCGTCGGCGCGGTCTTCATCGCCGAGAAGGTCGTCACCGCGCGCGGCGCCGGGTGGAGGTCACAGCTGCTGGCGGGCACGCTCGCCGTCGAGCTCGCCTACGACATGTTCCAGCACGCCGTCTACTTGCGCTCCTTGTGGGACATGGCCCGTCGCCGCGAGGAACGCTGGTGCGCCACGTGATGTACGGAGCGCTGCCGCCGCTCGGCGCGGTGGGGGCCGGGGGTGCCTCGGCCCTCTCTGCCCTCTCGGTCCGCAGGCAGGATGCCGGATTCCAGGCCCTGGCCACCGTCGTCGCGGCGACCACCTTGATCATGGCCGGTGCCTCGCTCCGCAAACTCCTGCCGGCCGGAGGCCGCTTCGCCGAGGCCACCGTCGCCTGGCGGACGTCCCGGCGTACGACCGCCCGTACCGACTGGATCGCGGTGCCGTGACCACCGGCCGCCGGACGCGGATCACTTGGTCTTCCACCGGTGGCCGGGGAGGAAGCGCACGTCGTACCGCTGGGGCACGGTCGCGAACTTCTCCGGTTCCGGGACGACGGGCTCGCGCGGCAGGCCGAGTTCTTCCGCGGGCGCGCCGAGATTCTCGAAGAACCGCTCGAAGGTGCCGCCGGGCCCGGCGGCGACGCCTACGACCTGGCTGTGGTGGCGCTCCATGCGGTAGGCGTGCGGGCAGTTCTTGGGGACGAAGCCGAAGTCGCCCGGGGTGAGGAGCCTCTCCTGCTGGTCGCCGTCGGTGTCCTCGACGAACAGGCGGACGGCGCCGGCGGTGACGTAGAAGACCTCGTAGGTGTCGGGGTGCACGTGGGCCGGGATGAGGTTGCCCTTGGGGCCTTCGACCGTGAAGAAGTTGAAGGCGTTCTCGGTCTGTTCACCGCCCGCGTAGATGGTGATCAGGTCGCCGAACAGGTGGGCGCGGTCCCCCTCGCCCTTCTCGACGAAGTAGGGCTTGCCCGGCTCCGCGGGGATGCGTGAGGCCCGCCGGTAGGCGGTGGCGTACTCGATCGTCATGGTCTCTCCGGGTCCGGAAGTCGAATGTCAGGTAGCCTGACATAGTGGTTCGCCGGACGGCAAACCGCCCCTCCCGGATCCGTCACGCCCCGCCCACCCGCCATTGAGGAACACATGCACACCACCGGCCGCTCCCTCCCCCAGTTGCTCACCGAAGCCCGACGGTGGTTCGAGGACGCCCTGTTGGCGACCCTCACGGAGGCGGGCGCGACGCCGGTCTCCCCCACTCAGGTCCAGCTCTTCGCCGTGCTCGACGAGGACGGCACGACGGTCTCCGAGCTGGCCCGCCGGATGGGCGTCGCCCGGCAGACCGCACACCAGGCCGTCCACGCGCTGGTGGCGGCCGGGTTGCTGGAGCAGGTGCCCGACCCGGCGTCCGGCAGGCAGCGGTTGATCCGGCGCACCCCCGAGGGGAGACGCGCCCACAAGCAGGCCACCCGTATCCTCGAACGGCTTGAGGAGGAGCTCGCCGGGCGCATCGGACGCCGGGCACTCGACGCGCTGCGGTCCGCCTTGGAGACCCCTTGGGGCGCGCCACCGGCGCTCAACCGGCGATAGGACACGCAGTCCGTTGCATCACGGCTCCTCGATCTCGCAGGGGCTCAACGGCCGGGTGGCGGGCCCCTGGAGGACGGTGCCGTCCGTGGCGAAGCGGGAGCCGTGGCAGGGGCATTCCCAGGTCAGTTCAGCGGCGTTGAACGCCACCAGGCAGCCCAGGTGTGTGCAGCGGGCCGAGACCGCGCGCAGGGTTCCGTCGGCCTGCCGGTGGACGGCGCACTTGCGGCCTCCCGTCCGGACGACGGCTCCCGTGCCGGGTTCGATCCCGGCCACGGAAACGACGTGGCTCGGCCGCAGCCGGTCGCCCACGAAGTGGCGGCCGACGGTGGCCTGGTGCTTGAGCAGGGCGGGTGCCTCGCGCACGGCGCTCCACATGCGGCGGGGGTCGTACAACGCGGCCCAGGAGGGGGTGGGTCCGGTGATGAGGTCCGTCAGGAGGCGGCCGGCCATGACCCCGCCGCTCATCCCCCAGCCGCCGAAGCCGGTGGCCACATAGGTGTGCTGGGCGCCGGGGTGGAAGGGGCCGACGAGCGGCACGGTGTCGGTGGAGTCGTTGTCCTGCGCCGCCCAGTGGTGGACGATCTCGGCGCGGGGGAAGTGCCGGCGGGTCCAGTCGGCCAGCTTCCCGAAGCGTCCGGCGACGTCTCCCGAGCCGGGGGTGAAGCTCTCGCCGGTCACGATCAGCAGCCGGCGGCCTTCCCCGTACGGGGCCGTGCGCACCGACCGCTTGTTGTCCTCCTCGGTGATGTACATGCCGCCCGGGTCGTCCGCGGCCGGGATCGCGGCGGCGAGCACGAGTTCCCGGCGCGGCGAGAGCCGGGTGAACAGCAGGGCCCGGTCGAAGACGGGGTAGTGGGTGGCCACCACGACGTCCTCCGCGGTGACCACGGCCCCGTTCTCGGCCGTCACCCGGCAAGGTGAGCCCTCGCTCAGGCCCCTGATCCGGGTGCGTTCGCGGATCCGCGCGCCGCGGGTCCGCAGGTCCTCGGCGAGCGCGAGCAGGTAGTTCCGCGGGTGGAACTGCGCTTGGCCCTCGACCCGGACCAGGCCCGCGACCGGGAAGGGGAGCGTCGTCTCCTCGGTGCAGGAGGCGGCCAGGCCCGCCTCGGCGGCGGCCTCCGCCTCGGCCCGTACGGCGTCCCGGGCGCCCGGGTCGGTGACGTAGGTGAAGGCGGGCAGCCGTTCCAGGTCGCAGTCCACGCGCAGCGCGGCCGCGACCTCGGCGACCCGCTCGACGGCCTCCTGCTGGGAGCGTGCGTAGAGCCGGGCCCCTTCCGCGCCGCGGGTCCGGCGCAGCCGGTCGTAGACGAGGGTGTGCAGGGCGGACACCTTGGCGGTGGTGTAACCGGTGACGCCCGCCGCGAGGCGGTCGGCCTCCAGCACCGCCACCGACCGGCCCGCCTCCATCAGCTCCCAGGCCGTGCTCAGCCCCGCGATGCCGCCGCCGATCACGGCGATGTCCACGGTGAGGTCGGAGTCGAGGGCCGGGTGGGAGGGGGCGGGCGCGGGGGCGGTGGCCATCCAGTAGGACTCTGCACTGCCGGGCAGGGAGGGAGCGGAGGAAGCGCACATGGCGGCCGGGTTCCCGCGAAGCCGGGGCCGAACCGCTCCGGCTCGTATTCGCCCGTACGGCCGTGTCGTGCGCAGAACTCCCCGTCGCCTTCTCGGCGTGCCGCTTTCACTCTCCGGGATGCCGCCACCTGCCCGGGTCTCCGCCGGAGAATACGCTGGAAGCCGGGGGCAGGCGGCGAGGAGTCCCATGAGCACGAGTCCGGTCCGGCGCTACGCGCTCACGCTGCCCGGCCCCCCGGGAGGGCACGCGCCGCCGACGGTGGTCGTGGTGAGCCTGACCGAGACCCCCGGCCCCAACGGCGGCCGAGTCTGGGCGGATCCCACCGGTGAGTGGCGGGTGCAGATCATCAGCGAGGCCGCCACCGTGCTCGCCGCACCCGCCGGGTACGCGGGTCACCGCTGTCTCCATGCCGTGCCGATGCCTTGAGTCCCGCCTTCGGCGGGGCGCGGCCCGCAGGTGTCCACCGGGCGGCATCCGGAAGTCCCCCGGCAAGTGGCCCGGTCCCGCCGGCCCGGGTTTTGATGCGCGTGCAGCGGTTAGATGAATTTTCCGACCCGCTGTGCCGCCCGTGCGTGCCTGCTGGGACAGCACCCCGAAAAGGTCCCGGGAGTGGCGTGCGCGGGCGCTCGCACGGGTCCGAATCCGAAGGCCGGGAGACAGGGGTGAAGCCATGACACCGGAGCGCGCCGGTGAACGCACCGCGTCGCATTCGGACGCACCCGTCGACACGGCCGCCTTGGAGGCGGCGCTGCGGCGGCGGGTGGACGGCGAGGTGCGCTTCGATCCCGGCAGCCGCGGGGCGTATGTCACGGACGGTTCCAACTACCGGCAGGTTCCCCTCGGCGTGGTCGTACCGCACGACGTGGAGGCCGGGGCGGAGACGGTCGCGGTGTGCGCGCGGTTCGGCGCTCCGGTTCTGTCACGGGGCGGTGGCACCAGTCTGGGCGGGCAGTGCACCAACGCCGCGGTGGTCATCGACTGGACGAAATACTGCGATCGGCTGCTCTCGGTCGACACCGAGGCCAGGACGTGTGTGGTCGAGCCGGGCATCGTCCTCGACGAGCTCAACCGGCAGCTGTCCCGGCACAAGCTGAAGTTCGGGCCGAAGCCGGCGACGCACAGTCACTGCGCCTTGGGCGGGATGATCGGCAACAACTCGTGCGGCGGCTCGGCCCAGGCGTACGGCAAGACGGTGGACAACGTGCGGCGCCTGGAGATCCTCACCTATGACGGGGTGCGCTGCTGGGTCGGCCCCACTTCGGACGAGGAGTTCGCGGCGGTTGTCGCGGCGGGAGGCCGGAAGGCCGAGCTTTATCAGGGCTTGCGCGATATCGGCAGCCGCTATATGGCGGACATCCGGAAAGGCTTCCCGAATATTCCGCGGCGGGTTTCCGGCTACAACCTGGATTCCTTGCTGCCGGAGAAGGGCTTCGATCTGGCCCGGGCGCTCGTGGGCAGCGAAGGGACCCTGGTGACCGTGTTGCGCGCGGAACTCGGCCTGGTGCCGGTTCCGCCCCACGAGGCGATGGTGGTCCTGGGGTACGAGGACATCTGTGCCGCGGCGGACGAGGTCCCGAAGCTGTTGGAGCTCAGTTCCCCGGAATTGCTGGAGGCCATGGACGGGCGGATGGCACAGTTGATGCGTGAGGAGCACGCCTATCTCGATTCGCTGGAGCGGTTCCCGGAAGGGGACAGCTGGCTGCTGGTGCAGTTCAGCGGTGACAGCCGCGAGGAGGCCGACCGCAAGGCGTACGACCTGCTGCGGGCGCTGGGGCGCGGCGAGGACGACCCCTCGGTGGCGTTCTCCGACGACCCGGGCCGCGAGCGGATGCTGCTGCGGGCGCGGGAGGCTGGCCTCGGGGTGACGGCCCGGCCGCCGGACGGCAGTGACACCTGGGAGGGGTGGGAGGATTCCGCGGTCCCCCCGGAGAAACTCGGGGACTATCTGCGGGATCTGAAGGCCCTTTTCGCGGAATTCGACTACGGCCGTCCGACCTTGTACGGGCATTTCGGCCACGGGTGTGTGCACACCCGGATCCCCTTCCGGCTGAAGACCGCCGAGGGAGTCGCCGACTTCCGTCGTTTCCTGCTCCGGGCCGCGGACCTCGTCACTTCCTACGGAGGGTCGCTGTCCGGCGAGCACGGTGACGGGCAGGCGCGTGGTGAGCTGCTGCCGCGGATGTTCGGCGATTCCCTGGTCGCGGCGTTCGGTGAGGTCAAGGCGCTCTTCGATCCCGGAAACCGGATGAACCCCGGCAAGGTGGTGGCTCCTTACCGGGTCGACGAGAACCTCCGGCTGGGCCCGCTGTGGCGCCCGGCGAGCCAGGCCACCGTGTTCGCCTATCCCGAGGACGATCATTCGTTCAAGCGGGCGGTGATGCGGTGTGTCGGCATCGGCAACTGCCGCAGCCACACGGGCGGGGTGATGTGTCCTTCCTACCGGGCGACCGGTGAGGAGGAGCACTCCACCCGGGGGCGGGCCCGGTTGCTGTTCGAGATGCTCGGCGGGCACGCCGACTCGGCCATCACCGACGGCTGGCGCTCCACCGCCGTCCGCGACGCCCTCGACCTGTGCCTGGCGTGCAAGGGCTGCAAGTCCGACTGCCCGACCGGTGTCGACATGGCCACCTACAAGGCGGAGTTCCTCTCGCACCATTACGAGCGGCGGCCGCGTCCGGTCTCCCATTACTCCCTGGGCTGGCTGCCGTTGTGGGCCCGCGCCTCACGGCTCGCGCCGGGCCTGGTCAACGCCGTGCTCCAGGCGCCCGGTCTGGCGTCGGCCGGCAAGCGTCTCGCGGGAGTCGCGGCCGAGCGCAAGGCGCCGGCATTCGCCGAGGAGTCCTTCGTCCAGTGGTGGACGCGGCGCGGCACCGAGGAGCCGGCTCCGGACGACCCGCGGACGGTGGTGCTGTGGCCGGACACCTTCAGCAACTACTTCCACCCGGGCATCGCCAAGTCCGCCGTGCGAGTGCTGGAGGACGCGGGTTTCAAGGTCGCGGTGCCGGAGCAGGCGGTGTGCTGCGGCCTGACCTGGATCACCACCGGCCAGCTGGCGACCACGAAGAAGGTCCTGCGGCGCACGGTGGACGTGCTGGGTCCGTTCCTCGCGGCGGGGACGCCCATCGTCGGCCTGGAGCCTTCCTGTACGGCGGTCTTCCGCGCCGACGCCGTCGAGCTGATGCCCGAGGACGAGGACGTCCGAAGGCTCGCGCAGCAGCTGCGGACCCTCTCCGAGCTGCTTCTCAGCGATGCCGCGAAGGAGTGGCAGCCGCCGCGTCTGACCCGTACGGCGGTGGTGCAGACGCACTGTCATCAGCACGCGGTGCTGAAGTTCGACGCGGACCGCGAGCTGATGCGCCGGGCCGGCCTGGAGGCCGATGTGCTCGACGAGGGCTGCTGCGGGCTCGCGGGCAGCTTCGGGTTCGAACGCGGCCACTACGACGTGTCGATGAAGGTCGGTGAGCAGGGGGTGCTGCCGGCGGTACGGGGGGCCGCACCGAGTTCGCTGATCCTCGCGGACGGCTACAGCTGCCGTACCCAGATCGAGCAGGGCGGCACCGGGCGGCGCGCGATGCACTTGGCCGAGGCCCTGGCCCTCGGTCTGGACGGAGGCCCTCCCCCGCAGGACCACCCGGAGAAGATCGTCGAGCGTCCCGGCACCCGGCCCGGGGCCCCGCGCCTGGCCGCGGGGGCCGCCGCGGCGGTCGTCCTGGCCGCGGCGAGCGCCGGCGCCTGGCGGTGGCGCAGGCGCAACTGAGCCGAACGGGCGGGCCCGGCACCCGGGGCCCGCGTCGTCCGCCCGCGGGGCCGCCCGGCTCCTTACGGTTCCCTCGACGCGGCCCGCCCGGAATCCACGACCCGAGTGCGACGAAAGGAAACTTCGTGTCGATCAAGTCGATCAAGGTGTCCGACTACATCCTGCGGCGGCTGCGCGAGTGGGAGGTCGAGCACGTCTTCGCCTACGCGGGTGACGGCATCAACGGCCTGCTCGCCGCCTGGGGCCGGGCGGACGACAAGCCCCGGTTCATCCAGTCCCGGCACGAGGAGATGTCGGCCTTCGAGGCCGTCGGGTACGCCAAGTTCTCCGGCAAGGTGGGGGTGTGCGCGGCGACGTCCGGCCCCGGGGCGATCCATCTGCTCAACGGGCTCTACGACGCCAAGCTCGACCACGTGCCGGTCGTCGCGATCGTGGGGCAGACCAACCGCAGCGCGATGGGCGGCTCCTATCAGCAGGAGGTCGACCTGCTGTCTCTGTACAAGGACGTCGCCTCGGAGTTCTGCGAGATGGTGACGGTCCCCGAACAGCTGCCCAACGTCCTCGACCGGGCCATGCGGACCGCCTACGCCAAGCGCACCGTGACGGCGGTCGTCATCCCCGCCGACGTGCAGGAGCTGGACTACTCCCCGCCCACCCACGCCTTCAAGATGGTGCCCTCCAGCCTGGGCATGTCCTCGTACGCGCCGGTCCCGGCGCCCGAGGATGTCGAGCGGGCCGCCGAGGTCCTCAACGCGGGCAAGAAGGTCGCCGTCCTGATCGGGCAGGGCGCGCGCGGTGCGCGGGCCGAGGTCCAGGAGCTCGCCGACACCCTGGGGGCCGGGGTGGCCAAGGCGCTGCTGGGCAAGGACGCGCTCCCGGACGACCTGCCGTACGTGACCGGCTCGATCGGTCTGCTCGGCACCCGCCCGTCGTACGAGCTGATGCAGGGCTGCGACACCCTCCTCGTCGTGGGCTCCAGCTTCCCCTACACGCAGTTCCTGCCCGAGCTCGACCAGGCCCGCGCCGTGCAGATCGACGTCGACCCCTCCATGGTCGGCCTGCGCTACCCCTTCGAGGTCAATCTGGTCGGGGACGCGAAGGAGACGCTCAAGGCGCTGCTTCCGCTGCTGAAGCGCAAGGACCACGGGTCGTGGCGGAAGAAGATCGAGAAGGACACGGCCCGCTGGTGGGAGGTCATGGAGCGGCGCGCTGCCGTGGACGCCGAACCCATCAACCCGGAGTACGTCGTGCACGCCCTCGACGCGCTGCTGCCGGACGACGTGGTCCTCGCGGCCGACTCCGGTTCGGCGGCGAACTGGTACGCGCGTCACCTGCGGATGCGCGGCGCCATGCGCGGCTCGCTGTCCGGCACGCTCGCCACCATGGGCCCGGGCGTGCCCTACGTCATCGGCGCGAAGTTCGCCCACCCGCACCGCCCGGCGCTCGCGATCGTCGGGGACGGGGCCATGCAGATGAACGGCATGGCAGAGCTCATCACGGCCTCCAAGTACTGGTCGGAGTGGCAGGATCCGCGGCTGATCGTCGCGGTGCTGAACAACCAGGACCTCAACCAGGTCACGTGGGAGATGCGGGCGATGTCCGGGGCCCCGCAGTTCCTGCCCTCCCAGTCCATCCCGGATGTGCCCTACGCCGACTTCGCCCGCTCCATCGGCCTCGACGGCGTGCGGGTCGAGAAGCCCGGCGACGTCGTGGCCGCCTGGGAGCGGGCCCTGGGCGCCGACCGGCCGTTCGTGATCGACTTCCGCACCGACCCGGCCGTGCCCCCGATCCCGCCGCACGCCAGCCTCGACCAGATCGAGGCGGCGGCCGCCTCGATCATCAAGGGCGACAGCGACCGCGCGGGAATGATCCGGCAGGGCTTCAAGGCGAAGGTCCAGGAGATGCTTCCCGGCCACCGCCACCGCGAGGACCGGCCGGGCGCGTCAGGAAGCCCGGACGGCAAGTGACCGGCGGGGCAGGTGGCACGGAGCCGGCGGTCGACAGCGTCGAGACGGCCGTCTACACCGTGCCCACCGACGCGGCCGAAGGCGACGGCACCCTCACCTGGGACTCGACGACGCTGGTGCTGGCCGAGGTGAAGTGCGGTGACGTCACCGGCCTCGGCTACACCTACGGCGCACCCGCCACCGCCCAGGTCATCGACCAGCAGCTCGCCGGCCTCGTGAGGGGCCACCGCGCCTGGGACATCCCGGCCGCCAACGAGAGGATGAGCCGGGCCGTACGCAACGCGGCACGGCCCGGCCTGGTCGCCGGGGCCCTCTCCGCCGTCGACATCGCGCTGTGGGACCTCAAGGCGCGGCTGCTGGGCCTCCCTCTCGTCCGGCTGCTGGGCGCGGGCCCCGGTGAGGTTCCCGTCTACGGCAGTGGTGGCTTCACCACCTATGACGATCAGCGACAGGACGCCCAACTCCGCGCCTGGGTGGCCGAGCAGGGCATTCCACGCGTCAAGATCAAGATCGGTGAGTCCTGGGGGCGGGCCGAGAAGCGCGACCGCGAGCGCGTCACACGGGCGCGCCGGAGCATCGGCACGGACACCGAGCTCTACGTCGACGCCAACGGCGCCTACACCCGCAAGCAGGCCGTCCGTCTCGCCCCGCATCTCGACGCCGAGGGCGTCACCTGGTTCGAGGAACCCGTCTCCTCCGACGACCTGACCGGCCTGGGACACGTCCGGGCCGCCGTGCCCCTGGATGTCGCCGCCGGCGAATACGGCTACGCCCTCCCCTACTTCGGGCACATGCTCGCGGCGGAGGCCGTGGACTGCCTGCAAGCCGACGCGACCCGCTGCGGCGGCATCACCGTGTGGCTGCGCGCCGCGGCCCTCGCGGAGGCCGCAGGGCTGGCGATCTCCGGCCACTGCGCGCCCCATGTGCACGCCCACGCGGCCGCTTCGGTGCCCAACCTCCGTCACCTCGAATGGTTCCACGACCACGTCCGGATCGAGAGGCTCTTCTTCGACGGCGTACTGGATCCGAGTGGCGGGACGATCCGGCCCGGGGCATCGGGCGCCGCGGGGCACGGGCTCACCCTGCGCCGCCGGGACGCGGAGCGCTACCGCGTCGCCTGAGGCCCGGTCGCCCGGAGCCCGGGAGAAGGACAACAAGTGATCCCTGGTCGACGAGGAAAGGCAGGCACCATGGAACAGACCGTCGTCATCACCGGTGCCAGCGCGGGCATCGGCCGCGCCACCGCCCGGGCGTTCGCCGCGCGCGGAGCGAACGTCGTCCTGCTGGCCCGCGGCCGGTCCGGCCTGGCCGCCGCCGCCCGCGAGGTCGAGGCAGCCGGCGGAAAGGCACTGACGGTGCCCACCGACATGGCGGACCACGGCCAGGTGGAAGCGGCGGCGGACGCCGCCGTGCGAGCCTTCGGAAGGATCGACGTATGGGTCAACGTCGCCTTCACCTCCGTCTTCGCGCCGTTCACCGAGATCACGCCCGAGGAGTACGCCCGGGTCACCCAGGTCTCCTACCTGGGCTTCGTCAACGGCACCCGCGCCGCGCTCACCCGCATGCTCCCCGAGGACCACGGCACCGTCGTCCAGATCGGCTCCGCCCTCGGCTACCGGGCCATCCCCTTGCAGTCCGCCTACTGCGGTGCCAAGCACGCCGTCAACGGCTTCACCTCATCGGTGCGCACCGAGCTCATGCACCGGGGCAGCAATGTGCGCATCACCGTCGTCCAGATGCCGGCCGTCAACACCCCGCAGTTCTCCTGGGTCCTCTCGCGCCTGCCCAGGCGCCCCCAGCCGGTCCCGCCGATCTACCAGCCCGAAGTCGCGGCCCGCGCCGTGCTCCACGCCGCGGACCACCCCACCCGTAAGCAGTTCTACGTCGGCGCCAGCACCGTCGCCACCATCCTGGGCAACAAGGTCGCCGCCGGTCTCCTCGACCGCTACCTCGCCCGTACGGGGTACGGCTCCCAGCAGACCGAGCAGGCCGACGACCCCGGGCGTCCCGACAACCTCTGGCACCCGCTGGACGACACCGACGGCCACGACTTCGGCGCCCACGGCTCCTTCGACCGCCAGGCCCACGGCCGCTCCCCCCAGCTGTGGTGCTCCCAGCACCCCGTCCGCGCGGCCGCCCTGGCCTCTTTGACCGCGCTGGGCGCCACGGCCCTGACGCGCCGCCTCGTGCGGAAATGACCACGGCGCGCCTGCCCGCCGTTGCCTGTCGCGAGGTTGAGGTCCGCCAGGCCGGGCAGGTGCAGAGCATGGACGGTGTCGTGGAAGCGCGGGCGTCGCTCGCGAAGAACAGACTTGACGGCGGGTGCGGGCGATGACGCTTCAGCAGCGGACCGTCCTCGAAGAACGACACGTCACTGTGTTCCTGTCCGGCGAGATAGACCACTGCAATGCGCCCCGGCTCTCGGAAACCCTGTGCCGGTGCCTGGAGACCGGCCCGGAGCTGGTCACCGTCGACTTGACGCAGGTCTCCTTCTGCGGCTGCGCCGGCGTGAACGTGCTGCTCCAGGCTCGCCGCCGCGCCGCCGGGGAAGGCGCGACCCTGACGGTGTCAGGAGTACGCGCTCCGATAGTGGCCCGCCTCTTCGACGTCGTCGGTGTCGATGCCATCCTGGGCCTCCCTCAACCGACATAACAGACACGATATTTGACGGACCATCATCCCATCGGCCACAGGGTGAGCGCCGCCATCAGCCCGATCCCGGCCACCGTCCACGTCGCGTAGTCGCCGACGTGCCCCGAGTGCAACCGGCGCAGCGGAGTGGCCCAGCGCCCTGACGGGAGAGCCTCGCGCACCGCCAGCACGGCCAGCCCCACGGCGAGCGCGGCGGACAACAGACCGAGGCCGGCCCCGGCCGGGCTCCACCACGTGTGCGGCATGTGCGGGGCCGTGATGTGCCGCCCGTCCAGGACGGCGCCGGCGTAGCCCGCGTGATCGGTGAACGCCCAGGCGGCGACGTCCACGGCCCGGGCCACCCCGGGGATCGTGCCCACGGCCAGTGCGCCCGCCAGCAGCAGCGCTGCCACCGCCACCATGGGCCGGGGCAGGCGCCACACCGCCCGCCCGGTCTCCGGTTCCTCGTCGCCCCGGGTCTCCGGGCCCGTCGTCGTCCGGGGCTTCTCCCCCGCCCCCAGGAAGACATGGGCCGCCACGCGCAGCACCGCGCCGCCCGTGACCGCCGACACGAGGACGAAGAGGAACAGCAAGCCCCCGGAGTGTTCCTCGGCCAGCGCCTTGCCCAGCGCCGTGCCGAAGGGCGGCAGCCCGGCGAGCGCGAGACCACCGAGGGCGAAGAGCGCGCCGAGTCCGCGCATGTCCCGTCCCCGGCCGTGGAGTTCGCCTTCGTCGACGCTGCCGTGCCGGTCGAGGAGCACACCGGTGCAGGCGAAGAGCGAGGCCTTGACGCCGGTGTGTCCCAGCACGTACAGGCAGACGCCCGCCGCGCCCCGCGAGGCCCCGGCGAGCCCGACGAGGAACAGCCCGGTGTGCCCGACGGTGGAGAAGGCGAGCAGCCGCTTCACGTGCCGCTGCTGCCAGCACATCACCGCGCCCACCAGCGCGGTGGCCACGCCGAGGACGAGGAGGACCCGCCGGAAGTCCTCCGCCGGGATGCCCCCGGGACCGGCGAAGACGGTCGTGTGGACGCGGGCGGCGCCGTAGACGCCCATCTCCACCATCACCCCGGACAGCAGCATGCACACCGGGGTGGGCGCCACCGCGTGCGCGTCCGGCAGCCAGAAGTGGAAGGGCGCGGCCGCCGCCTTGACCAGCAGCCCCGTCAGGACCAGGACGAACGCGGCGACGACGAGCGCGTCGTGCCGGGGTCCGGCGTCCAGCGCTCTGCCGACCTGGGCCATGCCGAGCTCCCCGGTGCGGGCGTACAGCAGGGCGATGCCGAGCAACGAGGCGTATCCGCCGAGGGAGTTGACGAAGCCGAAGGCGAGGGCGCCCTGGACCGGCCGGGCCTCCTCGACCCGGTATCCGGTGAGCGCGTAGCCGACGACGCCCATCAGCTCGAAGAACACGAACGCGTCGAAGAGGTCCCCGGTGAGGGCGAAGCCGCACATGCCCGCCTGGAAGAGCAGGACGAGCGCGGGGTAGGCGCCGGGGTGGCCGTGGGGCTGCTCGTCGAAGTACCGCCAGGAGTAGAGGAGTACGGCCGTGACGAGCACCGAGGTCAGCGCCGCCAGCCCCGTCCCCACCCGGTCGCCGACGAGCACGATCCCGACGCTGTGCCCGTGGCTCGGCCGCCACCCGCCGACCCAGGACACCGCGGGCCCCCGGGCGAGGAGGACCAGGGCGAGCCCGGCCGTGGCCGCGGCACAGACACACCCCACGGTCTCGGCGACCGGCCGCGCCATCCGCCGCCCGGCGCCGGACAGCAGGGCCGCGCCGAACAGGGGCACCGCCACGATCAAAGGAAGCAGCCGGTCCACCGATTCCTCACCCCCTCAGCGCGGAGAGCTCGTCGGGATCGGTGGTGCCGTGCCGCTTGGCGGTCTGGACGACCAGGGCGAGCAGGAGCGCGGTCACCGTGGCACCGACGACGACATCGGTGAGGGTCAGGGCCTGCACGACCGGATCGACCACCCGGGTGCCGGTCGGCGCGTCGGAGAAGACCGGCGCGGTCCCGCCCCGGCGGTAGCCGACGGCCAGCAGCAGCACATAGGTCGAGGACTGCGCCACCGACAGGCAACCGACGGCGTGCACGAGGTCGCGGCTGGTGGCCAGGCCGTACACGCCGATCAGGAAGATCCACCCGGCCGTCAGATAGGGGAACACGCTCATGTCTTGTCGCCCTTCTCGATCTCCAGGGCCTGGCGCAGGAAGTGGGAGAGCAGGACGACGACCGCGGAGGCGACCTCCACGCCGACGGCCGCGTTGAGCAAGGGGACGGTTCCGCCGGAGGAGAGGGTGTTGAAGGTGCCGTACGGCAGGAAGTTGGCCAAATAGGCGGACCCGGCGAGCAGCCCGCCGACGCCGAGCAGGACGTACGCCACCTCGCCCAGGGCGTCACCGATCTCGTAGAGGCCGACGGGCCGGACGCGCTCCAGGGCGATGTAGTCGACGCTGACGTAGAGCAGGTGGAACGCGGTGGCCACGACGACGCCGCCCTGGAAGCCGCCGCCGGGGCTGAGCTGGCCGTGCGCGATCACGTACAGGCCGATGAGCAGGGTGACCGGCAGCGCGACGAGGCCGTAGCGGCGCAGCGTGCGGGGCACCGGCACCGGGCGCGGGGCCTCGCGGTGTTCGTCGCGGGTCTGCCGGAGCAGCAGGACCGTGCCGAGGACGGCGGAGAAGAGGATGCTCTCCTCGCCGAGCGTGTCGAAGGCGCGCTGGTCGAAGTTCACGCCGGAGACGGTGTTCGCGGTGTGCCGTCGCAGGGACGCCTCGACCGCCCGGTCGCCGTAGGGGTGCCAGGCACCGCCGAAGCGCGGCAGGTCCAGGCATGCCGCGGCGAGCAGCGCGGCTGTCGCGAGCAGCCCGGCGGCCAGGACCCACATGCGCACACGACGGCTCATTCCCGCCGCTTCCCGGATCCGCGCCGCACCTTGCGCACCGTCAGCAGGATCATCAGCGGGGTGAGGGCCGAGCCGACACCGAGCTGGGAGAGCCCCACGTCGGGTGCCTGGAGCACGGTGAAGGCGACGGCGAGGCCGAGGCCCAGCAGGGAGAGCACGACGGCCTGGCGGGCCGGGTCCCGGTTGAGCACGGCGGCGGTCGCGGCGGCCGCCACGAACAGCAGCGAGAGGACGAGGAGCGCGTCATCCACTCCGCACCGCCCGGGTCGTGACCATCCCGCCGGCGACCAGCAGCGCCCCGATGACGATCACCTTGATCATCGCCCGCCCCGGGGCCGTCACCAGGCACAGCGGGACGACGGTCGCGGGCACGCCGACCACGACGAGGGGGGTCAGCCGGCGCACGCCGGGCGGGTCGCCCCCGCCGCCGTCGAGGAGGAGGCGGGCGAAGACCAGCGTCCCGGCCGGCCCCAGCACGGAGACGACGAGCGCGAGATCGACGTACGCCGGGCGCCCGTACCCCTGTGCCAGCAGCAGGAAGACCAGGCACAGCAGCAGCGTCGCCATGTTCTGGGCGACGACCCGCCGCCCGGCCGCGCCGAAGGCGGCGCCCCACAGGCTCGACCCCAGACCGCCGGCGATGAGCAGGGCCGCGGCGCCCAGCCACCAGTTCATCCGGCCGCCGCCCGCCGCGCGCTCCGGGCCGCCCAGGCCGCCACCAGCGCGGACCCCGCGCCGACCGCCAGCTCCAGCGTGTCGACCGGCCCGATCAGCGTGACCCACAGCGCGAGGAGACCGGCCCACCACCCGAGGCCCTCCAGCGCGCCCCTGAGGACGTCACGCACCCTCGCCTCACCTCCGGTTCCGACCGCAACGCCCCAGTATCGGCCACCAGGTGGCGGTGTGCCGGGACCGGCCGGGGCGTGTCGTCCACCGGTGGGGGCGCGGGAGGCGAGACTGGAAACCACCTACGCGTTCCGTTGCACGGGCGGGAGAGACGTTGTCGAAGGGGTCAGAGGGACCCGAGGGCTACGACGCCGGACCGTACGTCCCCGAAGGCGCCGACCTGCGCGCCCTGCGGACCGCGGCCGACGGCTGCCAGGGCTGTCCCCTCCACCGCGAGGCGACCCGGACGGTCTTCGGCTCCGGTGAGGCCTCGGCGCGCCTGGTGCTCGTCGGGGAACAACCCGGCGACCAGGAGGACCGGCAGGGGAAGCCCTTCGTCGGCCCGGCAGGCGGCGTGCTGGAACGGGCGCTCGGCGAGGCGGGGATCGACCCCGCCGACACGTACGTCACCAACGCCGTCAAACACTTCAAGTTCGAACAGGCGGCGCGCGGCAAACGCCGCATCCACAAGGCGCCCAGCCTGCGGGAGATCAGCGCGTGCAAGCCGTGGCTCGCCGCCGAGCTGCGTCTCGTCGACCCCGAGGTGGTCGTCGCGCTCGGCGCGATCGCCGGGAAGGCCCTGCTCGGCTCCTCGTTCCGGGTGACCCAGCAGCGTGGCGTGGCACAGCCGCTGCCGTCCCTTGACGGATCGGAGGAGGACGAGGGAGTGCTGGTCGCCACCATCCACCCCTCCGCGGTGCTACGGGCGGACGACGCGAGCCGCGCCGAGATGTACGGAGGGCTGGTGACGGACCTCAAGCTCGCGGGCCGGCTGTTGGGCTGACGGGCTTCGAGCGGCCTTCGGTGGATCGGATGGGCCGTCGGCCGGGGTGCCGGCCGACGACCCGAAGGGTCCTGCGGGTTCTGTTACTTGAAGAGACGGTCCTTGCTGGTGGCCATGCGGTGGGTGGTGCTGTGGTGGCCGACCCAGTCACGGATGAGCTTGATGGCGTTGGCGCATTTCCAGCTGTTGTCGTACTCGCGCACGCCGGTGAACGCCCCGTACCCGGCGATGATGCCGTCCACCCGGGCGTCGCCGAGGAGTTTGTCCACGTACCAGGGGTCGTTGTAGGTGGTCGTCCAGGACAGCATGCCCCCGAGCCGGCGGGCGGCACGGTCCGCAGCCCCCTTCTTCAGCTCCGCGCAGGTGTTCCGGGCAGGCTCGGTGCAGTTCCCGAAGCCCTTGGTGATGTCACTGTCCCCGTAATCCATCGCCCGGTGACACCGACTTGTGGGCGTCCCGGCCGACCAGCAGCTCCTTGTGGGGCCCGGCGACGGCGAGCATCGCTGCCTTGACGGACAGGGAGCTGCCACAGGTGGAGAAGAAGGTGTGCTCGGCCCCTACGGCGTCGGCCATCAATTCCTGGGCCCGCTCCAGGATCCGGTGCGAGCTCGTGCGGTCGTCCAGGCCGCTCGTCGCCAGCACGTCCCTGGTGAACACGGCCTCGCCCAGCCCCGACAGGACCGCCGGATCGGCACCGCGGCCCTGTTTGTGACCCGGCGGCGTGAACGGGGTCTGACCCGCGTCCCTGTACGCGGTCAGCGCCTCCAGAACGGGTGCGCATGAGTGGTCCATCGAGTCTCCGCTCCCCTGATCGGCACCCGAGGCCCTCCTTCCGTGCTTCCCGTGCTGCCGTAGGAAGGAGGTTCCCAGAGCTCACCATCTGTTCATCGCGGGCGGGCCCGCAACCGGAACTGGTGCCTCTGGGCCCGTGCTTCCCTCCCGCCTACCCGGGCCGATGGCGAGAATGCGCCCCCGGTCCGGGCCCGGCCTCACCACGGGTCGAATCCTCCGCGGTCCGCTCCGTCAAGGCCGGCCCGGATGATCGCCCACCCGGCACCTGGGCCGATGACCCGGTCCTCCGCGGCGCACTGACCGGGTACCCGGAAACGCCCGGAAGGGGTCACCGCACCGAAGTCGGTACCAGCGCGGCGGAGATCGTCGCGGCGGCGTCGCGCAGCAGCGTCTCCTGCCGGGCGGCCTCCGGCCTCGCCGGGTCCAGCGCGCCGCGTGGTCCCGTCATGAACAGGGCGGCCTCTTCGGTGACGCCACGGCACGGAACGGTGACCGCGAGCGACGCGAGCTCGGGCTCCTCGGTGTCCGTGTCGAGGACGCACCGCCCGTCGTGCGGGTCTTCAAGGACCCGCGCCGCGGCGCTGGTGGGTGGCAGTACGGCGCCGGTCGTCAGCCGCTGCGGGCTGTTGTCCGGCCGGAAGACGTGGTGGATGACCTGCGCACCCTCGGGGTGCGCTACGGCGAGGCGGACGCTCATGCCGCTGTGTGCCGCGAGGTTGTCGGCCCACGGCATGGCCGCGGCCCGGATGTCGTTGCAGTCCTGGCGCACACCGCCTGCCGGCGGGAAGGCCTCGGTCAGGCGGTAGCTGTCGGCCTCGCCGTCGTAGGCCACCAGCCCCTCGGCCCGGAGATCGTCCAGCAGATCCCGTACGGTGCCGGCGGGGAGGCCGAGTTCGGCTGTCATGTGGAGGGAGGACACACCACGGTCCTGGTGCCGGGCCAGCAGTGCGAGCAGGGCGGCCGTGTGGCCGACGGGCGCTTGGTGATGGGGCATCTGTGCATCTCCTCGCCGTGCGGGATCGGAGGCGTGCACCCCACGCTAGGACGGCGAGGAGCCCGACGCTGTCCACCGATCGGTGGAAAGACCGGTGGAATGAACGGTGAAATCGGGGACCACCCCAGCCGAAGCCTTTGCCGCGTAGTCGCTCCGGCCGCGCCGACGCGCGATGGTGGAAGGAGGGAGGTCATGAGCGACGGCCGAATGCCGCCGGGAAAGGAGGCTGTCATGACGGGCTCGTCGGTATCCAGGCACCGGTCAGGGCTGCCGGAATTGATGGAATGGCTGGGATCGGGGTTTCCCGAGGTACCGATGGCGTGGCACGCCCGGGACTCCCACGTGATTCCGATCGAGGTGACAGAGGGTAGTGGGCAGTATGTGTTGCGTGCCGAGTTGCCGGACATCGACCCGGAGAAGGACGTCGAGATCACGGTCGAGGGCAACGTTCTGACCGTCCGCGCCGAGCGCGCCGAGAGCACGGACGACAAGAGTCACTCGGAATTCCGCTACGGCTCGTTCGAGCGCACCGTCCGATTGCCGTTCCGGATTCCGGAAGAAGGCCCGACGGCCGAATACCGGGACGGCATCCTCACCGTGACCGTTCCCCGCACGACCAGGGAGGAACCGGCCACGCGCACCGTTCCCGTCCGCCGCGTCGACTGACGTCACGTCTCACACCACCGTGGTGCCCGGGGCCCGTATCGGCCCTGGGGCGACCATCGCTTGGGGTCACAAAGAACCGTGAGGCAGGATCCGTACGTCACGGACCCTGCCTCGCCCGGCCGTCAGCTCAGCGCTTGGTCCGGTAAGCGACACTGTCGATATCAGTCGCGTACGGACACTCAGCCTTGGCGTACTCCCAGTTGAAGCGGCTCACGGAGACGCTGCCGTCACGGCAGTAGGCGGTGGTCTGCACGTACACCCTCATCCCCGCGCACTTCGCATGCCCGCGACCCGCATGCCCCGGGCCCGCATGGTCGGTCCACTTGATGCAGGCATGCACAGCCGGACCGGCCGGAGCAGCCACAGCGGGAGCGACCGCTCCCGCCACCAGTGCCAGCGAAGAGATACCCGCGGCGAACAACTTCCTTCTGACAGAGATCACTTCTCCCCCTTCCAGCGGAAGCCAACCCCGACATGCTGGCGGCACCGAGCGCCGGACGCAATCCACAGGAAGCCGAAACCTCGCGCCTGTCGTCCAGCGCTCACGCTCCCTCCCCCGATACCGCCCGGATCACGTGCCGTGCGCGCCGGGAACAGATCACAGGCCGGATCAGCCGCCCGCGACAGTCCGAGATCGGCGACCATGTTCGGCATGGAGATTCACGGCAGTTGCAGCGACCGGTTCAGCGCCGTACGGGAGGAGTTCGTGCGCTCCCTGCGCGGCGGAGCGGACGTCGGCGCCTCGGTGGCGGTCTACCTCGACGGCGAACCCGTCGTCGACCTGTGGGGCGGACACACCGACCAGGCGCGTACCGAACCGTGGCAGCGCGACACCGTCACCAACGTGTGGTCCATCACCAAGACGATGACCACGCTGTGCGCTCTCCTCCTCGTCGACCGGGGCGAACTCGGCCTGTCCACACCGGTCGCGGCATACTGGCCCGAGTTCCGTACCGAGGGGAAGGACCGGATCGAGGTCCGGCATCTGCTCGGCCACACCGCCGGCCTACCCGACTGGGACCAGCCCATGGCGCTCGACGATCTGTGCGACTGGGAAAAGGCCACCACCCTGCTGGCCCGCCAAGCACCCCGCTGGGAGCCCGGCACGGCGTCCGGCTATCACCGGTTCACGCATGGCTTCCTGATCGGTGAGGTCGTGCGCCGCGTCTGCGGGCAGTCGATCGGCGCGTTCTTCGCCGACCACATCGCCGGGCCGCTGGACATCGATTTCCACATCGGCCTCGCAGCCGAGCACGATCACCGTGTCTCCGAGGTCATCCCGCCGACCGCGCCCGCACCCGCGGCCAACCCACGGGTGGCCATCCCGGTCGGCGCTTATGTGACCGCCCAGGACACCAGAAGCGTCCAGTGGCGCCGTGCGGAGATCCCCGCCGCCGCGGGTTATGGGAACGCGCGATCCGTAGCCGCAGTGCAGTCGGTCCTCGCCACCGGAGGCAGGACGCCCTCGGCGCGCCTTCTCTCCGAAGCCACCTGCCGCTCGGTGTTTCGCGAACAGTCCCACGGCGTCGACCTCGTGCTCGGCGTCCCGCTGCGGTTCGGCATGGGCTACGCCCTCACCGCCGACGACGCACCGGTCCGCACGGCCAACCTCCGTACCTGCTACTGGGGTGGCCGAGGCGGGTCACTGGTCGTCAACGACTTCGACGCGCGCATGACCTTCGCGTACGTGATGAACCGGATGACCCACCTCGGACTCACCGACCCACGCGGCCGGACGCTTCTCCAGGCCGCCTACGAGGCACTGACGCCCTGACCGAAACCCCTGCTGGCGCCTTCACCGGATGACATCCCGTCCCACCGACGCCAGATAGCGCGGCGCCCGCCAGGCGTCCAGGCGTTGCTCCACCGCCGCGCCCAGCGACAGCAGGCCGGCGTCCTGGTGATCGCCCGACATCAGGAGCAGGCCGACGGGGAGTTCGTTCACGAAGCCTGCCGGGACCGACAGGGAGGGGTATCCTGCGACGGCCGCGGGGGTGGAGGACGGGATCACGTCGTTGTCGCCACGCGCGCAGTCGGTCGTCCAGGCGGGCGGGTTCGTCGGGGAGGCGATGGCGTCCAGGTGGTGCGTGGCCATGGTCTCGTCGATCGAGCGGCGGGACAGGTCCTTCAGCTCCGCGCGCATGGCCCGGTACTTCGGGTCGGTGACGGGAGGCGCCGCGAGAGCCTGCTCGAAGAGTTCCTGGCCGGCGAAGCAGGTCCGTTCCGCGGCGTGCGTGCGGTTGAATTCGATCAGCTCGGCGAGGTTCCGCGGCCCGTGGCGAGTGGCGAGGTAGGCGTCGATGTCCCGGTGGAACTCGCTCAGCAGCGCGGGATACTCGAGCTCGGCGAGGCGCTTCTGGTACGGGGGCGTCACCTCGACGACCTCGGCCCCCGCGGCACGCAGCTTCTCGGCCGTACGGGTCATCAAGGCGTCCACCTCCGGCCCGAGCGAGGGCAGCCGCCACAGGCCGATCCGTTTACCGCGCAGACCGCCGGGGCGCGGCACTCCGTCCGAGGCGCCGTCGCTCAGCACGGACAGGGTGAGCGCGACATCGGTCACGTTGCGCGCCATGGGACCCGCTGTGTCCTGCTCGGCGGAGATCGGCACCACTCCGGCTCGGCTCACCAGCCCGAGGCTGGGCTTGTGGCCGACGATCCCGTTCATCCCGGCCGGGCACACGATGGAGCCGTCCGTCTCCGTGCCGATCGCCACCTGCGACAGCGACGCGGCGAGCGCGGCGGCCGAACCGGAGGACGACCCGCACGGATTCCGGTCCAGTACGTAGGGATTGCTGGTCTGCCCACCCACCGCCGACCATCCCGATGTCGGCTTCGCCGCGCGGAAGTTCGCCCACTCGGAAAGGTTCGTCTTGCCGAGGATCACCGCCCCCGCGTCCCGCAACCGCATCACCAGGGCGGCGTCGGTGTCCGGCGGGCTGCCGGCCAGCGCGAGCGAGCCGGCCGTCGTCGGCATGTCGCGGGTGTTCACGTTGTCCTTGAGCAGGACGGGTATGCCGTCCAACGGCCCGCGGGCAGCGCCGTGCCGATGTCTGGCATCGCTGGCGGCCGCCTGGCGCAAAGCCGTCGGGTCGGTGTGCAGCACCGCGTTGATCTTGGGGTTGACGGTCTTGATCCGTCGCAGATAGGCGGCGGTCAGTGCGGACGAGCTCAGCGAACCGTCGGCCATGCGAGCCTGTAACTCCGGGATGGTCACCGTGTCGAGGTCGACCCCCAGTTTCGGAAGCGACCCGCCGGAATCGGCTCCCGCGGCTTCCGCACGCGGATACGGCGCGCCGGCGAGCAGGGATCCCGCGACCAGCATGGCGATCAGTGTGGCAACGCTCCTCATTTTCATGAGGGTCAGCGGACTATAGGCCGACGGCCCGGCGCAAGGGGGCCACATCTCTTCGCCGATCGGCAGCGAACCAGGGCCCACCCGCGCCGCCCAAGATCACTACATGCACAATGCACGCATGGCGATGACGAATATACCGAAGACCGCAGTGATCGACGATGCCGCGTCCATCAGTCGTTCCCTGGCCCGTGCCTTCGACGACGACCCGATGATGCGCTGGTTCTTTCCTGATGCCTCCTCGCGCGAGGGGTCGCTGGGGAGTTACTTCACCACGATCTTCACCCGGCAGTACGTCCACAACGGTGTGTGTGAGCGCACCGATGCCGCGGCCGCCTTCTGGGTGCCACCGGAGGCGCAGGCCAAGGCTGTTCCCGACGCGGACACCATCCAGCAGCTGCTGAACATTCTCGGCGACCGGGCCGGGCTGTTCAGGGACGCCGTCGAGACGGCCGCCGGGCACACGCCCCAGGAGCCGCACTGGTCCCTGGCGCTGATCGGCGCCGACCCCGCCGCCCAGGGCCAGGGACAGGGAGCCGCTCTGCTGCGCTCGGGGCTGGCCAAGGCCGACACGGCGGGTCTGCCCGTCTATCTGGAGTCCTCCAAGGCCTCCAACCTCCCCTTCTACGAGCACTTCGGCTTCACAGTGTGCGAGGAGCTGCCTCTGCCGGGAGACGGGCCGACGCTGTGGACGATGTGGCGCGAGCCGCGGCGGCCGGTCGGCGTCTGACCCTGGTTCACGCCAGCAGACCGGCAGCACACGCCCCGACCGCGCTGCCGGTCCCGCCTCAGGCCCGCGGGCTCACAGTCATGCGGATGTCGTCGGCCGCCCAGAGCACGAACCGTTCGACCGGGGTCACCTCGTGCCCCGGCACGGGCCGGAACCGGAAGCGTTTGAGCAGGACGGCCAGGATCAGTTCCGCCTCGACCATGGCCAGGGCGGCGCCCTCGCAGCCGCGCGGTCCGAGACCGAAGGGGATGTAGGCCAGCCTCGGCCGCTTGGCCGTCTCTTCCGGGGTGAAGCGCTCGGGCACGAACTTCTCGGGTTCGGGCCAGTGGTCAGGGTTCATGTGGACGGCCCAGAACGGGTAGAAGACCGTCGTCCCGGCCGGGAGCTCGTAGTCGCCCAGGACGAGGGCCTCGGTCGTCTCCCGCGCGCCGTACGGGCCGGGCGGGTAGAGCCGCATCGCTTCCTTGAGCACCATCTCCAGGTACGTGAGCCGGCGCAGGTCGGCGTATGCGGGCGCCGCGCGGTCGCCGAGCACGCGGTCGAGCTCGTCGGCGACGCGCCCGGCCGCTCCGGGATGCCGGCCCAGCAGGTGCAGGGTCCAGGAAACGGCCACCCCGGTCGTGTGGTGGGCGGCCAGCATCGCCACCATCACGGTGTCGCGGATCCGCGCGGGCCGTTCACCGGCCTCGATGAGCGCACCGATGAGATCGCTCCGGTCCGCGCGGTCGCCGGCCCGGTGCGCCACGACCACCCGGTCGACCACCGCTCGCAGGTAGGCCAGAGCCTCCGCCGCCCGCTCGGCGTGCTTCTCCCCCGGGCCCAGCGACGGCGCCTGGTAGAGCCGCCCCAGATGTTCGGTGAGCACCTCCTCGAAGGCGGCGACGACGCGGTCCGGGTCCTCGGCCTCGCCGCCCAGCGCGTACTCGCAGATCATCCGCAGCGACAGCGCGGTGAGGTCCTTCTGCAACTCCACGGGCCCCTGGCCGGCCCGCTCGGCCCAGCGATCCGCGAGCGCGGTGACCAGCTCGGTGAACCGCGCGAAGTGCCGCTCGTGGGAGGGCCGCCCGGCCAGCACCGACAGCAGCAGACGCCGCCATGGGGTGTGCTCGCAGGCCGGCATCACCTGCACATTGCCCGCCTCGAACAGCGGGGCGAGGAACGCGAACAACCGCTCCGGCCGCTTGTCCAAGCGGGCCGTGGCCTCCAGCAGTACGGGGTCGGCGACCGACACGGCCGTATCCGCGCCCGGGAGCTGGAACCGTACGACGGGCCCGTACTCGGCGTGCAGCCGTAACTGATAGAGGTGCAGTCCGCCCGCCGCCGCGACGGCACCGACCCCGCCGTCCGCCTGGGGCTCGGGACCGGGGATGTCCATGGCGTTCCTCCTCGCTGGAAGTCCGGGTCACGCGTCACCTTCGTACAACAGCGCTCGCCCTGCACGGATTTCAGGGTGCGAGCTCGTCGGTGATCGCGCCAGACGCCGGCTGACGGAACCTGGCCCCATGTCGGTATCGACCTGAGCCACTCCGCCCCATTTCGGTCATATGCGGTGTTCGATGTACGAGTTGACCGCGGCACCCCACCTCCCGAGCCAACGTATTTCCCGGGCGCCCGCACGGTCTTCGCCGTGCAGGACCTCGCTGTCTCCACGGCCCGGCGCCACTTCGGAGTCGTCCCCCGCCGCACCTGAGACAGCGCCGGGCACCACCTCAGAACCCGGACACTCGGCCTGTCGGCCCTGCGGATCGCGGGCAACGCCGCGCCCCGCAGCCACACCGTCCTGGAAGCTGTGGGCGAGGACCATGCCGGAGGTCGTCCAGGTCCTGCGCCCCGGCGGGGTCTTCATCCCGTTCTTCAGCACCAGGCCGGAGCTGCGCCGGCAGTACCTCCCGCACTTCCGCACCATCCGTGTCGTACGACACCCGTATCCGGCGCACGACACCACCGAGTACACCTATGGCATCAGTGGTGATGCCTATATCCAGTGCTTCCAAAAGGACTGACGTCGGTCTACCCCTGGGGCTGGGCGTCGAAGTCCGGTATGTCGGCGGCCAGCAGGTGCTCGGCGCCGCCCTCGAGGGCTCGGGCCGTGTCGATGGAGCGGGCGAGCATGGTCTTCTCGTAGGTGCGCACAGCGTCGTCGACGGTGGCGGCGTGCGCCAGGGCCAGGGCGAGTTCGGCGGCGTCGAGCATGGCGAGGTTGACGCCGACGCCCAGCGGGGGCATGAGGTGGGCGGCATCGCCCAGCAGGGTCACCGTGGGGTGGTGTTCCCAGGCGTGCGGGACCGGGAGAGCGAAGATCGGGCGGTCGACGTAGCGGCCCTCGTTGTCGGTGATCATCCGGCGCATGCGGGGCGACCAGTGGGCGTACTCGTCGAGCACGAGGGCACGGATGCCGTCGGTATCGTCGGCGTCCAGGCCGCTCACGGTGGTCCAGTCGGCCGGGACGCGCCGGATGACGTAGACGCGGATGTGGCCTCCGCCGTTGCGCTGGGCGAACAGGCCGCGGTCGCCGTCGGCCGCCGCGGCGCTGCCGGGGCCGACCAGCTCGGCGATCTCGGGGTGCCGGTTCTCCACGTCGGAGAACCATGCCTCCAGGAAGCTCACCCCGGTGTACTCGGGGACGGCGGAGGACACGGCCCGGCGCACCCGGGAGAAGGCGCCGTCGGCACCGATGACCAGGTCGGCCTCGACGGTCGTACCGTCGGCGAAGTGCAGTTGCCGGGGCCCGT
This sequence comes from Streptomyces sp. NPDC001407, assembly GCF_042895325.1. Lineage (NCBI taxonomy): Bacteria > Bacillati > Actinomycetota > Actinomycetes > Kitasatosporales > Streptomycetaceae > Streptomyces > Streptomyces sp. NPDC001407. The sequence goes on from NZ_JBIAWF010000002.1 coordinate 253,705, forward strand.
CGGCGGGGCCGCCGACCTTGTCGAGGGCGCGGCCCCAGTGCACGGTCCCCGGAAGCAGGGAGTCGAGCAGCAGGTCGCGCAGCCGGCCGCGGTCGATCTCCGGTTTGAAGAGTTCGCCGGCCTCCGGGACCTGGTGGGCCACGATCCTGCCGGCCGGGTCCATCTGCCGCATCTCCTGCCCTTCGGGACGGGCCAGTTCGAAGAACTCGTCGAGCAGGCCGGCCTCGCGCAGGGCGATCTGACCGTTGTCGGCGTGCAGGTCGAGGGTGCCGCCCTGGTCACGCGCGTCGGGGCCCGGGTCGCGCTCGTGGACGGTGACCGCGAGGCCGTGCCGCTGGAGGATGCGGGCGCAGGCCAGTCCGCCGGGTCCGGCGCCGATGACGCTGATGCGGGCGCGGGCGGGTTCGGGCGAGTGCAGGGGTGTCATGAGTGCTCCTTAGGCCGACGCAGGGTGTCGACAGCCCCAGAAAAGCAGACCGAGTAGAAAAGTGCAATGAGTCAACTTATTCATCGACACAACTTTCGGGTACGCTCAAGGCATGACCGAACCCTCCCCCGGCCGCCGCGAACGCAAGAAGGCCGCCACCCGGCAAGCGATCGCCGACGCCGCGCTGCGGCTGTTCCTGGAACGCGGCTACGACCAGGTGAGCATCCGCGACATCGCCGACGCGGCCGACGTGTCGACGACCACGGTGTTCAAGCACTTCAGCGGCAAGGAAGCCCTGGTCTTCGACCAGGACGCGGACCGGGAGTCGGCATTGGTCACCGCGGTGCGGCAGCGAGCCGCCGGGCAGAGCGTCCTCGACGCCCTCCGGCAGCACGCCCTCGACACCTGGCTGCCGATCGCGACACATCCGCAGTGGGAGGCGTTCACCGAACTGGTGGACTCCACCCCGGCGTTGCGGGCGTACGCGGATCACATGTGGACCCGCCACACCGACTCCCTCAGCGCGGCCATCGCGGACGAGGTCGGCGCCGACCACGACGACCTCGCCTGCACGGCTCTCGCCCGGTTCGTCCTTGAGATCCCGGCCCTCACGCGCGCCCGCCAGGACCACCGGGCCGCCGTCGAGGCGGTCTTCGACATCCTGGCGCGCGGCTGGGAGCCACCGGCCTAACCGCCCACGCCTGCGGCATGAACCGAACGACGAGCCCTGATGCCGCACCCGAAAGGCGGCGATGCGCCGCCGCCCCCGAGAAGACCGCCCGGCCCGCCGGCCTTATTGAGGTGACCGCGAGAGGCTGATCGCCCAGAGTGGCCCCATGCGGAACGATCAAGAGCAGCCCCTGTCCGGCGGGAACGTCAGCGACGGCGTCGTACGCGTCGGCGATACCGTCCGCCGTCCAGCGGGACCATGGACTCCAGCGGTGCACGCACTGCTCACCCATCTCCACGAGGCGGGCTTCCGGGCGGCCCCTCGCCCTCTCGGCATCGACGAGCACGGCCGGGAAGTGCTGACGTTCATGCCGGGGAACACGGTCTGGCCCGATCGCTTCGCCCTGCTGGAGCCCGCGCGACAACTGGCCCGCACCGCCCGTCTGATCAGGGACTTCCACGACGCCGTGGCGGGATTCACGCCCCCGGCCGACGCCCGGTGGCAGGCCCTCGTCCCCGCCGAGGGACCCGCCGGGGGAGACGAGATCATCGCCCACCACGACCTGGCGCCGTGGAACCTCGTGACCGACGGCGGGGAGGCATGGGCCTTCATCGACTGGGACACGGCCGGACCCGGCTCCCGGCTGTGGGACGTCGCCTATGCCGTACACGGCTTCGTCCCGCTGTCCGCGGACCCCACCTGGCAGCGCACCGACGCGGCGGACCGTCTCCGGATCTTCGCCGACGCCTATGGGCTGGACGAGGCGGAACGCCGTCACCTGGTCCCTTTGCTGGGGCGGCGCACGCGCTCCATGCACGACTTCCTGCGCGACGAGACCGCCCGGGGCAATCAGCCCTGGGCCACGCTGTGGGCCGAAGGGCACGGCGACATCTGGCGAAGTGACGCGGAATACATCGAACAGCGCGAAGACCGGTGGACGCACGCCCTGCTCGCCGGCTGAGCACCGCCGCGGCGGCCCCGTGGCAGACACCCCCCGAAGAACCGGAACGGCGTGGGGTTAGCATATGAGCGCCGCCTAGCTCGAAAGATAAAACTGTGACTGTCAATGACGACTCGTTCACTAATTGGAAGAACCGCGAGGAGATCGCGGAGTCGATGATCCCGATCATCGGGAAGCTTCACCGGGAGCGGGACGTCACGATCCTGCTGCACAGCCGCTCCCTGGTGAACAAGTCGGTGGTCAGCATTCTGAAGACCCACCGATTCGCCCGGCAGATCGCCGGTGAGGAACTCTCGGTCACCGAGACGCTGCCCTTCCTGCGGGCCCTCACCACCCTGGATCTCGGCCCTTCCCAGATCGACATCGGCATGCTCGCCGCGACCTACAAGGCCGACGACCGCGGTCTGTCGGTGGAGGAATTCACCGCGGGGGCCGTCGTCGGCGCCACCGGCGCCAACAAGATCGAGCGCTGCGCGCCGCGTGACGTCGTCCTCTACGGCTTCGGCCGCATCGGCCGCCTCGTCGCCCGCCTGCTCATCGAGAAGGCCGGGTCCGGGAACGGCCTGCGACTGCGCGCCATCGTCGTCCGCCAGGGCGGTGACCAGGACATCGTCAAGCGCGCCTCACTGCTGCGGCGCGACTCCATCCACGGCCAGTTCCAGGGCACGATCACCGTCGACGAGGCGAACAGCACGATCGTCGCCAACGGCAACGAGATCCGGGTGATCTACGCCAACGACCCGTCGGAGGTCGACTACACGGCGTACGGCATCAAGGACGCCATCCTCATCGACAACACGGGCAAGTGGCGCGACCGCGAGGGCCTGTCGAAGCACCTGCGCCCGGGCATCGAGAAGGTCGTCCTGACGGCGCCGGGCAAGGGCGACGTCCCCAACATCGTGCACGGGGTCAACCACGACACGATCAAGCCGGACGAGCAGATCCTGTCCTGCGCGTCCTGCACCACCAACGCGATCGTCCCGCCGCTGAAGGCGATGGCGGACGAGTACGGCGTGCTGCGCGGCCACGTGGAGACCGTCCACTCGTTCACCAACGACCAGAACCTGCTGGACAATTACCACAAGGCGGACCGTCGCGGCCGTTCGGCGCCGCTCAACATGGTCATCACCGAGACCGGTGCCGCCTCGGCCGTCGCCAAGGCGCTGCCGGATCTCAAGGCGCCGATCACCGGCAGTTCGATCCGTGTCCCGGTGCCGGACGTCTCGATCGCGATCCTCAGCCTGCGGCTCGGGCGCGAGACCACCCGCGAGGAGGTCCTCGACTACCTCCGCAACGTGTCGCTGACCTCGCCGCTGAAGCGCCAGATCGACTTCACCACCGCCCCCGACGCGGTGTCGAGCGACTTCATGGGTTCGCGCCACGCCTCGATCGTCGACGCCGGCGCCACCAAGGTGGACGGCGACAACGCGATCCTCTACCTCTGGTACGACAACGAGTTCGGCTACTCGTGCCAGGTCATCCGCGTGGTCCAGCACGTCTCCGGGGTGGAGTACCCGACCTACCCGGTTCCGGCGGTCTGATCCCGGCGCACTGTTCCCGGGCACCCGGCAGGAAGGGGTGCCCGGGAACGGTGTTTCTCAGGCCGTCGTCAGGGCCTTGCGTGCCTTCTCGACGTCCGCGTCGAGGCTTGCCTTGTCCGGCACCGGCGGCAGCATGTCGGTGTCACGGAGCCGCTGGATCAGCTTGTCGAGGTAGAGCTGCCGTTCCTCGCGGGACTGGCTCGGTCCGTGCAGTGCCGCTTGCCACGATTCCTCGGTCCAGCGGCCGATGTTGACCTCCTGCTTGATGAACTCTTCGTTGTACTGCTTCGAACGCTCCGCCAGCGCGTCCCGGATCGCGGTGTCGAACTGCTCGCGCAGCTTCTGCGGCAGTTCCTTGATCTGTTCGCGCGCCTTGCGCTCGGTGCTCCACTTGAGGAGCTTCTTGGCCTCCGCGGAGGCGCCGCCCTTGTCGATGTCGGCCATCTTCTCGGCGGCGTTGTGCAGGATCACGGCCTTTTCCGCTTCGAGCTGCTGGCCCTCCATCTCGGTGGCCGACTTCACCAGTTTCCCGAGGCCGTCGGCGCGGAAGTCGTCGAGGGTCTTCTTCCATGCCTCGTCGCGGGCCTGCTGGAACACCGTGATCGAGGGGATCTGCGCCTCCTTCCACTTGTCCGTGAAATAGCGGGCCCCGTGGAGCGTGAGTCCGGCCGGCCACAGCGGGCTGACCAGCAGCGCGTCGGCCCCGAAGCAGGCCGTGGTGTCATCGGCGTCGAACCGCCCGTGGTCGGCCGCGGCCCCTGCCTGCGTACCGCACCCCACGAAGGGGACGATCGCGGTGATCGCGGCGGCCTTGTCCAGGCTCGTCGTGTCATTGGCGAAGGCGTCGTGCACGCCCTTCGCCCACAGCACACCGCCGGCCACCAGCAGGGCGCCCTTGGCCGTGCTGCCCGCCGACTTCAGATTCCCCCGCAGCGTGGCCTTCGCCTCGGGTGAGAGCTTGCTGTAGCCGCGGATCCGGGCATGGATCTCCGAGGGCGACAGCTGCTTGCCGTCGGGCGCGACCACCTTCAGCCCGTATTTGCCCGCGAGCTCGCCGAAGACCTGCTCGACCTGCTTGGCCTCCAGCCCTTCCAACGCTTCTCCGGACGGTTTCCCCTCCTCGGCGGGCTTGGTCTGCGTCTCCCCCTTCTCGCACACGCTCACGGACCGCTTCGCCCGGCCCGGCGAACCGCCGGTCGAGCAGACCCCGTTGCCGTCGGGCCAGCCCTTGCCCGCGAGCCACTGGCTCATACCGGGGTGCGCGGGGTCGTCGACACCCACGATGAACATGTATTTCCTGGGGATGTCCCCCTTGTAGGCCCAGGCACCGTTGGTGGACTCCCCGCCCAGCGGCCCGCCGCCGTGGTCACCCTTGAGCGTGCCGCTGAAGACGCGCCCGTCCTTCTTCAGGGCGTCCCACCGGATCTTGACCCGGATGGCGTCCCCGTTCTTCTCGATGGCGTTGCCGCCCTCGATGCCCTTCCTGGAGGAGTCCCACATGAAGACGTGTTCGTGGTGACCGTTCTTCGAGTAACCCGAGCCCGCTCTTCGCAGCTCGGCCTCCACGTCCTTCCCCTCGGCGGTCCAGCGGCTCTTCGCGGTCTGCAACCCGTTCCTGTTCAGTGACTGACGGAGCTCGTCGAGGTCGGCTTCGCCCCGGGGGCGTTTGTCGACGACTATGTGCGTGTACTCGTCGGCGTGTGCCTGCGAAGTGGCGGAGCCACCGGCCGAGTTGACGGGTGGGGCGGCGTAGGCGACGGCCGTGCCGGTGACGGCGAACACCATGGCGGTGACCACGGCTGTCGTCGTCGCACGCCGCACGGAGTGCCGGGGTGTGGGGTTGTTCATCTCTACCTCTGCATGTGTGCGTTCTGAGGTCAGGCGAGGGCAACTGAAAGGGGGCCTCGGCCCGGGAGCGGGCCGGGCCGGCGTCTGGCGTTCCCTACGTTTTCGCCCTCGCGCACCGAGCACCATCGGCCGCGTGGCCATAAGGGTCATCCCGTGGGAGGACCGTTCACCCGCCCCCGGGCGGGGTTCTGCGCTGCCGACCAGGCTCTACGAGGTGGCGCGGACCGGCAGGGCGTTCCCCCTGCGGGCGGCCGGGACGCGGATCCGCTGCCCCTGCTGATCCGCACGCATCTCGTACTCGCGCCACCGGCGCACGTCGATTCCGTCGGGCCAGCCGAGTTCGCCGTGCGGCCGAGGGGCGCGCTGGCCGCGCAGGCGCATGAACTCCACGGTGGCCACCGGGCGTCCGACGGCGGCGCCGTTCCCCGTACCGGTCAGCCGCATGGTGAAGTCCCAGCCGAAGGGGCTGTCGAGCGGGGCGATGAGTACCCCGCCGGGGCGCAGCTGCCGCAGCCACGCCGGGGGGATTCGGCGGACGGAGGCGGTGGAGAGGATCCGGTCGTACGGCGCCCCCGCGGCGTACCCCCGCTCGCCGTCCCCGGTCACCGCGTGTGCGCGCACGCCCAGGGCGTCGAGCCGCCGCCGGGCGCGGTCCGCGATCCGCGGGTCGACTTCGAGGGTGGTCACGGTGCCGGGACCGGTGCGGTGGGCCAGCAGCGCGGTGGTGTAGCCGGTGCCGGTGCCGATCTCCAGCACCCTGTCCCCGGGGGCGGGGGCGAGGTGCCGCAGCAGCTCGATCACGACGGTGACGCAGGAAATGCTGGAGGTGAATGCCCCTGAAGCGGGCCCGTCGGGAGAGACGGCGCCGTCGTCCATCTGCGTGATCAGCGGCGTACGCAGCAGGTAGGTCGCCTTCAGCCAGCGGGCCGGGGTCGCGCGCCGGTCGATCAGTTCGTACAGGCCGTGCTCGCCCCGGCGGGGCCACCAGACCCGCTCCGGCACGAAGCGCTCGCGCGGTACCGCCAGGAACGCGCGGCGCAGCCAGTCCAGGCCGCCGAAATAACCGCGCGGGCTGGCCTCCATCTCCTCGAGGCAGCTGGCCCGCAGGCTTTCGGCATCCATCCTGTCCTACTGGTCGTCATCGTCGGGGAGGGGCTCCTCGTCGGGCATCGGGTTGCCGGGGTCTCCGGGGCTGGAGTACGGGCCCCCGACCTCACCGTCACCCGACTGCCGGTCCTGACCGCCCATCAGGTCCTCCCGCTCGGTGCGCACGACTGTTTCCGCTACCACCGTAGAAGCCCACCGGCTCCACCGTGGGCTTTCGGACAGATCCGCTGCCACCGGCCGGTGCTCATCCGTCCGGACCCGGGGGTTTTCCCCATGGCCGCTCCCCCGGCCCGGCGCATAGCCTCGTCGAGCGCTCCCGCCGCGACGGGACGCCTGACAACTCCCGAGAAGAATGGTGGGCATTCCATGCGCGCGCCCCTCCGTCTGCTCATCGGTGTCGTGGCGGCCGGGATCGCCGTCGGCGGGATCAGCGCGTGCGACCTGGTCAGGAAGAACTTCGAGGACGACACCACCGTGTCGGAGAAGATCACTTCCGTGCGCCTGGACAGCGGCTCCGGAGCAATAACCTTGCGCGGCAAGGAAAGTGCCACCACGGTGGGCCTGCACCGCTATGTGGAATACGGCGGGGACCGCCCGCAAGGGACGACGCACCGCGTCGACAACGGGGTCCTGGTGCTCAGCGGTTGCGGTGACGACTGCTCGGTGGCCTATACGGTCGACCTGCCGGAGGGCCTTCCGGTGACGGGTGAGACCTCGAGCGGCGAGGTCAAGCTCTCCCGGACGGGCCCGGTGACGGTGGCGACCAGCTCCGGGGCCATCGGCCTGACCGACATCCACGGGCCGGTCGACGTACGTGCCTCCAGCGGCGCGATCACCGGGCGCGGGCTCAAGGACGGGCCCGTCAAGGCCAAGTCGTCCAGTGGGACCATCGATCTCACCATGTCCGCGCCCCAGGACGTCCGGGCGGAGGCACGCAGCGGCGCCGTCACCGTCACCACCCCCGACGGGCCGTACCACGTGACCGCGCGGAGTGACAGCGGCGGCAAGGACGTCGCCGTCTCCGACGATCCGTCCGCCGCGCATCGGCTCGACCTGAGCACGAGCAGCGGCGCCATCAGCGTCAAGCGCTCCTGAACAGCGCAGGTGACCGGCACCGCCCTCGACCTGCTCCGGGCGGCAGCCTGCGGGCCGCCGCCCCGCAGGTCACCGGAGGGGAACCTCTTGCGGGCGCGGGCCGTAGGAATTGTCGCCCGGGGTGCCGGGCAGGGCCAAGAACACGAGCAGGATGATGCCGCCGATGATCGGGACCAGGGCGATGAGGATCCACCATCCGGTCCGGTTCGTGTCGTGGAGCCGGCGGACACCGACGGCGAGGCTGGGAAGGAGCACGGCGAGGCTGTACAGCACCCCGAGGAGGGGTTTCGTGCCGAGCGCGGTGTCGATGACGGCCAGCGCGAGGCTGATCAGAACGCTGAAGAGGGTGAACATCCAGAATTCCGCACGGCCTGCCCGCCCGGTGAACACCGCGTACTTCTTGAGCACATCCACATACCAGTGCACTTGCGCCCCCAAGCACCCCAGTGGGCCCCGCCCTTCGTGGACCGGGCCTCCAGCCGAACGTAAGGGGCCCTCTGAGAGAGGGTCAACGTTGTCCAGAGGTGGCCGACGGGCGCCCGGATTGCCGTGCGGCCTCCGGCGCGCGCAGGACGCGCGGGCCTTCCGCCCGGAGCCCGGCGTGCGGGTCGTGGCCGACGGAACGCAGCGTTCCCGCGCGAGCAGCTTCACGACGCACCGGAGGCGGGTCCTCGGCCCGGCCCGTCCGGGTCCGGCAGCGGCATGAACCGGGCCTGTTCGGTTCGCCGTTGCCGCGTATCGGACACGGTCCCGGGTAGGGACGGAGAGCACGTCCCATCGCGTCGGCGGAGGAGGAGCATCGTGGCCGAGCACGAGGTGTCCCAGGGCTTGCCTGACACTGTGTCGAATCCCGAGGTCAAGCGCGGCGAGCCGGCGCTGACGCAGGCGGAGGACGGCGTCTGGACGCTGACGGTGAGCGACGGCAACGCCATCGCGAAGGGGATCCGCGTGGTCGACGGGTCGGGCAAGCTGATCGCGGCCTATGTGGGGTTCTCCGTCGACGATCTCAGCGTGGCGAAGTCGATGCAGAGTTCGGTGGCCGGAGCCGTGGCGCACACCGTCGACGGAATACCCGAGGAGCAGACCGCGAAGGTCGAGGCGCCGTCGGGCGTCATCGTCGGGCATGTGGGCCCCGGCACCCCGGTGAAGCTGAGCCCGGACGAGTTCCGCGAACAGCTGGTCACCACATTGGCGAACGACATCATCGACCTCTCCCGCGACCTCCGTCGCTGACGCCCCGGCGACGAGCGGCGGTTGACAGGGCCGGGCCGCGCCCGCGGCGTCAGACCTGACCGGTGCCGATCACGTGACCGATGACATAGACGGCCAGGGCCGCGCCGGAGCCGACGAGGAGCTGGCGCGCGCCGGAGCGCAGGGCCGTCCGCCCGTTGAGGAGTCCGAGGGCCGAGCCGACGGCGAACAGGGCCGTCGCGGCCAGGGCGATCGCGGTGACGAGCGCGGCGGTGCCGGAGCCGAAGAGGTAGGGAAGGACGACCACGACCGCGCCGAGAGCGAAGGCGACGAGGCTGGAGAACGCCGCCGACCACGGCGAGCCCAGTTCGTCCGGGTCGAGCCCGAGTTCCTCGCGGGCCATGGTGTCCAGGGCCGTGTCGCTGTCCTTCATGATGGTCATGGCGACGCGCCGCGCCTCGTCGGCGTCCAGGCCCTTGGCGCGGTAGATCAGCGCGAGCTCCTCGGCCTCGGCTTCGGGGTCGTCACGCAACTCCTCGGACTCCAGGGAGATTTCGCGTTCGTACGCTTCCCGCTGGCTGCGCATGGAGATGTACTCCCCTGCGGCCATGGAGAACGCCCCGGCGAGCAGTCCGGCGACTCCGGCGAACAGGATGGTGGTGCCGGCCGCTCCGGAGCCGGCGAATCCCATGACCAGGGAGCCGTTGGAGACCAGGCCGTCGTTGACGCCGAACACCGCGGCACGCAGCACGCCGGACCGGTCGCCGCGGTGCCAGCGCTCGCGCCGGGCGATCGCGCGGCCGCCTTCCCCGGCGTCGTCCCGCGTCCCGTCACGCAGCCGGGTGAGCACGCGCGCGTGCGAGCGCTCGTCGGCGGCCATCCCGGGCGCGGCGGCGGGGTCGCCCTCGTACAGCCCGGCGTCGGAGTGCTCGGCGCGCTCGACGAACGGCAGCACCTCGGCGACGGAGAACCGGCGGGCCAGCCAGGACAGCAGTTTGGTGCGCGCTCCGGGGCGGCAGGGGCCGGGGACGTCCGCGCCGAGGGCGGTGAGCTTGTCCGCCCAGTGCGCGGCGTGGCGTTCCTCCACCGCCGCCAGTTCCTGGAAGATCCGCCGCTGTTCGCCGGTGGCACTCTCGGCGAGCCCGCGGTAGAGGGCCGCGCTCCGCCGCTCGGAGTCGAGCAGTTCGCGGTACCGTGCGGCCTCACGCCGGGTCGTGCGGGGTTCACGGTCCTGGGAGTCGGGGTTGGCGGCACGAGGCATCACTCACCGGCCTCAAATAGCCCCACAATTTGGACAATGTCCAATATTATACCGTGCAATCCCTCTACGCGCCTTGCATCGGATTCCGCCCCGGCGACGCGCACCGGTCGCAGCTGAAGCGTCCGTGACCGCCCGGCGTACGGCTCGTTCATCGGGGCATGACCCTCCAACCGCGCCGCCTGAGACTCGCTCTCCTGCTGTCCGTGCTGCTCCTCACCGCCGGCCGGACGGCCACCGCCCACGCCGACGCACCGCCCGTCGGGGGTTACGTCGCACTCGGCGACTCCTACTCCGCGGGTCTCGGCGCCGGCTCCTACGACCCCGGCAGCGGGCAGTGCAAACGCAGTTCCGCCTCCTACCCCGCGCTGTGGGCGGCGGCTCATCACGTCCGGCAGTTCGCGTTCACGGCCTGCTCCGGGGCGACCACCAAGGATGTCGTCGCGGACCAACTGGGCCCGCTCAACAGGCGCACCGCCCTCGTCAGCGTCACCGCGGGCGGCAACGACGCGGAGTTCGGCGAGGTGATGGAGACCTGCATGCTCGCCGGTGAGAGCACGTGTCAGGCGCGGATCGCCCAGGCGCGTACGTACATCCAGCAGACCCTCCCGCGCGAGCTGGACGCGACGTACAGCGCCATCAGGAGCAAGGCTCCGGCCGCCCGCGTCATCGTCCTCGGCTATCCGCGGCTCTTCACCCTGCACGGCCGCTGCCTGCTCGGCATGAGCGAGACGAAGCGGGCCGCCATCGACGATGCCGCCGACGCACTGGACACCGTCATGTCCCAGCGGGCGGCCGGCCATGGCTTCGTGTTCGCGGACGTCAGGGGGCAGTTCACCGGGCACGGGATCTGTTCCGAGGCGCCCTGGATCCGGTCCGCCACCTTGCCGATGAGCGAGTCGTACCACCCGACGGCAGTCGGGCACGCGCAGGGCTATCTTCCGGTGTTCGCCGGAACCGCTCGCGGCTGAGGACGGCTTCGGCCCCGCGGGCGGTGAGCCGATCCGCGGGCGTCAGCCGAGCGTCGCGCGTACGACCTCGCCGGTGCGGGGCCCTGCTTGGACGAGGACGTCCCCGCCCGGTGCCCACACACCGGAGCCGCCCGACGTCTCCGCGTACTCTCCGCTGGGTCCCGCCGCGGTGGACAGCACGACCCAGATGCCGTGGGTGGCCGCCCTGTCCCTCATGTGCCCGTCGCGGGCGGCGAGCGACTCGGCGCTCGCACCGTAGAGGGTGCTGGCCACGTACGCGTCGATGCCCAGTGCCGCCGCGTCGGCCGCGTGCCGGGGTGTCGCGGCATCGGCGCACACGGCCAGGCCCAGCCGCCACCCGTCGAGGGACAGGATCTCCGGCTTCTCGCCGGGGGTGAAGCGGTCACCTTCCTTGCCGTGCAGCCATGTCTTGCGGCAGGCCACCTTCGCGCCCGCCCCGGTGACGGCCAGGGTCGCGATGTATTCGGCGCCGTCCTCGGCGCGCACGGGGGCTCCGGCCAGTGCCGTGGCGCCTGTGCTGCGGCACGCGGAGACGATCGGCTCCAGCCGGGCGTCGTCGGGGGCGACGCAGGGGGCCGTGAGGTCGTAACCCGTGAGGGACAGTTCCGGGAAGACGACCAGCCGGGCAGCCGCCGAGAGGATCGCCTCCGCGTGAGCGGCGGCGTTCGCGGCCACGTCAAGACGGGCGCAAGCGGGCTGGGCAACAGCGACAGTGAGCGGGGCGAGCACGGGACACTCCAGATCAGCCGGCCCGCTCATCACCCGCGAGGGGAAAGCCACGGCCGCGAAACAGTCAAGGTCATGATCAACTTAGCGGTCGAGCACGGCGGGACGCCAGGGGCTCCCGCCGGACGGCCGTGTTTGCGCCCGCCCCGTACGGCAAGGCGACAGAGGAAGACAGAGGAACCCACCCCCTCTGCGGAAGGGGACCACGTGGTCGCCGTCGCCCTGCTCCTGCCCCCTTTGTTGTTGTGCGCGGTGCTCGCACTCGGCCGCTACGAGGAACGCGTGCTGGGTGGCCCGACGCCCACGCGTCAGGACCAACCCCGGCGCCGCCTGCGGGCCGTACCGGACCTGGATCCGTCCTCCCGGCGGCCGCCTTCGCCGACTCCACCGACCGACCACGCCTTGCCCGCCGAAGACGATGCACCCGGCCCCGAGGGTGACCACCGGAACGTCGCTTGATCGGGGTCCGGCGCCGGAGCCCCGAGAGGCTGTGGCCCACCGGCCCCCGTCAGGCAGCCGCACCGCGCAGCAGGGTGCTACCAGTAGTGCCGTCGACCACCGACCGCGTGTCCGGCGGCGCCCGCGATCCACAGGACCGCGCCGATGACCAGGACGATGATTCCGATCGTCCACAGGATGGAGAGCCCGGTCAGAAAACCGATGATGAGGAGAATGATCCCGAGGATGATCATGGCGTCCTCCGATCTTTCGAAACCACTCTCTTCAACTATCTTCCTCGGGAGTCCGTCGCGCCAGCTACACCTTGACCGGAATCCGGTGAACGAGGCATCACGGTATGTAGCGGACGTCGCGCATCAGTAGCTCTGCGCCGTAGCGCGGTGCGCCGCCTCGCGTTCACCTGCTGTCGACAGCCAGAAATAGACCGGAGGCAGGGCGAGTTCCACGGCCATCAGCGCCAGCTGGAACCCATTGGGGCGGCCGACCGCGATCCACGAGGGAATCCTGCTGAGCCCCCCGAGGAAGAGCATCCCGGCGAGCGCGCGCACCGCCTTCGACGGGATCGGCGTCTGCCGGGCCACCCAGATCCAGGCCAGGCCGTAGCTGAGGAAGATCGCCGCGAAGAACCGCACCAGGCTGTCGACGGTCGGACCGGCCGAGCCCCCCGGCACGGAATCCATGCCGGAGACGATGTGGACGGCCCCGATCGCCACGCAGGCGACTCCCATGATCCATGACAACCACTTCAGCAATCCAGCCATGCCGGACGGCCACCCCCCTCGCCTTAGTAGGCAGGCGTCTACTAAGGCGAAGGTAGGGCCGTTGTTGGACACACGTCAAGTAACCTGGCGGCGTGACGAAACGCCGCAGGCTCGACCCCGATGAGCGCCGGAATCAGCTGGTGGACGTCGGAGCCCGCCTGTTCGCGGCGAAGCCGTACCACGACGTGCTGATGGAGGACGTCGCCGAACAGGCGGGCGTCTCCCGGGCCCTCCTGTATCGCTACTTCCCCAACAAGCGCGCCCTGTTCGCCGCGATCTACCGGCAGGCGGCGGACCGGCTGCTGACCGATACCCGGATCGACCCGACGGGTCCCCTGCTGGAGCAGTTGTCCGCGGGTCTCGACATCCACTTCGACTACTTCGCCGCCAACCGGCACGCGGTGCTCGCGGCGAACAGGGCACTCGTGGGCGACCCGGTGATCCAGGCCATCATCGCCGACGAGCTGGCGGAGTTAAGGCAGCGTCTGCTCGATGTGATCGTCCTCGACGGCAGCCCCAGGGACACGGTCTCCGCGGCGCTGACGAGCTGGCTGGTGTTCGTCCGCGCGCTGTGCGTGGAATGGCTGTCGGGCGAGGCGTTCTCCCGGGCCGAACTGCACGACATGTGCGTCGGTGCTCTTCGCGGAGCGCTGGGCGCGGTCACCGATGTGGACCGGCTCTTCGGTGAAGCCGCCGGTTGACGCCGATTCGCCGGAGGGCGAGCGCTGGGTTGTCCGGCACCACTGACGGCTTGCGCTTTCCGTTGCGTCAACTTCTACGGTCTTTCGTGTGGCCGGAAAGACCGGCCCGGTGATGGGAGGCATGGCCGATGGCCTGGTCGATCGCTGATGTGGCCCGGATGTCCGGGGTGACGTCCCGGACGCTGCGGCATTACGACGAGATCGGTCTGCTGTCGCCCGCGTGGATCGGGAGCAACGGGCACCGCTACTACGAGGAGGCCGGTCTGCTGCGGTTGCAGCAGATCCTGCTGATGCGGGAGCTGGATCTGGGGCTTCGTGAGATCCGGGCGGTCCTGGACAGCCAGGTCGACCAGGTGGCCGTGCTGCGCGAGCATCACCAGCGGTTGCTGCGGGAGCAGGAACGGCTGGCGACCTTGGTGCGCACAGTCGGCCGGACCATCGCCGAACTGGAAGAAGACAAGGAAGAGAACGGCATGGCAAAGATCAACAGGCCGGAGAACCTGTTCGCGGGATTCGAGCGCTCCCGCCCCGAGGAGGACGCCGAGGTGCGGGAGCGGTGGCCGCAGGCGTGGGAACAGTCCCAGCAGGCCGCGGCCGCGATGACCACCGAGGACATGGAGCGGTGGCAGCGCGAGGTGACGGCGCAGATGATCCGCATGGCGGAGTTCATGGTGGCCGGCACGCCGGTTGCCGATCCCGCGGTGCAGGCCGAGGTGGACGCCCACTATCAGGGCGTGTGCCGGTTCTGGACCCCGAACGCCGCCGCGTACAAGGGGCTGGGGCAGCACTACGTCGACGAGCCGGAGTTCCGTGCGAACTACGACAAGATCGCTGAGGGGCTGGCCGTCTACCAGCGCGACGCGATGGCCGTCTACGCCGACGCGCAGCTGAGCTGACCGACGGCTCGGACCGCCGGGGGCTGCAGACCCCGGCGGCGGGCCGTCGGCCACGGCGGTACGGGATGAGGATCAGGCGGGCTGTCTGAGTTCGGCGCGGCCGAACAACAGGGCGTAACCGGCGGGGAGCTGGTTCAGGATACGGGCCAGGAGATCGGGCCCGGCCAGGGCCGCGACGGTGGCCAGAACGGAGCCGGTGTCCCACCGCATGGTGGCGAGGGTGGCGCCGGAGCGGGCCGCGAGATCCTTGACGAAGCCCCAGCCGGTGAGGGGTTCGATGTCGGGGATCTGGGCGGTGAGGACGAGGGCGGCCTCGACGGGCAGGCGTGCGGCCAGCTCGACGCGCTCGTCGCCGGTCAACTGCCGCCCCAGGCCCGCGAGCACCAGGCGGACGGCTTCCTCGGCCCGCTCCCGGGTGGGGTACGCACCTTCGTAACGGACCTTCTCCAGCACCTGCTCGAACGTCATCGCCGGTATGCGCCGGTCCAGTTCAGGCTGGTGGAACATCGTTGTGGTGATCGCCTTTCTCGTCACCGACGTTCGTCGGCGGGGACGCGGGAAGTCGGATCGCAAGACCCCGGCTCGCTTCCCTTTCCAGGGGGGCGATGGCCGGTCCTGCGGGGCGGAGGACGGACTTGGGGGGGATCCGGTCCCGTCCTCCGCCGCCGCTGACACAGTTCCGGGCCGGCTCAGCCGGAGAGCTGCTTGCGGGAGGAATCCACGCCGACTGTGATCTTGCGGGGCTTGGCGCGCTCGGCGATCGGGATCCGCAGGGTGAGCACACCCGCGTCGTAGTCGGCCTTGATGTGCTCGGTGTCCAGGGTGTCCGCCAGCACGATCTGACGGGAGAAGACCCCCAGCGGCCGCTCGGAGAGCTCCATCTGGACATCCTCGGCCTTCGCCACCGGCCGGCGCTCGGCCCTGACGGTGAGCATGTTCCGCTCGACATCGATGTCGATCGCGTCCGAGTCGACGCCGGGGAGGTCGAACGCCACCACGTACTCGTCGCCGTCGCGGTAGGCGTCCATCGCCATCGCGGACGGCCGCGACCAGGTGCCGGGGCCCACCAGCTGCTGCGCGAGACGGTCGAGCTCGCGGAAGGGGTCAGTGCGCATCAACATCGCGAAACACCTCCGGAAGGTCGGGCAGTAGCTGCCAATGCGCTTCACCTGCACTCCGTTGTAGCATGTCATCCAATGGATGACAAGGAGAGTGTCATCCGAAGGACGACAGGCCCGGAGGAATCCCCATGGCGACAGCAGACGAGCCGGCCCCGGCGCACGGCGAGGGGCGGAACCCCGCCTCCTTCCTCGCCGCCGCGGTGGCCCTGGAAGCCATCGACGAAGCCCTGCGCGCCGCCCGTCGCGGCGATGCCGACGGGACCGCCGCCGACCGCACGGGCCCCGAGCAGGTGCTGGCCTCCCTGCTGCTGCTGCGCGAGGTCCGTGAGCAGCTCGCCGGATGGGAAACCGGCCTGATCGAAACGGCCCGCCAGGCGGGCGCCAGCTGGGCCGACCTCGCCCACCCGCTCGGCGTGGCCAGCCGCCAGGCCGCCGAACGCCGCTATCTGCGCCAGCGCCCCGGCCCCGCCGGGACCACCGGCGAACAGCGCGTCCAGGCCACGCGCGAGCGCCGGGCGGCCGCCCGCACGCGCCTCGCCTGGGCCCGCGACAACGCCGCCGGCCTGCGCCGTCTCGCCGGCCAGATCACTGCCCTCAGCGACCTCCCGGCGAGCGCCCGGCCCCCGATCGACCATCTCAACGCGGCTCTCGCGCAGGACGATCCCGCGGCCCTGCTCGCCCCTCTGTACGCCGCCCGTCCACATCTGGCAGCCGGCCATCCCGGCCTCGCCGCCCAGGTCGACGCCCTCACCGAGCACACCGAGTAGTGCGCACATATGCGGACATCACGGCCCGTGAGGCCCCGTAGGCGAAGTAGAACCATTGACAACATCCGTCACAGGCGGCTTCACTCCCCTCAACAGCCGGGCGCGGCGGTTCCCCACCTTCCCGGTGGCCGTCAATTGCCGTGTCCGGGCCGCTGATTGGCGTGCCTGAGACGCGGGGGGAGGTAGGACCGATGTCGAGGATTCTCGCTGCTGTGCTCAAGAAGAAGAGCGAGCCGAGCCTGAAGCAGAGCGCTTGGTACATCTGGTATTAGATTCCAGTCGGTACGTGCACCGGGCCCGCACCCGGCGGAGTCGATCGCCGCTCGCCTCGCCCCGTGCGGGCCCTCCGCATTCCTCCCCGGAGCCCGCCTTCATGCCATCCGCGATACAGCAGCCGACCGCCCGCCGGACCACCGTGTTCGCCCCTCGCCTCCAAGCCCTGATCGACGACCACCTCGGCAAGGACCTCGTCCGGCTGGAGCCCGACACGATCGGCGTCGCCGGGGCGGAACTGTCGGACCGGATCCTCGCGGCCCGCAGAGCGACGGAGACCGAGCGGCCCACGTTCAAGCCCCTGCACGGGCGGTCGATCCCCAAGTCCGAGGCGTCCGCGGGGATCCGGACCATCGGCCAGGACATCCGCGAGGCCCTCACGCGCCCGATTCCGGAGCGGACGGACCTGTCGGGGCCCTGGCCCGCCACCGGCCACATGTTCCTGCGGGACATGATCCTGCGTGACGACCCGTACCGGCTCCGCGTTCTCATGAGCCGCAAGCTGGAGATCGACCCCAAGGTGACCTGGGCGACCATCGGCGTCGGGGCCGCCCTCCCCCGCCGGCCCGCGCCGGGCCCGCACCTGACCCACACCGCGAACCTCTTCGCCGAGGCGAAGGGCTATCACGACCGCCGGTACGCGATGGGCATCTACCGCCGCCTGGCGGCACCCGTGTGTTTCACCATCTCCACACTCGTGGCGAACGCCCTGTGGCTCGGCTCCCCCTTCGACGACAGCGTCCCGAACCGCGGCATCCTCTACGAAGCCATGCGCCTGCTGCCCCCGTCGTGGAACCTGCTGCGCAACCGCTCCCCCGAGTACCCGGCCGTCGACAGCCGCATCGGGCCCGGCGACGACGTACTGATGCTGCCGCTCCTCACCCACCGCGATCCCGCCCTGTGGGCCGCGCCCGAAGAATTCCGGCCCGAGCGGTGGGACACCCTCGACCCGGACGGCACACCCGGATACATGCCGTTCGGTCACGCGTCGGAACGCTGCTGGGGCCGGCACATGGTCATGCCGCTCGCCGAACTGCTCCTGGACCACATACGCCGGACCGGCCTGGTCGTGGCCCCCGGGCAGCGTACGGCCGAGGTGCCCCTGCTCGGCCTGCTCGGTGTGAAGGAGATCCACCTGGGGCCCAGGAGCAAGGTGCGCCATGTCTGAGACGGAGGTCCCGCCCACGTCGTTCGCCGGCCGGACGCACGCCGTCCACCGCCTGTGGCGCGAGGCCGGGGGCGTCCGCCGCGTCCGCTATCCCGGGCCTGCGCCGGTCGAGGGGCGGGTCGTCACGGGCACCAGACGACGGTCAACCTCATCGCCCACCCGTCGCTGATGCCCGGGGCGGTCGAGGAGATGCTGCGGTACGGGTCCCCCTCGGGCCTGGCGTCCGTGCGCTGCACCACCGAGCCGGGCCCTCAAGAGGCGGTGGCCCCTTGCGGTGCGGTTCCGGACGGGATCTCGCTCGCGCCGGCGCGGCCGGGCCGGAGCAGCAGGAACGGAGTCGCCAGGAGCAGGAGACCGGCGACCGCGATCGCCGTACGGAGGCCGGTGACGGCGGCCAGCAGACCCCAGAGGGCGGTCATGGCCGCGGTGGTGGCCTTGCTGGTGACCGACCACGCGGACAGGGTGCGGGTGATGCGGTCCGCCGGCGTCGACTCCAGCCGGTAGGTGACGGACACGGGGTTGAACACGGCCGCGCAGGTGATCAACCCGAGTTCGACGGCCATGACGAGCACGAGTCCGGCGACGCCCGGGCCGATGAAGGCCAGCCCGAGCGACCAGCACGCGCGCAGCGTCCCGGCGGTGAGCATGACCTTGCGCTGCCCGTATCGGGCGACGAGCCTGCGGGCCAGCCGTGAGCCGACGAGACCGCCGACGCAGGGCACCGCGAAGGCCAGGCCGTACTGCCAGGGCGCGAACCCGAGGCGGCCGAGCATGAGGACGGCGAGCAGCGGCGAGACGGCCATGATCAGGCCGTTGACCAGGATCGTGTTGAGGAACAGCGGGCGCAGGGACGGGTGGGTGAGGATGTATCGCCACCCTTCGAGCAGGTCGCCGCCGCGGATCCGTGAAGGCGGGCCGGTTCGTACGGGCCGGGGTTCCTTTCCGCCGATCGCGCGGATTCCCGCTGCCGACAGCAGATAGCTGACGGCGTCGGCCGCGACGGTGAGCACCGGGCCGAACAGCCCGATCACGGCCCCGCCGAGCGGCGGTCCGAGCATGGAGGCGGTCCAGGTCGTGGACTCGAACCGGCCGTTCGCGACGAGGAGGTCCTCCGGCCGCACAAGTGCTTTCAGGTGTGCGCCGCTTGCCGCTCGGAAGGTGATGTCGGCTGCCGAGACGGCGACCGACACGACGAGGAGCTGGGCGAAGCTGAGCCCGCCGAGCGCGAAGGCTGCGGGGATGCTCGCGAGCGCCGCGAACCGGGTCAGGTCCGTCGCGATCATCACCGGCCGCTTGCGGCGGAACTCCACCCACGGGCCGAGCGGCACGGCCACCACCGCCCCTACCGCGAGTCCCGCGGCCGCCAGCGTCGCCACCTCCGTGGGCCCGGCGTGCAGCACGAGGACAGCGATCATGGGGAACGCGTCGAACGCGAGCCAGGTGCCGAACGTGCTGACCACGTAGGCCGTCCACAGCCACCGGAACCGCCGCCCCAGCGACCGTCTCGCTCCCACCCTCAGCACGCCTCTCGCCGTCGCGGACGATCAACCTCTCGTCGACCGGTGACATCAAACCGAACGGCGGGCCTGCCGGGCAATCGGCCAGGGCTGTGACGGGCCACACCATCGGCCGGCGGAACCACCACGGAACCGCCCCGGACTCCGTCGAGCCCGCTCAGA
Organism: Streptomyces sp. NPDC001407; assembly: GCF_042895325.1. NCBI lineage: Bacteria > Bacillati > Actinomycetota > Actinomycetes > Kitasatosporales > Streptomycetaceae > Streptomyces > Streptomyces sp. NPDC001407. The sequence continues at coordinate 273,346 of NZ_JBIAWF010000002.1, forward strand.
GGTCCGGTATGTCCTCCAGAGCCGTCCGGTCCAGCGCGGCGGTCAGCCGGTCGAGGCGCGCGCGCAGGTCGCGGATCTCGTCGAGGTCGAAGCCTGTGGCGGCGGCGATCCGGCGCGGTACGAGCAGCGCGCGCTCCCGCAGGGCGGTGCCTTCGCCGGTGAGCCGGACGTGCACCGAGCGTTCGTCGTGGGAGCTGCGCTCACGCCGCACCAGACCGGCCGCCTCCAGCCGCTTGAGCAGGGGCGACAGCGTCCCGGAGTCGAGCCGCAGATGCTCGCCGACCTTCTTCACGGGCAGCTCGCCGTGTTCCCAGAGGACGAGCATCACCAGGTACTGGGGGTAGGTGAGCCCGAGGTCCTTGAGGAGGACGCGGTAGACGCTGCCGAAGGCGCGCGAGGCGGCGTTCAGGGAGAAGCAGATCTGCTGGTCGAGGCGGAGGTAGTCCCCGTCCGACGGGCCCGGTGTGGCGGTCATGGTGCCAGGATAACCCGATGCGCCATTCAGTTGTGCACAACTTAATTGCGTGCTCTACTGAAGGGGTGAGGCGGCCGGACCGTGCCGTCCCGCATGACCGTTGAGAGGAACGATTCCCATGGACGCGCTCTACACCGCTGTCGCCACCGCCACCCACGGCCGCGAGGGCCGCGCCGTCAGCTCCGACGGCCACCTCGACGTGCAGCTCGCCCTGCCGACGGAGATGGGCGGCAGCGGCCAGGGCACCAACCCGGAGCAGCTGTTCGCCGCCGGTTACGCCGCCTGCTTCGCGAGCGCCCTGGGCCTGGTCGGCCGGCAGGCGAAGGTCGACGTCAGCGAGGCCGCGGTGACCGGCGAGGTGGGCATCGGCAAGCAGGGCGAGGGCTTCGGCCTGGCCGTCACGCTGCGCGTGGAGCTCCCCGACTCGGTCGACGCCGCGACGGGCCGCAAGCTGGTCGACCAGGCCCACCAGGTGTGCCCGTACTCCAACGCGACGCGCGGCAACATCCCGGTCGAGATCGTCGTGGAGTAAGCCTTCTCAGGCGCCGGACCGGTCCCTTTCGGCTGACGCGCGTGCGTCGCGGGCCTGTCCGGCGTTCGAGGACGCGGCGGCCCGCGTCAGTCCGGGGCGATGACGAGCTCCGCGAGGCCCACACCCTCGCGCATGCCGTCGGGCGTGAGGCAGGCCGTCAGCAGGTCGCGGTGCAGCAACTGCGCCGTGCGCAGGGCGTGGTGGCCCTTGGCGCGGCCTGCGACCACCGTGCCCTCCAGCTTCATCAGGCTGACGGCACCGGCGCGGGTTCTGAGGTTCGCGGTGTATTCGATCGTGGACTCGCGGCCGTCGTCGAACCGGACGACCTCGCGGAGCAGTTCCGTGTTCACCTGGAGGCAGGAGGCGGTGAGGGTGCCGTCGAAGTGGCCCGTGGCTTTGGTGGTCCGGCCGGAAGGGTCCGAGCAGGTGTAGCTCTCCGTGGACGAGATCCGGGTCGGGCGCGGCACGAGGGACAGCCCGGGAGTCCAAGTGGTGCGGTAGGTGCCCAGACAGCCGACCGGGGCGTCTCGCACGTGTGCCTGCGCGGTCGGGGACCAGGCCAGGCAGCACGCGGTGAGCACTGCCAGCGGCCAGGCGCGTACGGGTCCTCGGGGACGGTGCACGGTTCCTCCTCCGCTCGGACTGTGGCCGGGTGTCTACCCCTGGTGCCACAGAGGTGAAGCCCAGCCACGGGCGCACGCGGAAGCGAGGACGCCGCCGCGCGCCGCCTTCAGCCCGGAACGCGCCGCAGCGTGATGCTCCCGGTCCCGCTGGAGGAGTCGGTGCTCAGGCAGACACGGCCCCGGCCCACCCGGCCGAACGGGGCGAGATCCAAAGGCGCGTGGGCGTGATGGGTGAAGCGCAGGGTGACGCCTGCGAGGAGGGAACAGGCATCGAGCACGGCCCGGGCCGAGAGGTAGGCGGCGTGCTGGGAGGAGCGGCTGCGCTGGTCGAGCGTGGAGCCGGTGAACGCGCCCAGCACCTCGGCCCGGTAGCGGTCGTGGTCCGGCGGAGGGCTGTCGTACTCCCAGCGCAGCTCGCCGGAGAGGTGGAGGACGCGGTCGTCGGCGTGCACCGCCTGCGGCACGGTGTAGTCGTCCACGAGGAAGCCGGTGAAAGCCGATCCGGTGGTCACCGCCCGGTGCAGGCCGGTGATCCCGCTGACGACGCGGGTGGCCGCCGGTTCCCGTCGTACGGTGGCGTCGGCCAGCCACTGGTCCCCGGGGCCGGAGGCGAAGGTGTGGTGGCTGCCGGGCAACCGGGTCCACGGCGTCTCGGCGACGGTGACGCTCGCGGTGGAGGCAGCGGGGCAGGCCCGCAGCAGATGGGCGCCCAGGGCGGGGGCGAGGATCTCGACGGCGGCGTCCACGTGGTCGTGGACGAAGCAGGCCGCCGCGTTGGTCATGCTGCGGGTCGGCAGGACGTCCGCGTTGTCCCCTTCGGCGAAGGCGGCGGTGAAGTCACCGTCGAGCGTCATGGTCAGCCGCAGGTCGCGGGCGACATCGGCGGGCCCGCCCGGCCCGACTCCCAGCAGGCGCAGTTCCTGCCGCCCGTAGCCGGCGGAGATGATCTCGTACACGCAGTACCCCTCACACTGGCTCCAGGGCCCACCCGGCACATCTGGGTAGTCGTTCGAGAACGTTGAGGCGTTACCCAGTTCTGATGGTATGAGTCCTCAGGGTTGTGGCAGACCGGAGGGAGCTTCACGGTGACCATCGTTGTGACGACACCTACGGGACACGTGGGATCTCGGGTGGTGCGGCTGCTGGTCCAGGCAGGCGTGCGTCCCCGGGTGCTCGTGCGGGACCCGGCGCGCCTGGACGCGGAGCTCCGCGGCCGGGTCGACGCGCGGCGCGGTGATCTCACCGACCCCGGCTTCGTGCGCGAGGCGACCGCCGGGGCGCGCACCGTCTTCTGGGTCGACCCCACGCCTCACACGGCCGAGGACCCGATCGGGACGTCGCGGCGCACCGCGGCCCCTCTGGCCGACGCCGCCCGCTCCGGTGACGTGGCGCGGATCGTGTTCCTGAGCAGCGTGGGGGCGGAGAAGCGGCACGGTGTGGGCCACATCGACGGGCTGGCCCGGATCGAGGAGCTCTTCGATGCCACCGGCGCGGACGTCCTCCATCTGCGGTGCGGCTACTTCTTCACCAATCTCCTGCTCAGCCTGGACGAGCTGCGCCAGGGGGTGCTGACGACCGCGGCGGATCCCCAGCAGCCGATGCCGTGGGTCGATCCGCGCGACATCGGCGAGGTGGTGGCGGCTCGTCTGCTCTGCGAGAGGTGGCAGGGCCGGGTGGTCCAGGCCGTCCACGGCCCGGAGGACCTGACGTTCACCCAGGTCGCGGGGATCCTCGCCGAGGCACTGGGTCGCCGGGTCAGCCTCCGGACCGTCACCGACGACGACGTGCGGGCCACACTCCGGTCGGCCGGTCTGCCGCCGAAGGCGGTGGAGGCCATCGTCGGCATGCTCGCCGGATCGCGCGATCTCGTGCCGGAGCAGCCCCGTGACATGACCACCACGACGCCCACGCCTCTGAGCGCCTGGGCCCACACCCGTCTCCGGCCCCTTCTGGCAACTTGAGGCGGGCTGCCAGGCCCGGTCAGGCGGCCCCGGCCCGTACCGCCGTGACCGCCACCGTCGTGTAACGCACCATGAAGCTGCCCCCGGCCGCGTCGACGGCGGCGCCCACGCCCTCCAGCACCTCGTCCAGTTGCTCGGCGGGGAGCTGGGTGAGGGCGCCGTGGGTCGGCAGCTGGTCCAGCCACGCGTCGCGGGTGTACGACCGCTCCCAGCCGAACCGCCACTGCTCCGGGTCGCCGAAGCCGCCCGCCGTCCGGATCCCGTCGGCGGCCTTGGCGGACAACTCCTGATAGCCGTCCAGGGCTCGCTTCGTCACCGCACGGAAGTCGAACGGCGAGTCGGGCATCACGCGTTGACAGACCGTGGTGTAGGCATCCGCGATGTCTTCGGGGAGCTGGAAGGCGTTCCAGAACGCCGCCAACCGGCCACCCGGACGCAGGACTTGCGCAGCCTTGGCCGCTCCGGCCACCGGGTCCACCCAGTGCCACGCCTGACCGGCGATCACCACGTCGAATTCCCGGCCCGCCGGATCCCAGGCCTCGAACCTCGCCACCTCGGCCTCGACCCCGAGCCGTCGCGCCAGGCCGGCCATGCGCGCGTCCGGCTCGACCCCCAGCACTGTGCGACCGGCCGCCTGGAACTGCCGGGCGGCTGTCCCGGTTCCGCAGCCGACGTCGAGGACGTACGGGCCGGGGCTCTCGGCGACGATCCGGTCCACCAGCGCCGCGGGATAGCGCGGCCGGGCCCGGTCGTAGCGTGCGGCGTCCGAGCCGAACGACTCGGCCGTCTGCCGGTTCCGATGAAGCTCTGGTGAATCCGGTCGCTCCGGCGGCACAGTGGGCATGCGCCCACTATGCTGGGCGCCCGCCCACTCGTCAACGGGCGGGCTCCGCAAGGGAAGACAAGGGAAGAGGGGACACACCGCATGCCGACCGGAGTGGTCCTGCGCGACGCTCGCCGGCAGCTGTTCGACGCCGCCGAGCGCATCCTGCTCCAGGACGGGCCGAGCGCGTTGACCAGCCGCGCGGTCACCACGGAAGCGGGCTGCGCCAAAGGCGTCCTGCACCGGCACTTCACCGACTTCGACGACTTTCTCGCCGAGCTCGTCCTGGACCGCGGCGCCCGGATCGAGGCCCAGGCCAAGGCCCTGTGCGACGCCGCCGGGACCGGCACGGTCGCCGACAACCTCACCGGCGCGCTCACGGAGCTCTTCGGGTCGGCCGCCGTCGCGATCGTCGCCCTCGTCACCTTCCGGGACGAGCTGCGTACGCGGCTGCGCCGGACCACGCCGGCCGGCATTCCGCTCCTGGCCGAGGCCACGGCCATGTGCGCCTCGTACCTCACAGCCGAGCGCGGGCTGGGCCGCATCGCCGCCGGTGCCGACGTCGGCACGCTCGCTCCCACGCTGATCGGAGCCGGGCACCTGCTGTTCGCCGACCGGAAGGGCACCCCGCCGGAGGCCCCGGCCGTCCGCGAAGTGGTGACCGCGATCCTCGCCGGCGTCGCGCGGTAACCGGTGCCGCGCGCCGGTTCGCCGTCAAGGCGGTGCGCGCACAAAGCGATTGGCTGCCACAGGCCGGGGTAACCGCCCCCTTGACACGCCGACACGACCAATAACGTTGGGAGGCGTTCACCATGGGCATGGGATGGTGCATAGGTCTGATCGCGACAGGCGCGATCCTCACGTTCGCGGTCGACTGGCACGTGGACGGCATGAACGTCCCCCTGGTGGGACTGATCCTGATGGCGGTGGGAATCATCGGCCTGAGCGCCTACGTGAGCATCTTCAAGCGCCGCAGGATGCAGCCGCCGCCCCCGGCCGCGCCGGTCGTCGAGGAGGACCGCCGGTACGTCCCCTAGGCGGCGCCCGACCGGATGGACACCGGGGCTCGCTCCGCACGCGGCGGTGACACGAGGGGGTGGACCGGCGCCGGGCGCGCGTTCGCGCGCCGGGTGGTCCATCCGCACGCCGCCCCGGCCCGGGGGTGAGAGCCGTGGCCCTTGTGAAGACTGTGAGGGCAAGCGACACCGAGGTCCCTTCCCGAAAGGACCACTGCGGTATGCGTGAACGCGCTCTCCTCCCGGTCACCGCCGGCATCCTGCCCCTCCTTCTGGTGCTCGGTCTTCCCGCGCCCGCCTCCGCCGGTGGCGAGGCGCCGGGCCCGCTGACCGGGACCTGCGTCGGGCGGATCCACTACACCTTCGATCCACCCCTCAGAGCCACCCCGCGCGAGACGACGACCAGTTGGTCGGGCGACTACTCCTGCTCCGAGCTGCCCCTGGTCAAGTCCCGCACCTGGAAGGGCACTTTCAAGGGCTCCGTGAAGTCCGTCACCGGATGCCTGCAGGCGAGCCCCGGCCAGGTCGTCACACCCTCGATCACCGAGACCGACCACTGGACCACCCCGGAGGGCCGGCATCAGGGCGGCACAAGCGTGCTGACCGGCACCGTCTCCACGCTGCCGCGCGAGGACGGCACACGCGTGGCCGAGTGGACCGGCACCGTCACCGGCGGGACGTGGTTCAAGGGCCACCACTTCAACGGCAACAACGTCTACACCTCGCTGACCAGTGGAAGGCTCTGCCTGACCGGGGGCGAGATCGCCCACAACGACGGCACGGCGGTGGTCACCTTCCTCCCGCTCTGACGAGCCGGCACTGACGAGCCGGCACGCCATGTCACATCCCGGAGCGCCCTGCCGTCCTTACCTCTGGCAGCACGAACGACCTCGGAGGTAGGAAGACGATGGACAGGCCGATCCTGGTAACCGGCGGCACCGGCACGCTCGGCCGCGCCCTCGTGGCGCGGCTTCTCGCCGACGGCGTACCCGTACGCGTGATGAGCCGTCGGCCGCGCCGTGCCGACGACGACCGGCCGTACGAGTGGGCGGTCTGCGACCTCGTCCAAGGGACCGGCCTCGACGCCGCCCTGGCCGATGTGCGCGCGGTGGTGCACTGCGCGACCAATGCCCGCAACGACGTGGCCGCGACCAGGCAACTCGCCGACGCCGCGCGGCGGGCCGGGGTTCCGCACCTCGTCTATGTGTCGATCGTCGGGATCAAGACGATCCCGCTCCCCTACTACCGCTCGAAGCTCGAAGCGGAGCGGATCGTGCGGGAGTCGGGGCTGCCGTGGACCACTCTGCGCACCACCCAGTTCCACGACCTGGTGGCGACGCTGACCACCGTGCAGCGGCGGCTGCCGGTGGTGCTGACGTTGAGCGGGGTGCGCTTCCAGTCCATCGAGGTGACGGAAGTCGCCGACCGGCTGGCGGAACTGGCCCAGGGGGCACCGGCCGGACGGGTGCCCGACATGGCGGGCCCCGAGATCCGGGAAGCCCGCGACCTCGCGGCCGCCACGCTCCGCGCTGCTGGGCTGCGGAAGCGCGTCGTGCCGGTACGGCTGCCGGGCAAGATCATCCGAAACCTGCGGGCAGGAGGAAATCTCGCCCCGGACCGGGCCGTGGGCACGGCCACCTTCGAGGAATTCCTGGCCGCGCGTGGTCGAACGGGGAGGTGAGCTTCTGTACCTACTAGTATGTACGCTCAGATGCAACGCAGTTCAGGGAGAGGACACACCGAGATGCCGCTCGTCCGCGTCGACGCGCTGAGGGCCGACCGCGAAAGACTCGAAGCGCTGGGCCGCGCGGTGCACGAAGCCCTGGTCGAGACGATCGGCTTCCCACCGGACGACCGCTTCCAGATCTTGACCAGCCATGACGGCATCAGCAGCACGCTGCACTACGACAACTACCTCGGCGTGCAACGCGACGACGGCATCGTGTACATATCGATCACCATGCGCTCCGGCCGCCCGCCCGAGCGGAAGCGGATGCTGTACCGGCGGATCGCGGAACTCGCGCACGCGTACGCGGGGACCGAGCCGCGCAACGTGTTCGTCACAGTGACGGAGAACGAGTCGGTCGACTGGTCGCTGGGCGAAGGGGTGGCGCAGTACGCGGCCGCGTCGGACGCGCCTCGGTCGCCCTGACGGTGCGGTCACCGTCCTCGCACGCGTTCGCGAGGCGCGGGGAAGGAAGACTCCCCGCGCCTCGCGTCGCCGGCTCAGTCGTTCGTCGAGCCCTTGAGTCGTCGTATGCCGAAGGACCAGATGCCGCGGCCGTGAGTCGCAGCGTAGAGACGGTTGTCGGGGCCGAGCTTGAGCTGGAGGACGGCGGTGGTGGGGAGGCCGGTGCCGAGGACCTGCCACTCGCTCGCGCCGGGCGGGCGGTAGAAGGTGGCCAGGTCCGTGCCGAGGGCGAGGGCGCCGTTCGGCAGGAGCTTGACCGTGTCGGCGGGGACGTCGGGCAGGTTCGCCGAGATGTCCGTCCAGTTGCCTCCGCCGTCACGGGACTCGAAGACGTGCCCGGAGCCCGCGCCCGGGCCTTCGGTCCACTTGCGGGAGAAGCCGTTGACGGCGACGTACACGTGCTGCGCATCGGCCGGGTCGACCTCGAAGCCGGAGATGTAGCGGTTCGGGAGCGCGCCCTCGACGGGAAGGCCGAGTTGGTGCCAGCCGGTGCCATCGGCCTTGCCGACGGCGATGCCGCGGCTGAAACCCTGGCTGTCGCAAGGGCCGCACCAGCCGGCGTAGACGGTGCCGCCCGAGGCGGCGACGGCGGTGGCCACATGGCCGGCGCCGAGGTCGTAGGCGTTCTTCCACTCCGCGCCGGAGCGGATCGCGAAGCCCTTGTTCTGCACCCACACGTGCCGGCCGCCCGCCACCCAGGTGTTGATGTCCTTGGCGTCCGAGGTGATCGGTGCGATGAAGCGGGCGCCCGCGCCGCCCAGATCCTTGTCCGGCGGCGCGACTTCGTATTCGGTGGCCTTGGCCGGGTCCGTGGCCCAGGCGCCGTTGTTCTCGCCGCAGTCCTGGGTGACCCACATGTCGAGGTAGACGTATTCCGCGGCGATGTCGCAGCCGTTGCCCGGGTCGGCGAGGGTGTCGCCGCCGTCGCCGCCGAAGTTCGAGCCCATGACCTTGTCATGGCCGCGCAGGATCGACTGGCCGTTGTCCTGCAAACCGCCGGTGACCGAGACCCCGCCGTGGTTGCGGTCCTTGCCGACGCCGACCGAGTAGAACTGAAGGACGTCGATGGTGCCGTCGTTCAGCGACTGCCAGTCCTTGGCGTGCCCGCCGGAGTCGACCGCGCCGCTCAGCGGGCGCCGGTAGATGCCCCCGTCGTTGCCCACATACATCCAGGGCTTGCCCTTGTAGGTGCCGACGGCGACCGCGTGCTGGTCGGAGTGCGTGGTCGGCGAGCAGTCGCCGGTCTGCTTCGCGGGGTCGACGCTCCAGCAGGGGAAGGGGAAGTTCCAGTACGGGCCGGGGGTGATCCAGCTCGCCCCGCCGTTCTTGGTCTCGAAGACCTCTTCCAGACCCAGGTAGACGTGGTCGGCGTTGCCCGGGTCGACCTGGAGGAACTGGTTGTACCAGGACTGGATGCCCGGCATGTAGCCGGCGCTCTGGAGCGCCGATCCGGAGTTGCGCAGCTTGGTGTAGTCGGCGATCTGCGTCCACGGCCCGAGCGGCGAGCCGCCCTTGGAGACGTACACGCCTTTGAGACCGCTGTCCGGGTTGGACGCCATCTGCGCCGGAGACTGGGCCACCGCGTACAGCCGCGACCCGTCGGCGGCGGCCGCGAAGGTCACATTGCCGACGTCCTCGCTGGTGGACGGCAGGTCACCGATCCCGGTCACGCGCTTCCAGCTGCCGCCCTGCTTGCTGTACATGCCGTTGTAGGTGTCCCCGCCGCGCCAGCCGACGGCCAGCAGCACCCTGTCCGGGGCCTTCGGGTCCACGGCGATGTCGTTGGCGATGTTCTTGTACGGCGCGCTGGGGTCGGCCTGCTTCGAACCGCCCGGCAGATAGTCGGGGTTGGGCGCGAACTCCAGCTTCCACGGCCCCGAGAGCGTCGTGGTGGAGTGCGTCCACACGCCACGGCTGGTCGCGGCCCACACCGTGGTGCCGGCGAAGCGCAGCGCGTGGACGACCGTGCTCTCCAGTTCGGCGCCACCCACGCGTCCGCCGGGCTGGAACCGGCCGTGCCGGGGGTCGGCCAGGACGTAGACGCCCGTGCCGACGTAGGAGGTCGCACCGGTGTTGGACTCACCGGTGGCGTACCAGAGCCGGCGGGAGCCGTCGAGCGCGAGCGTGCCGGTCGACAGCGAGGGCAGCTTGTCGGCGATGGGTTCCCAGTGTCCGCCGCCGGTCCGCGAGCGGAACACCCCGCCGTTCGCGCCGCCCGCGTACACATATCCCTGGTCGTCGGCGGCGATTCCGGTGATCCGGCCCGTGACGTTCCCGGAGCCGCCGCTGGAGTTGGAGTTGATGTCGCGGTAGCGCGGATCGTCGGAGTTGTAGGGCTTCTTGGTGACATGGTCCCAGCCTCCGCCTGTGTGCCGCATCGACTGCAGCTGGGACCAGGCCGCTCCGTACGCGCCCGGCGCGACCACGCCGGGCGCGGTACGGGCCTCGGTGTACTGGGCGGTTCCCTCGGCGGAGTTCTCCGCCTCGTCGGAGCCGCCGTCGTCGCGTCCCGGTGCCACCAGGGCGGACTTGCCGGAGCCGAGGGACCGGACGTGCTGACGGCCGATGTCTGCCTGATGGCGCGCGTTCCAGGGCCGGGGTCTGGTGTCACCGGACGCGGCGGACGCCTGCGCGCCGGCGAGTCCGAAGGCGGTGGCGACGACGGCGCAGGTCATGAACCGCCGCCGGTGCCGTGGGGGCATCATGTGCTCTCCTCCCTACGATCGGGCGCGCCGGATGCGGCCCGACGCGGGGAGAGCTTGGCGTGCTCGCGACAGAACGGAAGGTGAAGCGGGGAAAGATGGGAGGGAGTTTGCCATTCCGGCCGGCTCGCGGGTACGGACGGCTACGCCTGTCGTCCTGCCGGGGAACGGCCGCCCCGAGCCGAGGAGTTCCCGGTCACGCCGGGGGCGCGCCAGAGCCTCGGCTCGGTCGGCGGAGCGGCCTCAGTGGTCGGAGTAGCTGAAGTCGCCGACGGTCCAGGCGCTGACGTCCTTGATCGCGACGCGGTACATCCCGCCCGTTTCGGGGATCCCGATGCTGCCCTGGAGGATCCGGGCGACGTGGAAGTGCAGATGCGTGGGCCCCTCGTCCGGGCCGGACCGGTTCGCCGCCCGTCCGGTGGTGAAGATGCCGGAGAACGGGCCGAGGTGGGCCGAGTCCGTCAGGACCTCCGACACGCGTTCCCTCCACACGGCCTCGGGGGCCAGCCGTCCGGTGATGACAGCGCCGGAGGTGACCACGGTCAGGGACATCTGATTGCTGCGCTCGGACTCCACGAGGGTGGCGATGTCGACGAGCAGCTCGTCAGGGTTCGACATGAGAGCCGATTCTATTCGCCGGACCGCCCGCCGGGTCGAGCCCGCCCCGGAACGGGGGGGTGTTGGGCAGTGCGCACATGAGCCGCCGGGCGCAGATTACCTCTGTCTCGAACGCTCCTCAATCTGTGCTCGCCGTGGTAGACGCCGGGCAATCGCGTAGTTAACGTTTTCCGCGGGGCCTCGGTGCCGCACATGGGCCGCCGGGGCCCCTCGACGCGCTGCACAACGAGGTGAGGATGACGGCAGACACCCCGCTCAGTGGTCGTCTGGACGACGACGACTACCCCGCGTACACCATGGGACGGGCCGCCGAGATGCTCGGCACCAGCCCCGGCTTCCTCCGGGCGATCGGCGAGGCCCGGCTCATCACCCCGCTCAGGTCGGAGGGCGGCCACCGCCGCTACTCCCGCTATCAGCTGCGGATCGCCGCCCGCGCCCGCGAACTCGTCGACCAGGGCACCCCGATCGAGGCGGCCTGCCGCATCATCATCCTTGAGGACCAGCTCGAGGAAGCACAGCGCCTCAACGCCGAATACCGGCGCGCCGCGGCCGAGTCGTACGACAATACGCGCTGAGCGGGCCGAGGCGCGGCATCGTTAAGCGGGGGCCCTCCGCCGAGCCGGCGCGTAACGCCACAGACGTCATTGACGCGTACACACGGCTCGTTGAGACTGGCGGCCTCACGACTTCACGGGAGGCACTCATGCGAGCACGCGTCCTTGCCGTCACCCTCGTCACCGCCGCCATCGCCGCCGCGGCGACCCAGGCCACCGCCCAACCGGCCGCGCCTCACCCCAGCACCCCCGCGAGCTGGTGCGCCGAGCAGGGCGGCGACGCCGCCGTCCACCGCGCGTACTTCGACGCCGGCCGCAAACTCACCCCGCTCGGCGGCCGGCGCGAGCTGTGCTTGTTCGAGGCCAAGGACGGGTCGCGCATCGCCGTGGCGGCGGACACTCTCGCCGCGGACCTGCCGACCCTCGCCGCCCTCGCCTACGTCCGCAAGCCCCCGCTGCCCGAACACCCCCAGGGCAACCCCTCGGCCGCCTACTGCGCCGCGATCGGCGGGACGACCCAGTTCGGCAACCGCAAGAGCGACACCGGTGGCTGGATCAAGGACGGCGAGCCGGTCGACCGCGATCACCTGCACACGCTGTGCGTCTTCGCCGACGGTTCCGCCCTCGACGCCTGGGGGCTGACGTACCACACCAACGGCGTCATCCGGGGCGCGGACCTGACGAAGAAGTTCCGTGCCACCGTCCCCGCCGGCGGTCAGCCGATCTGACGGCGGACCAGTTCGTGGAACAAGCCGCCCGTGTCGGCGAGCAGTTCCGCGGGGGATCCCTGCTGGACGATCCGGCCGTCCGCCATGGCGATCACCCGGTCCGCGTCCATGATCGTGGAGAGCCGGTGGGCTATCACGACGCGGGTGGAGCGCAGGGCGCGGGTGGATTCGATGACCACGCGCTGGGCCTCGTTGTCCAGCGCGCTGGTGGCCTCGTCGAAGAAGAGGACGCGCGGCTTGCGGACGAGTGCCTGGGCGATCATCAGCCGCTGGCGCTGGCCGCCGGAAACGGTGCCGCCGCCGTCGGAGAGCACGGTGTGCATGCCCATCGGCATGGCCTTGATGTCCTCGGCCAGGCCGGCCATCGCTGCGGCCTCCCACGCCTCTTCGAGCGAGAACGCCTCGGCTCCGCATATGCAGTCGCGGATCGAGCCGCTGAAGGGCTGGGCGTTCTGCAGGACGACGCCGCACTGGCGGCGTACGGCCGCCTGGTCGAGCGCCGCCAGATCCTGGCCGTCGTACAGCACGCTGCCGGAGGCCGGCTTGTCGAAGCCGATGAGCAGGCGCAGCAGGGTCGACTTACCGCAGCCGCTGGCGCCGACGATGGCGACGAACTCGCCCGGCCGCACCTGGAAGGACACGTCGTCGAGCACGAGCGGGCCGTCGTCGGTGTAGCGGTAGGAGAGGTTCTTCGCCTCGACGGCCCCGGTCAGCGCGCCCGGCTGGATGCTGGAGCCGCGTACCTCGGGGGTCTCCTGGAGCACCGGTCTGATCTGCTCGAACATCGGCTGCACGGCAGCGGCGGACAGGAGGGCGCCGGTCAGCTGGGTGGCCGAGGAGAGCATCATCGTCACGGCGGTGCTGAAGGTGAGGAAGCCGGCGGCGGACATGCTGCCCCGGGCCGGGCCTGCCAGCAGCATGAACATCACCAGTGTGCACAGGGGCAGGTGGACGGCGTTGAGCACGGTGACGATGTTCTTGATCCGGCCGATGCGCTGGTGCAGCTCGCGGGTGCGGGCGAACTCCCGTGCCCAGGCGGCGTAGGCGAAGCTCTCGGCCGCGGCCACGCGCAGCTTGGGCAGCCCGCGCAGGGTCTGGAACGCCTGGTTGTCGAGCTTGTTGCCGAGCTTGATCAGCTGTCGCTGGTAGCGCAGCTGCCACAGTCCCAGGCCCAGGAAGACGGCGGCGACGACGAGCAGCATGGCGACCGCCGCCAGCGCCAGGGGCACGCTGTAGCAGAGCAGCAGCACGAGGTTCATCGTGCCGACGGTGCTCGCCTGGAGGGTCACGGAGCCGATGCCGGAGAGGACGCGGCGGATCGAGCTGATGCCCATGGCCGCGGCGGCAAGTTCTCCGGTGGAGCGGCCGGTGAAGAAGGTCGTGGGCAGGCGCAGCAGCCTGTCCCAGACGGCTGGTTGCAAGGTGGCCTCGATGCGGCCTTCCAGGCGCAGGACGGAGATGTTCTGGAGCAGCATGAAGGCGGCCGAGACGACGCCGGTCGCGATGAGGGCGAGGGCCGTCTGCACGATGAGGCCGTTCTCGGCGGCGGGTACGTACTGGCCGAGCACCTTGCCGGTGGCGATGGGGACGAGCGCGCCCAGGCCGACGGCGACCAGCCCGCCCAGGGCGAGGCTGCCGAGCTCCCCGCGGGTGCCGCGCACGCTGAAGCGCAGCAGCCGCGGCAGGGTCAGCTTCGTGTCGGGCAGCGGGCGGTAGAGCATGACGGCGCTCGGGGCGAGGCCGGCGGCGGCAGCCTTGTCGACGCGCTCCCGCGCTCCGGTGGCGGGGTCGACGGCCTCGTATCCGCCGCGCCGCCACAGCAGGGCGACCGGTGTCCCGTCGGTCTCGCGCCTGCCTACCAGGGGGCCGCTGTTCTCCCGCCACCAGCGCCCGTCGAGCCTGACGGTCCGGGTGCGGACGCGTGAGGCGAGGGCGACGCGTTCGACGGGGTCAATCCGGCCGGAGGCGGTGGCCGGCGCGCCGGGTTCGGTCAGGGTGATGCGGGCCTCGTCGGCGACCAGGCGGCAGGCGGCGAACGTCGCGTCGTCGCCCGCGCGGCGGCGGGCCGCTCCGCCGGCGCGGTCGATGGAGGCCAGGAGCGCCTGGTCCGCCTGGGTGCGGGCGGTCTCGCCGGCCTCGATACCGGCCGCCGCGCGGTCCTCGTGGGCGCGCTCCAGCTGTTCGATCCAGCGGTCCAGGGCGTACAGCAGGCGGTACTGCTGGTCGACCATTCCCTGCCACATCGCCGGGTCGACGAGGAGGGTGCCGACCGCTTCCGCTTCGTACGCGGCTCCGTACTGCACACTGCCCGGGACGATCCGCATCCACAGGATGTCGTCGTCGGCCGCGCCCTGGCCGGTGGTGGTGCGGCTCTCCAGCGGTGCTTGGCAGAGCACGCGCAGGCCACGGCCGACGCCACGCGCGAAGGCGTCTTCGAGGGGGCTCGGCGGGACGTCGTACCCCCATTGGTCCGTGGCGGTGTTCCACGGGTCGCCGTACTCCGGGCGGGAGAGCTCGCGCAGTTCGATGCGGCGCAGCCGGCAGCCGGGCAACGGGCGGCCGACCAGGGTGTGTTCGGGGCCTTCGGCCGGGCCCAGCAGCAGTGTGCCCGCCGTCAGCCGTCCCAGGAAGTGCCACGGGCCCGCCTGGGCCGTGTCGACGGCGAACAGGTCGAGCTCGCCGTCCACGACGAGCCACAGCACGAGCGGGTTCTCCAGGGACAGGCTGCGCGGGCCGGTGCAGTCGGCCTCCGAGCCGAGTGCGCCCAGGGCCGCGACGACCGGGTCCGGGGCGACGTGGGGCGGGTGCGGGTACGTCACCTCAGTGCTCCTTGACCAGTGCGGCGTACGGGCCCCGGGCGGCGACCAGGTGCTCGTGCCGCCCGCGTTCGACGACGGTGCCCCGGTCGAGCACGACGATCTCGTCGCTGTCGCGCACCGTGCTCAGCCGGTGGGCGATGACCACGCAGGCGCAGCCGCGGCGCCGCAGGTTGTCGATGACGATCTGCTCGGTGGCCGCGTCCAGGGCGCTGGTCACCTCGTCGAGGACCATGACGCTGGGGCGGCGCACCAGGGCCCGGGCGATCTCCAGGCGCTGGCGCTGGCCGCCGGAGAAGTTGCGGCCGTCCTGCTCGACGCGGCTGTGGATGCCGCCGGGGCGGCGGGCGACCACGTCGTACACGGCGGCGTCCTGGAGGGCGGCGACGACGGCCTCGTCGGGGATGGAGGGGTCCCACAGGGCGACGTTGTCGCGGACGGTGCCCTCGAAGAGGAAGACGTCCTGGTCGACGAAGGAGACGGAGGCGGCCAGCGCGCCGCGCGGGATGTCCTCCAGCCGCATCCCGTCGATGCGGATGGCGCCCTCCCAGGGGGCGTGGAGGCCGGATATCAGCCGGGAGACGGTGGACTTGCCGCTGCCGGAGCCGCCGACGAGCGCGACCTGCTGCCCGGGGCCGACGGTGAGGGAGAAGTCCTTGAGCAGCGGGGCGTCCAGGGGGCTGTAGCCGAAGGTGACGTGGTCGAGCTCGACGTGGCCCTTGAGGCGGCGGGTGCCGCCGGGGGGTTCGCGCCGGGAGTGGTGCGGGTCGGCGGGGAAGTTCTCCACGTCTTCGAGGCGGGTGACGTCGGCCGCGAACTCCTGGATCCGTCCTGCCACGCCGTTGAGGCGGGTGATCGGGGCGGTGAAGCTGGTCACCAGGGCCTGGAAGGCGACGAGCAGGCCGACCGAGAGGTGTCCCTCCACCGCCCGCAGGCCGCCGATCAGCAGGATCAGCGCGCTGTTGAGCGCGGCCAGGGTGGGGGCGACGATCGCCAGCCACGCGCCGGGCACGCCGAGCCGCTGCTGCACGTCGAGGGTGACCGCGTGCTGTCCGGCCCATCGGCGGAAGAAGCCGTTCTCGCCGCCGGTGGCCTTCATCGTCTCGATGAGCGTGAGGCCGCTGTAGGAGGTATTGGTGAGCCGGGCGCTCTCGGCGCGGAGCTTCTGGGTGCCGGTGGCGCGCAGGTGGATCACGATCCGCATGGCCACCACGTTCAGGAGCGCGATCAGCACGCCGACGACGGTCAGTTGTGGGTCGTACGTCCACAGCAGCACGGCGTAGAGCACCACCACGACGGCGTCCACGCCCGCGGCCGCGAGGTCCCGGGCGAGGGTCTCGGCGACGGCGTCGTTGGACTTCAGCCGCTGGACCAGGTCGGCGGGGTTGCGCTGGGAGAAGAAGGTGACCGGCAGTCTCAGCAGGTGCCGGAAGAAGCGGGCGCTGCCCAGGGTGGAGGAGATGACGCGCCCGCGCAGCAGGTTCGCCTGTTGCAGCGCGGTGAGCGTGGCGGTGAGCACCAGGGTGACCGCCATCGACGCGAAGAGCACGCCCAGCGCGGACGTCTGGTCGCCGATCAGGAACATGTCGATGTACGTACGGCTCAGCGCGGGCACCGCCGCCCCGACGGCCACCAGCAGCAGGCTGGAGAGCACGGCGGCGAGCATGGTGCCCGATGTGCCGCGCAGCCGGGCGGGCATGGCGGCCATGACGCCGGGCTTGCGGCCGGTGCGGCGGAATCCCCGGTCGGGTTCGAAGGTGAGCACGACGCCGGTGAAGCTGGTGTCGAACTCCTCCATGGGCACGAACCGGCGCCCCTTGGCGGGGTCGTTGACGTACACGCCGCGGCGGCCGAAGCGGCGGCCCGTGCCGTCGTAGACGACGTAGTGGTTGAACTCCCAGAACAGGATGGCCGGGGGGCTCACCTCGGCGAGCGCGGCGAGGTCCATCTGCATGCCCTTGGCCTTCAGCCCGTAGCCGCGCGCGGCCTTGAGGAGGTTGCCCGCGCGGGAGCCGTCGCGGGAGACGCCGCAGGCGATGCGCAGCTCTTCGAGGGGGACGAAGCGGCCGTGGTGGCCGAGCACCATGGCCAGCGCGGCGGCGCCGCACTCCACGGCCTCCATCTGCAGCACGGTGGGGGTGCGTACGGTGCCCGGTGCCCTGCCCCGGGGTCTTTCCGCGCGGCGGGTGCCGCCCTGCGGTGCCGGGCGGTGGCGTCGGCGTCCGGCGGGCGGGAGTTGGGGGGCGGGGGGCCGGGAGCGGTCCTGGGCGGTCCGCGGTGACGCGGTCACGGGAGCAGCCAATCGACGGGGCGCTGGGCGGAGAGGTGGACGGCGGCGGTGACCGGTGTCGTGGAGTCGAGGGGGTACGGGGGTCCGTCCGTGGAGGACCAGCGGTAGCCGGACCTGGTGTCCGGCGAGCGCTCCAGTCGCACGAGCACCGCCACGGGGTTCCCCTGCCGGGAGAACTGTGCGGCGAGCCGGCTGTCGCCGAGGAAGCCGGCGAGCTGCGCGGGCGTCTGAGGCGTGCGGCCGACCGCGGTGACGCGGCCGCGCAGCACGCCGAACTGCCGGGGCACGGACGGGACGCTCAGGTCGACCTGGGCGCCGACGGGGATCGCCGCGCCGTTCCCGCCGGGTACGTAGACCATGGCCACCAGCGGCTCGTCCGGGTTCGTCACGCGCTCCACGACCGCCACGTCGGCGCCGGTCGTGACGACCGAACCGGTCCTGGCGACCAGGGTCGTCACCCGTCCCCCGGCCACCGCGCGCACGGCCCGGGTGCCGCGGTCGGTGCTGACCTCGAGCAGGGGCGCGCCCGGGGAGAGCGACTGGCCCTCCTTGGCGAGGACTCCGGTGACCTGCCCGGCGAACGGGCTCTGCAGCGTGTAACTGCCCTCCGCGTGGATGAGGATGCCGGGTGCGCCGAGCTTGGAGGCCACGGATCCGGTGAATGCCCAGATGCCCGCCACGGCCATGACGACGATCGTGACGGCCAGGACGAGGCGGCCCTGCGGGCGCGCGAAGCGTACGGGCAGATCGAGTTCTTCGGGCGATTGCAGCTTGGAAAGCGCCTTCTGGCGGAACTGCACGAACTATTCCTTCGACTGCATTCGTGACATGGGTTTCTTTATTGCATGCCTGTCGCCCGTCGGCCATGGGCCGACGGGCGGCCATGAACCCCGGAAAGGGGAGTTCCGGGGTTCATGGAAAACCTCACGGCGGCGTACGGGCCGCCGTCAGGCCGTGAATTCCACCGGACCGCCGGGTCCGGTGGCGGAATTCACGATCAGAGACCGGCGACACCGGCCTGGACGCCGACGATGCCCTCGACCTGGCCGGGCAGGGCCTGCGCGGCGTGCACCGTCTGCAGGGAGGTCACGGTGCCCAGCACGTTGTGAACGTCGCCGGTCACGGCGCCGACGAGGCCACCGGAGAGGCTGACACCACCGGAAACGGCGTCCAGCTCGGCGTCGGCGATCTCGCGGGTCTCGATGTCGTTACGCATGATGCGCACCCTTCATTTGGCTGACTGTTTATCAATGATTGCGGCAGGCCGTACCGAAACGGCCCGACCACACCGGGCAGCCCGGTCTGAATCGACCGCCGTTCCAAGAACTGCCGCGGTGCGCAGATATAAGCACGCGAACGACTGGCACAGCCAACCGCGTTGACGTCTCCCGGTTCCCGCGGCACCGCTCCGACCAGCCCTCTTTTGGATTCATTTGCCGAACCGTCACACCTTCTCCACAAGATCGAGTAACAGATTCCAGGGGTCCACCGCGCTCACGGAACATAAATGGACACACGATCACCAAGCGCGTCGGTCATAACCGGCATATCGAGGACGGCGAGAGGTCCGGCCCCTCTCCCCCGCGGGCAATGTAAAGATTTGCCGAAGCGACGCTCGGTGACGGGACACTCACGCGAGGTGCCGGACCGGCCGGAGCCTACGGCGGACGCACGGCGCACGGCGCGCTCGACGCCCCGGTCTTCGCAACCGCACCACCGGCCTGAGCGCCCCGGCCTAGGCGCGGCCGGTTTTCGCCGGTGGTGGCCGGGAATCGTCGGTGCGGCAGGGATTTCCGAGGGAACGGCGCATCGATCGGAGGAGTTCTGTGCCCGCTGCGCAGACCGGGAAGCAGCCCGCGGCCCGCTCCTCCGTACCGAGGACCGCTGCCGGCCAGGACGGAGAGGATCACCCGAGTTTCTTCGGCTGCTTCGAGCAGGACGCGTCGGGCCGCTTCTCCCCCGACCGGCTGCTGAAGGTGCTGCGCCAGGCCGGCATCCTGACCGACGACCCCAGGATCGCCGAGACCGTCGCCAATCTGGACCGCCCCGCACCCGCGCCCGCCGAGCCGTTACTCCTCTCCGCCGAGGAGTTCGCCGCCGCCACCCGGCGCAACCGCGGCATCATCGAGCGGGCCGCCCGCGGGGAGCTCGCGGTCCCCGACTTCCCCGCGCTGGTGGAGGACCTCCGGCGCATCCACCAAGAGGTGCGCGCCGACCGGACCGGCGCCGTCGCCGCGTACATCCCCCAGCTCGCACGGGTCGCGGCCGACCAGTTCGCCATCTCGGTGTGCACCGTGGACGGTCAGCGCTTCTCCATCGGGGACGCGGAGGTGAACTTCTGCCTGCAGTCGGTCTGCAAGACCGTCAACTACTGCCTCACGCTGGAGGAGCACGGGCCCGACACCGTCCACCGGCACGTCGGGCGGGAGCCCAGCGGGCAGGGCTTCAACGAGCTGACGTTCAACAAGGCGGGGCTGCCGCACAACCCGATGATAAACGCCGGGGCCATCATGAGCTGTGCGCTCATCCAGCGCGAGCTCGACGCCGCGGACCGCTTCGACTTCGTGGCCGAGACCTGGAAACGCCTCGCCGGCGGCCGCGGCGTGGGTTTCAACAACTCCGTCTATCTGTCCGAGCGCAACACCGCCGACCGCAACTTCGCCCTCGGCTACTCGATGCGGGAACGCGGCGCCTTCCCGCCCGGCACCGATCTGCTGGCCACCCTGGAGTTCTACTTCCAGTGCTGCTCGATCGAGGTCGACGCACGGCAACTGGCCGTCGCCGCCGCCTCCCTGGCCAACGCCGGGGTCTGCCCGCTCACCGGCGACCCCGTCTTCTCCGCCCGGACGGTGCGCCACTGCCTGTCGCTGATGTCCTCGTGCGGGATGTACGACTTCTCCGGCGAGTTCGCGTTCACCATCGGCCTGCCCGCCAAGAGCGGGGTGTCCGGCGCGCTGATGCTGGTCGTGCCCCAGCTGATGGGCATCGCCGTCTGGTCGCCCCGCCTCGACGCCCAGGGCAATTCGGTGCGCGGGATCGAGGTCTGCCGGCGCCTGGTCGAGTGCTACAACGTCCACCCCTACGACCTGCTCACCGGCACCGGTGCCGGCAAGCGTGACCCCCGCCTCAAGCGCCAGCAGAGCGCCATCGAGGGCATCGTGGGCCTGTGCCTGGCCGCCAGCCAGGGCGACCTCAACGAGATCCGCCGCCTGGCCGCCTGCAACGTCCCCCTCGGCGCCACCGACTACGACGGACGCACCGCCCTGCACCTGGCCGCCGCCGAGGGGCACCGGGACACCGTGGACTTCCTCCTGTCGATGGGGGTCGACCCGCAGCCGGTGGACCGCTGGGGCGGGACCCCCCTGGACGACGCCAACCGGTCCGGTCACCGGAGGCTGGCCCAGCAGCTCGCCGACGCCGCCGGCCCACCCCGCAATGCCCCGGGCGCCAAGCAGTAGTTGCCCCGGCGGCCCGGTTCACCGCCCGGCATACGGAGGGGTGGCGCCCGCCGCGAGGTGGGGCGGGGTGACGGACGCGTGACGGTTGAGGGTTTCGACGAAGGCGACGGTGAGCGGGTCGGGGCGGTGGCGGGTGTACACCGTCAGTGGCCGGCGTACCGCCGGTTCGGGCAGCAGGACACGGCCGTCGAAGTGCGCGGGCACGATGTTCGCGGGCACCAGCGCCGGGCCGATCCCCGCGGCCGCCAGCAGCGGTGCGGCCGCGGTCTGCTGGGTGCGTACGGCGGCCCGCGGCTCGAAACCCGCCCTGGCGCAGACGTGGTCCAGGAGCTTCGCCAGGCCGTTGTCGGAGGCGTAGTGGACCCACTCGCGGTGGGCGAGATCGGTCAGCCGGATGCGGGAGCCGCCGTACGCCGCCGAGGGAAGGCCCTGCACGGCCGGGTCGTCATGGGCCATGACCACGACGAACTCCTCGGTGCCCAGCGGTGTCATCCGCCCGGTCCACTCCGTCGGGACGGGCCCGATCGCCACGTCCGCCCGGCCCGCCGCCATCGTGTTCTGGAGCGCCGTGGCGTGCGGCTGTTCGGCGACCATGACGCGGACGTCCGGGTGGGTCCGCCGCCATGCCCGCAGCACGGGCGGCAGCACCCCGAGGCTGATGGAGTGCAAGGTGGCCAGCCGCAGCTCACCTCCCGCCGTGCCGCTGACCCGCAGGGCGGCGGCCTTGACCTTGTCGGCGCCGGCCAGCGCGGCCTGTGCGTGCGGCAGCACCGCCCGGCCCAGCGGCGTGAGCACGATCGGACGCGGTCCGCGCTCGATCAGGGGCCCTCCGCAGGACCGCTCCAGCGTCTGGATCTGGCGGGACAGCGCGGGCTGGGACACGTGCAGCCGCTCGGCCGCCCGCGTGAAGGAGCCGGTGTCCACGATCGTCACCAAATACTGGAACTGCCTCAGAGTCATGGTCATAGCCGGAGGTTATGCAGCGGTGATCAACGTTTGATGGACGGATCACCTCAGCGGGCAGCGCCCGCCCGCTCCTCGGTCAGGACCTGCTCCCCTTCCGTCGCCGTGGGGCGGCGGATGACCAGTGACATCAGGGCGGCCACGCCGCAGAGCGAGCCGATGGACACCCACACGGTGTCGTAGGAGCCGAAGGCATCCCGGGCGACGCCGCCCAGGAAGGCGACGGCGGCGGCGCCCACCTGGTGGGCGGCGTTCGTCCAGCCGAAGACGATGGCGCTGTCCTCGCCGTAGAACTCCCGGCACAGCGCCAGGACCGGGGGCACCGTGGCCAGGTCGAGCAGGCCGAAGAGCACCACGAAGAGCATCATCGACGGCTGCACGGTCGCCGTCATCATCATGGGCAGGAAGAGCAGCAGCAACCCGCGCAGCGCGAAGCACCCCGCAAGGAGCCGGCGCGGGTCGTAGCGGTCGGTCAGCCAGCCGGAGGCGATGGTGCCCGCGACGTTGAAGACGCCGATGACCGCGAGCAAGGAGGACGCCGTGGTCACGGCCATGCCGTGGTCGTGGGCGGCGGGGGTGAAGTGCGTCCACATGATGCCGTTGGTCGACGCGCCGCAGATGGCGAAGGCCCCGGCGAGCAGCCAGAAGGGGCCCGTGCGCGCGGTGTCCCGCAGGACGGTCAGGGCCCGGCGGGCGGCCCCGCGCGTGGGCGGCGGCTTCGGGACGAAGTCCCGTGCGCCGTAGGGCTCCCGGCCCACGTCGGCGGGGTGGTCGCGCAGGACGAACCACACGAAGGGGACCACGGCGCAGGCGGCCAGGGCGACCGTCACGAGGGCGGGACGCCATCGGTAGTGGTCGACGATCCAGGACAGCACGGGCAGGAAGACCATCTGGCCGAAGACGCTGCCCGAGGCGAGCACACCGGTGACCAGGCCGCGCCGACGGACGAACCAGCGGTTGGTGACGGTCGCGCCGAAGGCCATGGCCATCGATCCGGTGCCGAGGCCGACCAGCAGTCCCCAGTAGAGGGTCAGCTGCCATGCCGCGGTCATGACGGTGGTCAGGAGCGCGCCGGCGGCGACGACCGTGAGCGCGCCGCCGACGACCCGGCGCATGCCGAAGCGGTCCATCAGGGCCGCGGCGAAGGGCGCGGTGATTCCGTAGAGCACCATGTTCACCGAGCTGGCGAACCCGATGGACCCGCGTGACCAGTGGAATTCGTCGTGCAACGGGCCGACGAGCAGGCCCGGCATGGTGGAGAAGGCGCCCGCGACGACGATCGCCACGCAGGCGACCGCGGCCACCCACCAGGCGCGGTGCACGCCCCGTCGGTGGCCGGGCCCGGGGGCTTCGACGCTTTCGCTCATGGAGGGATTCCTTTGCGTGAGGTGGCTACCCGACGCGCGTGCCCGGCACGGCGCCCCTGACACCGTCCGGGCCGACCGGGCCCCGGACGGCCGGGTGCGCCGCGAACGGCGCGTACCGTTCGCGGCGCACCCGGCGCGCGGTCACCGTGCGGACAGCGGACCGATGCGGTAGAGCACTTCGTCGTGGTGCTCGCCGGGGAACTGGTCGCCGGGGAACAGCACCTTGGTCTCGATCGCGGCGGAGTGGGACTTGGCCAGCTTCCTCAGCACCATGATGATCGCCTTGTTGTCCGCGGAGACCGTGGCCTCCACATAGCGCGCGCCCGCGCCGGCCGCCCGTCCGACGGCCTCCTCGAAAAGCTTGACGCCGAGGAACGGGATGCCGTGGCGCGGCTTGGCCGCCGTCTGCCAGACCATGTACGTGTCCGGCTCGTCCGGCCTGAGGTATCCGGTCAGGAAGCCGACGACCTCACCGTCGACGGTGGCGACGAGCGAGCTCGCGGCGAAGTCGCGGAACCACAGCGCGTAGTAGTACGGGCTGTTGTTGTCGAGCTCCTCGCTGCGGTCGACCATGTCCCATACGGTGAGCGCGTCGCCGGGCTCCGGCCGCCGGTAGACGACGTGGGCGCGGGGCGCCGGTGTGCCTGTGGTGACGGTCATGGCGATGCTCTCCTCTCCCGGCCTCCCTCAGGCACCCGTCGGCTCGGTGAGCAGGGGGTAGACGCCGTTCTCGTCGTGGTCCTCCCGGCCGGTGACCGGTGGATTGAAGACGCAGACGTAGCGCGAGTCGGTCCTGGGCCGCAGCGTGTGCCGCTCGTGGCCGTCGAGCAGATACATCGTGCCGGGGGTGATCCAGTGCTTCTCGCCGGTCTCCTCGTCGGTGAGCTCGCTCTCGCCCTCCACGCACAGGACGGCCTCGATGTGGTTGGCGTACCACATGGAGGTCTCCGTGCCCGCGTAGACCGTGGTCTCGTGCAGGGAGAACCCCACACCCTCCTTGGCCAGCACGATGCGCTTGCTCTCCCAGGTGCCGCTCTTGGCCCTGACGTGCCGGTCGGTGTTCTCGATGTCGGCGAAGGAACGCACGATCATGGTGGTGTGCCTTTCGGTATGAGTCGGTACGAAGGCGCGGTTCAGGCCGCGGAGGTGTCCCCGGCGGGGCGTTCGGAGAGTACGAAATCGGTGAACGTGGCCACGGATTCGAAGTCGTCCACCTCCAGTTCCTCCGGGTCGACCTCCAGCCCGATGGAGTCCTCCAGGGCCATGAGCATTTCGAGCATGGTGGTGGAGTCCAGGTGCAGGTCGTCGAAGAGCCGGACCTCTCCCGTCAGGCCGGAGACTGGCCGGTCCAGCACATCGGTCAGCGCGGCTTCGAGGGCCTGGACAACGTCTTGACGGTTCATCACAACTCCTTGTGCGGGGGTGGGGGCGAGGGTGTTCACCGGGCTGTCCGGCTCTCGACGAGGGCCGCCAGGGCGCGGCGGTCGACCTTGCCGTTCCCGTTGGTCGGCAGGGTGTCGAGTTCCACGCAGCGGCGGGGCACCTTGAATTCCTCGATGTGTTCCCGCATGTGGTCGAGAACCTCCGAGGAGCTGATGTCCGCCACGACGGCGAGCAGCGCGCTCCGGTCGCCTTCCGGGGGCAGCACGGCGGCGGAGGTCACTCCGGCGACCCGCCGGGCCGCCGCCTCCACCTCCGTCGCGCTGACCCGGAAGCCCCGTTCCTTGTAGAGGTCGTCGCGGCGTCCGCTGAAGTACAGATAGCCGTCCTGGTCCTGCCATCCGTAGTCGCCGGTGCGCAGTTCGGGGAAGAGCCCGTCCCGGCGGAAGAACCGCTCGGCGGTGAGCTCGGGCCGACGCCAGTAGCCGGCCATGACGTGCGGGCCGCGCACGACGAACTGGCCGGTCTCGCCGGGCGGCAGGCGGTTGCCCTCGTCGTCGACGACGTGGACCTCCGTGCCGGGCAGCGGCAGCCCGCAGGATCCGGGCCGGTCCAGGTCGCCGTCGGGCGGCATGATGGCGGTGCGCTTGCACTCGGTGAGGCCGTACATCACCTGGATCCGCAGGCCGGGCAGGGCCCGGCGCAGCGCGGCCGTCGTGGTGTCGCACAGGGCGGCGCCGGTGGTGGTGAGAAGCCTGAGCCGGCGGAGCCTGCCCTCGCCGCGGCGGAGCAGCCAGGCGAGCCGGTCGGCCACGGAAGGGACGGCGGCGAGCACGGTCGCCCCGCTCTCCTCCAGGCTGCGCAGCAGCGGCGGGCCGGCTTCGGCGGCGGTGCCGAGCCGCAGGTGACCGCCGCTGAGGGCGGCCAGGAACAGCTGGTACAGGCCGTAGTCGAAGGACAGGGGGAGGGGGCTGTAGAGGATGTCGTCGGCGCGGTAGCCGAGGCGGTCCTGGATGGCCGTGGCGGCGAAGAGCATCTGTTGGTGGGTGCTCACCACCGCCTTGGGCAGGGATGTGGTGCCCGAGGTGTAGATGAGGCAGGCCGGGTCGACCGTCAGGGGTGCGGCGGCCTCGGCGGTTCGCGGGATGTCTGCCGGGGGTGCGCCGTCGGCGAGTGCCGTGCGCAGCAGTTCGCCGGCGTCGAGGAAGGGGACGGTGTGCTCGGCCGCGGTACGGGCCGCGGCGGGGTCGTCGCAGACCATCAGGGCGGGTTCGCAGTCGTGGAGCACGTGGACGAGCGGTGCTCCGCGGACCTGCTCGTGCAGCACGCTGAAGACGGCGCCGAGGCGGGATGCCGCGTAGACGAGGACGGCGACCACGGCCCCGTCGTCCGCCGACACGACGACGCGTTCGCCGCGCCTGACTCCTCGTGCGCGCAAGGTCTCGGCCGCGCCGGCGCTCGCCGAGGCGAGCTCCGCGTAGGTGAGGCTCGTCGTCGAGGTGGTCAGGGCACGGCCGTCCGGCCGGTTCCGGGCCGCCTCGTCCAGCAATTCGTGCAACAACTGAGGCGCTGGGCGCATCACTTCTCCTTACGGGCGGCTGCTTTCCTGACGGGGATGACCGTGGTCGCCGTCGCGGCACACACCAGGACGGGCGGCCGGAGGACTTCGGCGGCGCTCGCCGCGGTTTCCGGGCGGGCCGCGATGACCTTGTGCGCCTCCAGCTCGACGACCCTGCGCAGTCTGGTGGTACGGGTGAGGCGGGCGGTGGCTTCGATGTAGTCGCCGGGGCGGACGGGGGCGCTGAAGCGGACGGAGGTGTACTCCGACAGCAGCCCCTCGTCGCCGTCCGTACGGATCGTGATCTCTGTGACGAGGTCTCCGAAGAGCCGCAGGACGCGTGCTCCGTCGACCAGCCCACCGCCGTAGTGGGCATCTTCCTCGCCGATGCGGACGCGCAGCAGTGCGGTCGTCGGCGCTTCTTCGTCATCGCCGGGCGGCGGCATCGTCCGGGTCTCCTCTCGTCGTCGGCGTCGTGGGGGACGGCCGGACGATCGCGACCGCCGCGACGACGTCGTGTTTGTGGGTGATGGACACGGTGACGGCCGGTCGCCCCGGGCCGGCCGCGCGGCCGCGGAGGCTCACGCGCGGGGAGCCGTCGGCCGCGCGTTCGACGCAGATCTCCCGGGGGGCGATGCCCTGGAGCATGCCGGTGCCCAGCGCCTTGAGCACGGCTTCCTTGGCGGCGAAGCGGCCGGCCAGGAACTCCAGCCTGCGCTCCTCCCCCAGGCTCCCGGCCGCGGCCAGTTCCTCGGGGGCGAAGACGAAGCGGAGGAACCAGGGCCGGGTGAGGAGCCGGCGCAGCTCGTCGCGGTCGAGGACGTCGATGCCGATGCCGATCGTCTCCGCCGTCTCCGCCGCCTCCGTCCCGTCTGTCTCCGCGGGGATGGCGGCCGCGTTCACGTGTCCGTGCCGAAGTCGACCAGCCGCTGTCTGGCCAGCAGTTCCTCGGCCGAGTCGGGTTCCCTGACCAAGGTGGCCCGGCCTCGGTGGACGAGCACCTCGGCCGGGAATCCGTGGCTGAGGAAGTGCCCCGGCGAGGCGGTGGGGCCGTACGCTCCGGACCGCTCGACCCCCAGCAGGTCTCCCGGCCTGACTTCGGGCAGGGAAACGCGTTTGGCGATGACGTCGTTGGGGGTGCACAGCGGGCCCGTCAAGGAATAGCGGTGCGTCACCGGATCGTCCGGGCGGGTCAGGTGCCGGACCGGGAAGTTGCGTTTGACGAAACTCCCGACGCCGACGGCGGCCATGTGGTGATTAGTGCCGCCGTCCGCGACGATGAACCAGTCCCCCATGGACTCCTTCACATACCGCGCCTTCACCACGTACGTGCCTGCCAGGGCGGTGAGATAGCGGCCCAATTCCATGATCAGCCGACAGGTGGGGTGACGGCCGTGAAATCCTTCCACTGCCGCGCGCAGTCCTCGGCCCAGGGCGGTGACATCCGGATCGGTCTCGTTGTCGAAATAGGCGACGCCGAGGCCGCCGCCGAAGTCCACCGTCTCCAGTGGAATGCCGAGTTCACCGGCGAGTTCCTCGGCGGCCGCCAGGATCTGCTCGGTGTTGCGGATCACGTCCGACGCGTCGAGGAAGCGTGTGCCCATATAGGCGTGCAGACCGGTGACCGTCACGTGCCGCAGAGCGGACACCACGCCTTTCGAACGGCTCAGGGCCTCCTGGTCGATGCCGAACTGCCGTGGCTTGCCGCCCATGGCGAGCCCGGAGCCCTTGCTGTGAAAGGCCGGGTTCATCCGCAGGACGGCCCGGCACCCGTCGGCGCCCCGCAAGCCCGCCAGTTCGTCGAGCTGTCGCAGCTCTTCCAGGGATTCGCAGACCACGGCGTGGATTCCCGCGTCGACGCAGGCTTCGAGTTCGCGCCGGTCCTTGCCGGGCCCGAGGAAGATGATGTCCTCCGGTGCCATCCCCGCACGGAGAGCCGTCAGAAGCTCCACATAGGAGGAGACTTCGGCACCGGCTCCCTGCCTCCCCAGAAAGGCACAGACGCTGATGTTGGGATTCGCCTTGAGGGAGAAGAATATATCGACGGATTCCGGTAGCAATCCCCGCAGTTCACGATAGGTGTGCTCCAGGACATCGGTGTCGTAGACGAACAGAGGGGTGCCGAACCGTTCTGCCAGCTCCGACACGGGGTTTCCTTGAACGCGGGCTTCCGTTGCGCCCATCCGCCCTCCCGCCATGTTTTCCGTATGCGGTTTCGCTGATGGACAAGAGCTTCACCGGGCGCCTTCGCGTTGACAAGCATTCCGCTCTGGACCGATCCGGCCCCTGTCCTGTTCAGTCCAGCTCGTTCAGTCCGGCGGCGGGTCGTTCTCCGGCGGGAGGTCGAGCAGGAGAAGTGGCGCCTCCGCGCAGCACAACTCCCATTGCTTCAGCCAGTGTTGGGCTTCCCGGGCGCGAATCCAGAGTGCCTTTGCGGTGGCCTCGGCCGTGCGGAGATCGGCCGCTCTGAGAAAGAGCCCGATGACCGGCCCCGGCCGCGCGTCGGCGTGGACGACGACGTGCTCGACCCCGTCCCCGGGTGCCGCCGACTCGGTCAGGGCCATGGCCACCCGATTCGGAATCCTTCCCTCCGAATTCCGTGCGCGAAGGTGGAGATGAACGAGATACATTCCCCGACCATGACGAGCCCGGCACTCCGGCGGCAATGTGCGGGACCGGGCCCGTTCAGCCCATGTCCTAAAGCGTCCGCGATGCCGGTCGTGAGCCGGATGTCCGCCGGGGCGCGCCCACCACGGAGAACCAACGCCTGTAACAGGCATGCAATTTGCTCCGCCGGGCACGCTACCAACGCTCTGACGTCGATGGGATCAGGGAGGGAACGGGCGACGTGCTCGACATCCTCGGACTGGACCGCACCACCGAATCCGTCTACCGCGAGATGCTGGCCGCCCCGGGGGCGGGGGCCCGCACCCTCTGCGCCCGCCTGGGGCTCGCGGAATCCGAGCTGCGCGGCGCGCTGGACAGGCTCAGCGAACTGGGGCTGTTGCGCACCTCCCCCGAGGACCGGCAGGTGGACCCGGTGAGACCGGAGCTGGGCCTGGGCCTGCTGCTCGCCCGCCAGCAGGCCGAACTGGCGACACAGCAACAGCGCGTCGAGGCCAGCCGCATCGCGGTCGCCGAGCTGATCTCCGAGGCTCCCCCGGCTGCCCCGTCCCTGGGCGACAGAACCGTGCTGCATCTCAACGGGGCCGGGGACATCCGCGATTACGCCATGGCCGTCTGCGAGGAGACCGAGGAGGAGCTACGGGTCTTCGCCCCCACGGCGGGCCGGGCGGCACCCGAGCCGGTGGAACTGCGCCCGCTGCACCGCCGGCTGCTCGCCCGCGGTGTTGCTTCGCGGACCGTCTACATGGACAGCGTCCGTCTCGACCCCGCCGGCGTCGCCCACGCCGAGTGGCTCACCTCCCTCGGCGCCGGTGTCCGCACAGCGCCTTCCCTGCCCACCCGGATGATCATCTGCGACCGGCGGGTCGCGCTGGTCGTCCGGTGTGACGACGGCTCCGGACCGGGTGCGGTGGCCATCGCCTCGGCCGAAGTGGTCGAAGCGCTGGGCGCCTTGTTCGAGACGGTGTGGGACTCCGCCGCCCCATGGGGAGCCCCGCCCCGGCCCTCCCCCTCGGACCTCAGCCGCCAGCAGGCGGAGGCCCTCCGCCTGCTGGCCCAGGGCCACACCGACGAGGCGATAGCCAAGCGGCTCGGTGTATCGACGCGCACCGCGCGGCGCATCGCCTCCGCGGTGATGACCCACCTGGACGCACGCAGCCGCTTCCAGGCCGGAGTGCACGCCGTACAGCGCGGCTGCCTCCCACGGACCGACGTGCCGCCGTGACGGGGGCAGGCCGAGTGAGTTGCCACTGTGTTCATCAGGACCGGCTCCGAAGCCGTACCGCCCAGCGGACGAGGAGTGGAGTGAGCAGGACCATCGCGAACAGGCGGAGGCTCTGGACGCTGGAGATCAGCGGTACGTTCGCGTGTGTGGCCACAGCGGTCGCGAGGACGGCGTTGATGCCGCCCGGCGTGGTGGCCAGATAGGCGTCGGCCAGCGGGATGTGCGCGGTGGCCGACAGCAGCCAGGCCAGTGCCGCGCAGGCGGCGCTGACAGTGAGGGTGCAGGCCAGGGTGATCGGCAGCAGATGGCGTACGCGTGCCACGGCGGGGCGGGTGAAGCGCAGGCCGATGTCCAGGCCGATCGCGGTGAACAGGGCCGTACGCAAGAGGCCGGCCGGGGCGAAGCCGGTGGCGGTGCCGGTGCTTGTCACAGCGGCGGCGAGCAGCATCGGGCCGAGCAGTGCGGGGCTGGGCAGCCGCACCCGGCACCCGGCCGCGGCTCCGGCGAGTGCGACAACTGCCAGCATCAGCAAGCCGGTTCCCTGGTGCGGGCCGTCGACCAGGTACCGGGCCGCCGGGCGGAGCACTGCCCGCCCCGGCGCGGTGGGGCCCGAGGCCGGCAGCGCCTGGACGAGTACGGGGGCGGTGGCGGCGACGAGGGCGACGCGCAGGTATTGCATGAAGGCGACGAGGCGGGGGTCGGCGTCGAGCTCCTCGGCGCAGGAGACGACGGCGGCCGATCCTCCCGCGACCATGCCGAGAGTCGCGGTGGCCCGGTCCACGCGCCCGACCCGGGCCAGCACCGCGGCGGCGGCCAGGCTGAGCACGGCGGTGGCGGCGGTGACCGCCGTCAGCGGGAGGACGGCCGCCGATGCCTGGTCAAGGGTTCGCGGGTCGAGGTAGCTGCCCATCAGGACCCCGAGGAGGGCCTGGGAGAGGCGGTTCACTCGTACGGGGAGTTTTCCCGCGGTGAATCCGGCGAGTGCGAGGGCGAGTCCGGCCAGTATCGGGGCCAGCAGATGCGGGGCGGGCAATAACGGCTCGGCCGCCTCGCCCGCCGCGTACGCGGCCACGGCGAGGGCCGGCCATGCAGTTCGGCGGCGTCGGGGAGGGTGGGCGAGCGAGGGCGACGGGGCCACCGTACGCCGGAGAGTCGTGACCACATCCGTGAAACTACAGGATGTAGGAGTTCGCTACCGTCGTGACATGCGGAACGACGAACGACGCCCCGGCGCGGCCCGATTGGCGTGGCAGGTCCTGCTCGCACCCGAACTGCTGCCCGAGGCACTGGGCGTCTTCCTGCGCGGGGCCGAGATCTGCCGGCACCCTCCCCACCCGGAGGCCGGAGCCGCACCCTCGGGTGACGCCTCCCCGCTACGGCTGCCGGACCCCGCGGGCGTGATTCTTACCGCGCGGCGCCCCCAGGGCGGATTCACCCGCCGCGAGCGTGCCGGAGCGAAGGCGCTCGCCTGGCTGGCCCGTAGACCCGCGTGGACCCGTGCCCACCGCCGGAGGGTGACCCTCCCGGCGGGGGCCACCGTCACGCTCCGCCGCGCGGGCGCCGCGGACCTACGGGCGGTGACCGTCCTGCATGTCCTGTGCGCACCGCCCGCCGGGCAACGAGCCGAAGGTATCCCCGGCCGCGAGGAACTGCCCCGCCTGCTGTCCCCACGGGTGGGCACCAGCCTCCTCGCCGAGGCTCCCGGCCGGCGACCCGTCGCCTGGGCGTCCCTGACCTGCGACGGCCCCGACGCCGACGTGGTCCTGCTGGTCGCCAACGCGTGGCGGCACCGCGGCCTGTGCACCGCCCTGCTCCGGGAACTGCACCGGGCCGCCCGCGCCACCGGCGCCCGGACCCTGTGGATCCA
Source organism: Streptomyces sp. NPDC001407 (assembly GCF_042895325.1). Lineage (NCBI taxonomy): Bacteria > Bacillati > Actinomycetota > Actinomycetes > Kitasatosporales > Streptomycetaceae > Streptomyces > Streptomyces sp. NPDC001407. The sequence continues at coordinate 305,118 of NZ_JBIAWF010000002.1, forward strand.
CACCGCGGGCGGCGACGCGGCCGTGCAGCGCGCGGCGGCCGAGCTGAAACTGGCCGTGGCCGCCACGGACGACGACGGCGCGACGACCCTCTCCGCTTCGCTCTCGCCAGTCGTGTGGCCGCAGAAAGCACCCGTCCGGGAGGCTCAGGGCCGGCGGGCGAAGACGTACACCGCGCTCCTCATGAGGAAGTCGGGGTCCAGCGGACGCCCGTAGCCCGTGGCCGCCTCGGGAGCCGGTACGTCCCGCGTCTCCCAGCCGAGGTCCGACAGGCGCGCTCCCGGTGTGGGCCGCTGGTCCGTGTGGAGCAGGTCGCCGACGTCGACGCCCGCGCTCCGGGCGTTGTCCCGGATCGCGTCGGAGTCCAGGGCTTGCCGCATGTCCCCTACGTACTCCACCGCCAGCCGGCTGCCGGGAGCGGAGAGCCGGTGGATCTCGTGGAACAGCTCCTCCTCGGCCTCGGGCGGGAGGTACGGCAGGAGGCCCTCGGCGAGCCAGGCGGTGGGACGCGCGCGGTCGAATCCCGCCTTCTCCAGGGCGGTCCCCCAGTCGAGCCGCAGATCTATCGGCACCGGCCGGTGGTCACAGGCCGTGGTGGCGCCGCACTTCCGCAGGACCTTCATCTTGAAGTCCAGCACCTGGGGTTGGTCGATCTCGAAGACGACGACGGCCTCCGGCCAGGGCAGCCGGAACGGGCGGGCGTCGAGCCCCGAGGCCAGCAGCACGATCTGGGTGACCCCGGCGTCGAGGGCCCGCTGGAAGTAGTCGTCGAAGGCACGGGTACGCACGGCCACATAGGTATCGACACCCGGCGCGCCCGACTCCCCTTCTATGGCCGTCGCCTCGGCCTCGGTCGTCGGCAGCGGCAGCGGAGACCCGGCCTCCGCGACGAAACGAACCGCGTACGGGTCCTTGGCCAGGGCACCGTCCCGGCTCGTCTCGACAGCTCTGCTGGCGGCGACCGCCAGCGCCGTGATGCCGATCCCCGAGACGATGTCCCACTCTTGTTCCGAGCTCACGGGTGCCTCCGCACAATCGGGCTGCCCGCTTCCCGCGCATCGGCCGCGGGACGACAGCCGCTGAAACGTTGGCCATGCTAGGCCGCGCCCTGTGGGCCTTGTGCCCAGGTCCGCGGGCCGATCACCTATCGGAGGTGAGTTGGCCTGATGTGGGTGCGTGTGCACGCCTGTTCCGGGCAACGACCGGCACACTGGAGCACCTCACGAGCCACCGGACGACCTGTCAGTTTTCGGCATACCGCCTGGAACCGTGGCCGATGGCCCTCCGACGTTCGCAGCCCGGGGGAGCCTTCGACATCAGTCTTGTCGAACGCCATGCCGTAGGGCTGATACTCGATATCGAAGTTGACAGACCGAGCCCGACCGCCGTTCATTGGGTGAACCACGCACCCACCGGCAGAATGCGGACCATGAACGACCGGACCGACCACGTCCCCGACGCCCCCACGGCGGCTCAGGCGACCCACTGGATCACCACGCCCATCACCGCGGACCTCCTGCGCGGCGCCCTGGACCTGGAGCGCACCGAGCACGGGGTGCTGCCGCACCGGCTGCCCGCCCGGGCGCGTGCGCAGTGCGCCGACGGGCAGCTGGCCATGGCGGAGGCCCAGCCCTCGGGTGTCAGGCTGGTGTTCCGTACGCGCGCCACCGTCGTCGAGCTGGACACGCTGCCCACCAAGACGGTCTATGTGGGCGCGCCGCCGCGTCCTGACGGGGTGTACGACCTGCTCGTCGACGGCCGCCTGTCAGGGCAGGGCAGTGTGACGGGCGGCAATGTGCTGACCGTGGACATGACCACCGGATCCGCGGAGACCCGGCCGGGTCCGGTCGGCACCGTCCGGTTCCCCGGCCTTCCCGACCGCGTCAAGGACGTCGAGATCTGGCTGCCGTACAACGAGATCACCCAGCTGGTGGCCCTGCGCACCGACGCTCCCGTCGAGGCCGCGCCGGACAGCGGGCGCAAGAAGTGGCTGCACCACGGCAGTTCGATCAGCCACGGCTCCACCGCCGCGAGCCCCACCACGACCTGGCCCGCGCTGGCCGCCTCCCTCGGTGGCGTGGAACTGACCAATCTGGGCCTGGGCGGCAGCGCCCTGCTCGACCCGTTCACCGCCCGGGCCCTGCGGGACACCCCCGCGGACCTGATCAGCGTCAAGATGGGCATCAACCTCGTCAATCTCGACCTGATGCGTCTGCGCGCCTTCGGCCCCGCGGTGCACGGCTTCCTCGACACCATCCGTGACGGGCACCCCACCACGCCGCTCCTGGTCGTCTCGCCCATCCTGTGCCCCATCCACGAGGACACCCCCGGTCCCGGCGCCCCGGACTTCAGCCGCCTCGACGAGGGAATCCTCCAGTTCCGGGCCACGGGCGACCCCGCGGAACGGGCCGCGGGGAAGCTCACCCTCAACGTCATCCGCGACGAACTGGCCCGCATCGTGAAGCAGCGGGCGGCCGACGACCCGAACCTGCACTACCTCGACGGCCGCGAACTCTACGGCGAGGCGGACTTCGCCGAACTCCCCCTCCCCGACCAGCTCCACCCCGACGCCCCCACCCACCACCGCATCGCCGAACGCTTCGCGGCCCTGGCCTTCACCCCGGACGGCCCGCTGGCCGCCGGGCGGGCCTGATACGCCCACTCGCCGGATGGGGCGGGGCCGACACCGGCTCCGCCCCATCCGGCCCGCCGGCCAGCTGGAGGGGGACGGGGTCATCTCCCAGGAGGAGTACGCCGCACGAGCCGAGCGCGTGGCGTGGGCCTCGGGACGCACGAAGGACGATCCCCTCGTCGTCACCGCGCTGACGGCGGGGCAGCGCGCCTGGGCGTCGATGGACGCGAACGGCGACGGAAAGGTGACCTTCGACGAGTACGCGGCATGGGCCGGTGCCGAGGCGTTCGACACCGTCTGCGAGCCCGTGCTCGGCGCGCTGTTCGACCTCGTCGACACCGACAAGGACGGCGCGCTGGACCTGCCGGAGTTCACATCGCTGCGCACGGCGCTGGGGAACCCGGCCGGCAGTATCGCGTCGGCCTTCGACGCGCTGGACACCGACGGCGACGGGTATGTCAGGCGGGCCGACTACCTCGCCTCGGTCCGTGCCCACGTCAGCGGGGAGGACTCGCCCATGGGTGAGGCGCTGTACAGCGACGGGACGACGGAGGCCGCGGAGAAGGTGGGCGGGTAGGGACCGGTCATCCCCTCGGCACCGTGCCCCGGCTGTGCACGGATGTCCGGGGCACCGCTTTCACGTGGTCCGCCACCACCCCGCCGCACCGGGGCGGCGGCCCCATGTCACCCCGCTGCCTCAGGAGTCACTTGTTGCACGCGGGGACCGGCGACAGGTTCTGCACATAGCGTGCCGCGACATAGCCCGGCTTGGTGGCCAGCAGATACCACAGGTCGTTGCCCTCGACCTTCTGCCCGTGTTTCTTGCAGGACAGCTCGACGACCGTCCCCGGCTTGAGCGCGCCGAGGAACGTGGAGGTGGACGTGGGCTGTTCGCGGATCGACAGGGGCAGTCTGGCGACCACCTTGCCCTTGGGTGCCGCGGGCGCGACTGCCGGTGCCGCGGGTGCCCCGGCCGGGGCGTCCTCCGCTCCGGCCGGGCTCGCGGCCAGCAGCGCTGCGGAACCGGCCAGCAGGACCGCCGCACCGGCGGCCGCCGTGCGGCGCATCGACGGATACATCATCGGTTTCTCCCTTTCCATCCTCGAGGGCGTCAACGGGAGTTACATGGCGTATGACCCACGAGGGCGCGAAAGGGTTGCCCCGCGTCGGGCAGGACACGACCGCGAGGGTGCGCGGGACCGGCGCCCCGGCGGGACACACTCACCGTATGAGCACCGGAAACCAGAAGACCGCCGCCGCGCTGCTGCGGACGCACGGGAAGACATACGCCGAAGAGGCCGGCATCCGGTTGCGGGACACCCCGCAGCCGCTCTACCGGCTTCTCGTGCTGGCCTGTCTGCTCAGTGCGCGCATCCGGGCGCCCGTCGCGGTCGATACCGTGCGCAGCCTGGCAGAAGCGGGGATGAAGGATCCACGGCGGATGGCCGGGGCGACGTGGCAGCAGCGTGTGGACGCGCTGGGCGAGGGCGGCTACCGCCGCTACGACGAGCGCACCGCCACCCAGCTGGGGGACGGCGCGCGGCTGCTGCTCGACCGGTGGCGGGGAGACGTCCGCCGCATGCGCGCGGAAGCGGCCGGTGACACGGGGCGGTTGCGGAAGCTGCTCCAGGAGATCCCGGGGCTCGGGCCCACGGGCGCGGACATCTTCCTGCGGGAGGCGCAGGGTGTGTGGCCGGAGGTGTATCCGCGTTTCGACGGCAAGGCCGCCGAGGGGGCCGACCGCCTCGGGCTGCCGCGTGAACCCGCCGCCCTGGCCCGCCTGGTCGAGCGCGACGAGGCTCCGGCGTTCGCGGCCGCGCTGGTGCGCGTGGCGCTCGACAAGGAGCTCGCCGACGAGGTGCGGGAAGCCGCACGGGAGGGAAGCTGACCGGCGCGGGACGGGTCCTGTGGGGGCCGGGGGTGCTCCCGGAGGCCCCGCCCCGCGCGCTGGGGATGAGCCGCGGCCTCCTACCAGGTGACCGGCAGCCCGTGCAGTCCGAAGATCGCCGCGTCGTGCTTCAGCGGCAGGTCGTCGACGCTCCCGGCCAGCCGGAGGCCGGGGACACGGCGGAGCAGGGTCTCGTAGACGATCTCCAGCTCCATCCGCGCGAGGCTCTGGCCGAGGCACTGGTGCGGGCCGTGCCCGAAGGCGAGGTGCTGGCGCGCGCCGCGGTCGACGTCGAGCTCGTCGGGGTTCTCGAAGACCGCGGGGTCGCGGTTCGCCGCGCCGCCGAGCGCGAAGACGCCCTCGCCGACACGGATGGTCTGTCCCCCGATCTCGACGTCGTCCTTCGCCACACGGGCGGTGATGATGTCCGTGATGGTGAAGTAGCGCAGGAGTTCCTCGACGACGTCCGGTGTCGAGGAGGGGTCGTCCGTGATCCTCGCCCGCAGCTCGGGCCTCTCCAGCAGGGCCAGCATGCCCAGGGAGATCATGTTCCCGGTCGTGTCGTGCCCGGCGGTCAGCAGGAGGAACGCGAGGTCGACCAGGGCGGCGTGGTCGTACGTGCCCGCCTGCCGGCCCTTGGCGATCTGGCGGCTGAGCAGGTCGTCCTCGGGGGCCTTCTCCTTGGCGGTCACCAGCTCGTCCAGATAGGTCTGCAGGTCGAAGAACGCCTGCTGCCGGGTGAGCGGCGGGAGGGCCATGCTGAGCATGCGGGAGGTGCGGTCCTCGAAGAAGTCGCGGTCGGCGTCGGAGACGCCGAGCAGCTCGCAGATGACCAGCGAAGGCACCGGGAAGGAGAGCGCCTTGACCAGATCGGCCGGCTTGGGTCCGGCCAGCATCTCGTCGACGCACGCGTCGACGATGTCCTGGACGCGCGGGCGCAGCGCCTCCATCCGCCGGAAGGTGAACTCGCCGACCACCGCGCGTCGTGCGGTGGTGTGTTCGGGCGCGTCCATGCCGGCCAGGGAGAGCGTGGAGTCCCGGTCGCTCTTGGCCTGTTCGACGAGCATCGGGTAGTCCGGGTGTCCCCGGTCGGAGCTGAGGCGGGGGTCGGTCAGCGCCTTGCGGACGTCCTCGTACCTGGTCAGGATCCACGCGGGCCTGCCGGTGGGCAGGGTCACCTTCGACACCGGGCCGTTCTCGCGGAGACCGGCGTACTCGGCGGGCAGCTGGTACGGGCACGTACGGGGGATGGGGAAGGCGAGCGCGGTGTTGTCTTCGGTGGGTGCGGTCACAGAACTTGGCTCCTGAGCAGTGCGTTGACAGGGGTGCGCCGGAAATCCGTCGCCTGGTCCGGGCGCCCGCGGCCCTTCACCGCCGGCCGCGTGGCCGGCGGTGGGGAAGGGGCCGCGGACGCGCCCTGCCGTCTCAGACGGGCTTCTGCGCGGTCAGCAGGACGGAGCCGAACTCGTCGACGTCGATCATGGCCGCGGGGCTGAACTTCTCGTCCGCGTCCTCGTCGAAGACGGGGTCCAGGTCCTGCTCGCTGCGGCTCATCTGCTCGAAGGTCTGGCGCACGCTCTGCTCGGTGATGTCGCGGAGCTCGACGAAGCGCAGGCCCGCGCGGCTGAGCATGGGCACGTAGTCCTCGGGGCGCGCCAGCGTCATGATGAAGTCGCGGAGCAGGCGGTCCACGGCGGGCTGCTTGTCGGCCGGGATCGGGGCGCGCTCGAAGAAGTCGGTCAGCACCAGCCGGCCACCGGGGCGCAGCACACGGCGGATCTCGCTGAAGACCCGCTCGCGATCGGGCATGTGGAAGATCGACTCGATGGCGATGGCCGCGTCGAAGGAGTTGTCGGGGAAGGGCAGTTCCATGGCGTCGGCGTGGCGGAACTCCACCTTGTCGGCCAGGCCGGCCGCCTCGGCGAGCTCGGTGGCGCGGGCGATCTGGTCCCGGCTGATCGCGATGCCGGTGACGTGGGCGCCGGTGCGCTCGGCGATCCGCATGGCCGGCTGTCCGACGCCGCAGCCGACGTCGAGCACCTGGTGGCCCTTGTCGAGCCGCAGGGCGTCGGTCATCAGGTCGGTGAGCCGGTCGGCCGCCTCCACGAGGGGCACCTCGTTGTCGTCGAGGTCCCAGTAGCCGAGGTGGAGGCTGCCGCCCTGAGCGGCGGTGTCGAGCGCGGTGAGGCGGTCGTAGAGCAGGCCGACCTCTTCGGGGACGGGAACGGTGGTGGTGGGGTTCGACATGAGGAGTCCTCCGTTGTCTTCATGCGGGAAGTGACTTCATAAGGGAAGTTCTCGGCGCGCGGCGCATCCGGCACGGTCGCGCGGATTCGGCAGGCGGGGGTTTCGAAGAGAAAGGCGGCGAGGGGGAATTCGGCCGCGAGGTGCGTACACATCGACGATGTCGATGGTTGCGCGTGAGGAACACGCTACCGGTCCGGGGGTGAACAAGGAACAGTGCACCGGGTCGAATATTGGCGTTCTTTCGGGAACGGCGCGTTCAGTCGGCTATCTTGACGAGCATTTTGCCGGTGTTCGCGCCGCGCAGCATGTCGATGAATGCGGTCGGCGCGTTCTCCAGCCCCTTCACGACGGTTTCCCGGTGGACGATCCGGCCTTCGGCAAGCCAGCGTCCCATCCGGTCCAGGAACTCGTCCTTGAGATCGCCGTATTCCGCGACGAGGAAGCCGCGCAGGGTGATTCCCTTGCCGATGGCCTGCATCAGATGACGCGGACCGACGGTCTCGCCCTTGAGGTTGTACTGCGAGATGGCGCCGCAGAGCGCGAAGCGCGCTCCCCTTCTGCCCAGGAGCAGTGCGGCGTCCAGGTGTTCGCCGCCGACGTTGTCGAAGTAGACGTCGATGCCGCCGGGCGCGGCTTTCGCCAGTTGTTCCCAGATAGGGCCGTCCTTGTAGTTGAACGCGGCGTCGAAGCCCAGTTCCTCGGTGAGGTAGGCCGCCTTCTCCGCGCTCCCGGCCGATCCGACCACTCTCGCCGCACCGGACAGCCGGGCGATCTGGCCGACGAGCGAGCCGACCGCGCCCGCGGCCGCGGAGACGAACACGACGTCGCCTGCGCGGAATTCGGCGGCCTTGAGCAGCCCCGCGTAGGCGGCGTGGCCGGGCATGCCCAGCGCGCCCAGGTACGCGCCGGGCGGTGCGAGGCCCGGGTCGATGCGCACCGCGCCGGCGCCGCCCACGACGGCGTACTCCCGCCAGCCGAGGCCGTGCTGCACCAGGTCGCCGACCGCGAGAGCCGGCGACTTCGACACGACGACCTCGCCGACGGCTGCCCCGTCGAGCGCCTTGCCGACGGCGAACGGTGGCATGTAGGAACGGACATCGGTCATCCGTCCGCGCATGTACGGGTCGACGCTCATCACCAGATTGCGCACCAGCACCTGGCCGGGGCCCACCGGCGGCACCTCCGCCTGCACGACCGAGAAGGTCTCCGGGGTCGGCCAGCCCTCGGGGCGGGCGGCGAGATGGATTTCGGTCCCCTTGGACGGAACGGTCATCACTCTCCTCAACTACCGTAAAGAATCGGGTCGGTGTCCGACGCCACTGAATTGCTCCGCCCGGCCTCCTCAGGAGGCGAGGAGGCGCAGAGGTTTCCGGCTTTCGTCCGCGGGAGGGGACGCGAGGGTGCCGCGCCAGTTCCTCATGGCGGCTTCGATGTGTGCGGCGGCGCCTTCGAGCATCATGAGGCCGATCCGGTCGACGTGCCGGTTGCGCCATGGCTCCACGTCGGTGCCCGCGACCCATTGGTTGAACGCCCCGAGTGCCGGACCGGTCTGGATCTGGTAGTTCACCTTGTCCGAGCCGTCGCCCTCCATGGCGAGGCGCGTCGTGTGGAAGAAGTACCACCGGAACACGAGCGCCATCTTCTGTTTGGGCTGTGCCTCGGCCTGGGTGATATCGGCGTCCCTCCCCCGCGACCGGAGATAGTCGCGGACTTCCTCCCAGACGCGGTCGAGGCTCCTGCCGAAATATGTCCTCTCCAGCAGGGAGCGTGTTTTCGCCGGTATCTCCTCGATGCCGTCGTGGTGCGAGTAGAGGGAGAACAGTTTGTTGGCCCGGGTGGGGAAGAAGACGCCCTTGCGGAGCACCTGGACCTTGGCACCCAGCTCGAACATGTCCCCGGCCGGGGCGTAGGCGGTGTCGGCGATGCCGAGGTCCTGGAGCATGTCCTTGACCGCGTCGCTCGTCGCGGCTTCCACCGTGCACTGGTTGACGGAGCCGGTGAGGACGTAGTCGGCGCCCAGCATGAAGGCCGCCGCCACCGCCTCGGGGGTGCCGAGGCCGCCGGCGAGTCCCACGCAGAGGGGTTCGGCGTAGCCGTACCGCTCCTGTGCCTCCTGCCGGAGCCGGAGCATGGCCGGCATCATGACCGTGGCGACGCCGCCGTCGGTGTGCCCGCCGGAGTCGGCCTCGACGGTGATGTCGTGGCTCATCGGGACCTGCCGGGCGAGTGCCACCTGTTCGTCGGTGAGCGCGTTCTCCCGGCGGAGCTTCTCCAGCACCGCCTCGGGGGCGGGGGCCATGAACGCCCGCGCGACTTCCGGGCGCGACACCTTGGCCACGATGCGGTGGTCGCACACCGGCTTGCCATCGGCGCCGCGCCGGAGTCCTCGCGCCCGGTGCAGGACGAGGGCGGGTGTCATCCGCATGAAGGCCGATGCCTCGATGACGCGCACGCGGTGGCGCGCCAGCAGGTCTATCAGCTCGCGCTCGGCCGCGGGGTCGCCGTGGTCGGCGAGCACGTTGACACCATAGGGCTCCCCTTCGGCGAGGCCCTTCTGGATGTCCAGCACCCCGCGCTCGATCTCCGCAAGCGACAGTCCGCCGGTTCCCAGGAAGCCGAGCATGCCGTTCCTGCCGAGCCTGACGACCATCTCGGCCGAGGCGATGCCCCGGTACATGCCGCCCACGACGTAGGCGTGCCGCACCCCCATCCGCTCGCGGAACACGGGGCTGCCCAAGGCGGGCGCCGGCGGGGCGGGCCGCGGGGCCGGGCGCGGGGCGGAGCGGATCTGGTCGATGAGTTTGCCCAGCACCCGGCCGCCGAGTTCGACGAAGTCGGTGACGCCGTGGTCCAGGAGGTGGCGCACGCTGTCGGTCCAGCGCACGGGCCGCACGATCTGCTCGGTGAGCGTGCGCGCGGTCTCGCCGCTCCCGTACGGGCGGGCCGTGGCGTTGGCGATCACGGGGGTCGTCGGGTCGCCGAGGGCGAAGCCGTCCACGAAGCGGGCGAAGTCCTGCTGCGCCTGCCGCATCAGGGGGGAGTGGAAGGCGCCGGACACGCTCAGCTTCGCGCAGCGCACGCCGCGGGATTCGAGGTAGGGCACCAGGGCGCGGATGGTCTCGGTGTCACCGGAGACGACCTTCTGGGCCGGTGCGTTGTCGTTGGCGACGGTGAGGGTGGAGAAGCCGCCCTCGTCGAGGAGCACGCGCAGCTGTTCCGGGTCGACCCCGACCACCGCCGCCATGCCGCCGCCCTTCGCCTGGGCCATCAGTGCGCCGCGCTTCTGGACGAGGCGCAGGCCGGTGGTGAAGTCGAAGGCGCCCGCGGCGTGCAGCGCGCTGTACTCCCCCAGGCTGTGGCCGGCGAAGAAGGCCACCTCGTCGTCGTTGTCCTCGCACCACTGCCGGTAGGCGAGCGCGCCGACCACGAACAGCGCGGGCTGGGTGTACTCGGTGCGGCCCAGCCGCTGTCCCGGGTCGTCCAGGCACAGCTCGCGGATCGAGTAGCCGAGCACGTCGGAGGCTTCCCGCACGAGTTGGGGGTAGGCGTCGAAGAGCTCGCGTCCCATGCCGCGGCGCTGTGCGCCCTGGCCGGGGAAGACCACTGCCTTCATGTCAGCGGCCTCCCCGCGCGGAGAGGGCGGCCGGGACCTCGGCGGCGTACAGCCTGTCGCACAGGCGCATCAGCTTGTCGAGCGACTCCGGGGCCGTCATGACCTCGGCGTGCATCGAGGTGTCCACGTCGATGGTGAAGAAGTCGTCGATCTCGTCCGCCCACTGCTGCCAGTAGGTGATGCCGTCCACCGTGGGCAGCTCCGGGTTGGGGAAGAGCACCATGTGGTCCTCGAAGGCACCGAAGAACTCGCCACCGCGGTTGCGCAGGTAGTAGCAGCGCAGCCCGTCGCGCCGGGGCAGCGGGTCCACGGTGTAGGTCTCGCCCTGCATGGCCTCGAAGTAGCGCGCCAGCTGCCGGACGCGGGCGCGCAGTTGTGTCTCGGTCTTGTTGATTCCGCGCGCGAGGGCGGCGTCGATCAGGGAGTCGAGGAACTTCGTGCCGTCCAGCGTGGTGTCGACGTCGTCGCGGTGCAGGATCGGGGTGGCGCCGCCGTGCGAGTCGAAGCGGTTGTTCCCGAGGATCAGGTTGACGGCGCGGAAGTTGCTGACCTTGCTCACCACCTCGGGGCTGAAGTCACCGCCGACGATGAGGGCGTTGGCCTTGTTGGTCGCGTCGGCGTCCAGGGTGTCGAGCATGACCAGCGAGGCGACCTCCGCCCCGCGCTGCTGGAGCTGCCGCACGACCTCGTAGGCGAAGAGGCCGCCGAGGGAGAAGCCGCCGATGTCGTACGGGCCTTCCGGCTGCACGGCGAGGATGACGGTGGCGTAGTAGTCGGCCATCGCGACCTGGCCGGTGAGGATGTCGGTGGAGTCGATCCAGCCCTTCGGCTGGATGCCGTAGAAGGGGCGCTTGCAGCGAGCGGCGAGGGGCGCGTAGGACTCGACCCCGCCGTTGCCGTGGTGGACCCAGAAGACGGGCCTGCCCTCGGTGACGCCGTTCATGCGGACCAGCTCGGGGAAGCTGTTCGGCGACACCGGCTCGGCCGGGCGCGCCGGGGGCTCCTCCGCGCGGGGCTCCTCGGCCGGGCGGGCTTCCGGCGCCGGCCGGGCCTCTTCCGCCGGGGCGGGCTCGGGGGAGGTCGCGGCGGCGATCTCGTCGACGATCTCCTGGAGCGTCTGGCAGCCGCCGATGACGTCGAGGGTGAGGGAGGCGTCGATGTGCGTCTGTGCCTGGGTGAGGAACTGCATCATGAAGATCGAGTCGAAGCCGTAGTTGCGCAGCGGCTCGTCCCACCGCAGGGTCGCGGCGTCGACTTCGAGCAGGGTCGCCATGAGGTCCGCGACGACGTTGCCCATCGTCGACGGCTCGGCCGGTTCCGGGGCGGTGACGGGCTCCGGTGCCACGGCCGTCACGGGCTCGGCGGCCGCCACCGGCTCGGGCAGGAACCGCTCCCGCATCCGCGTGTGGTCACCGTCCAGCGCGATGACGTTCGGCCGCCGGACCGCCCAGGCGCGGTGCAGGGCGTCGATGCCCACGGCCGCGCGCATGGGCCGCATGCCCACGGACTCCAGGAGGCTGACGGTCGAGGCGTCGGCGCCCATGCCGCCCTTCTCCCACAGCGGCCAGTTCACCATCAGGGTGCGTCCCGAACGGCTGCCCTGGGCGACCAGGGACTCGCGGTGGGCGGCGTAGCCGTCCATGAAGCCGTTGGCGGCGGCGTAGTCGGCCTGGCCGACGTTGCCGAAGGCGGCCATCGAGGAGAAGCCGATGAAGCAGTCGAGCGGCGTCCCGGCGGTGGCCTCGTCGAGGTTGCGGAGCCCGGTCACCTTGGCGGCGAACACGTCCCGCAGATCGGCCGCGCTCTTCCTGGCGACGAAGCCGTCGCGCAGCACTCCCGCCGCGTGGACGACGCCGTGCAGCGCGCCGTGCTCGGCCTCGATGTCGCGTACGGCCCGGAGCACCTCGGCGCGGTCGGCGACGTCCAGCACGCGGTAGCCGGCCTTGGCGCCCGACGCGCGCAGGGCGGTGAGCAGTTCCTCCTGTGCCGGTCCGGCCGGGCCGCGGCCGCAGAGGACCAGGGTGGGCGACTGGACCCGGCGGGCGATGTCCTCGGCGAACAGCGCGCCGAGTCCGCCGGCGCCGCCGGTCAGCAGATAGACCCCGCCGTCGCGCCAGGGAAGCGCCGGGGCGGGCGCGGGGAGCTCGCGCCAGTGGGACACCTGCCGGCGTCCGCCGTGGTGGCGCACGGCTTCCTGGTCCGTGTCAGCGGCGTCGCGCCGCAGCCGTTCGGCCAGTTCGGCCGGCCGCGGTGCGTCGTCGAGCTCGATCCACTGGGTCAGCAGCTTGGGGTGTTCCATGCGCGCCGTGCGCAGCATGCCGCTCAGCCCACCCAGCCAGGGTGTGTGCGCGGGGGTGACGAGCTGGACGACGCGCTGCGGCTGTCCCGCCTCCTGTGCCTTGCCGCGCAGCAGTTCCAGCAGGCGCTCGGCGTAGGTGGTGTAGCGCGTCTCGGGCGCGCCGTCGGTCTGCCAGCTCTCGCAGGTGCCGCCCAGTGCCGTGCCGAGCGCTGTCGCGTCCAGCTCGGGCAGCTCGCACAGGACGACATGCCGGATCACGTCGGCGCCGCGGTCCTGGGGTGCCGCGCTGTCGCGCCAGTCCGCGTGGACGAGCAGCGCGGGCGTCCCGTGGGCCTCGACGGCCGCGGTCGGCCGGTCCTGTCGCACGCGGGTGCTGAAGCCCAGCAGGCGTACGCAGACGTTGCCCTGGGTGTCGCACAGGTCGATGTCGAGGCGGCGCACGCCGGAGTCGCGGCGGTCGTCCTCGGCGCGGCGTACGAGCGCCCAGCCCTCGGCCGGGGTGGCGGCGAGCACGTGCACCTCGCGCACGCTGAAGGGCAGGGAGTTCTCGGCGGGGGCTGCGCCCTGCTCGCCGAGCACCAGGCCCAGGGTGGCCTGGAGGGCGGCGTCGAGCATGCCGGGGTTGAGCGTGAGCGACGATGCCGCCGCCGCGGGCAGGCGCAGCCGCGCCAGCGCCATGTCCTCGCCGTAGTGCACCGTCTCGACGGCCTGGAACGCGGGGCCGTAGCCCATGCCCATGCGGGCGAACAGGGCGTAGAAGTCGGCGCCGTCGCGCCGGGACGGGCAGTTGGCGCGCAGCGCGTCGATGTCGTGGGTGCCGTCCGACGCGAGCGGGGCGGGGTCGAGGCGCACAGTCCCCTGCGCGTGCAGGACGCGCTCACCTGCGTGGTGGGTGTAGACCTCGAACGTCCCGCTGGCCGCGTCCAGTTCGACGCCGAGGGAGCGCGGCGCCGTCACCTCCAGGGGGCGCAGCCAGGCCACGTCACGCAGGCGGACACCGGTGAGGGAGGCGCCGGGCCCGGCTTGGACGGCGGCTTCGCGTACGAATTCGAGGTAGGCGGCGCCGGGCAGTACGGGTGTCCCGGCGACGCGGTGGTCACGCAGGTAGAACTCCCGCCCGTCCAGTTCCCGGCGGTAGGGGGCGGGCAGCGTGCTCGGTGGGGGCGGTGTGGCCGGTGTGGCGGCCGGTGTGGCGCCCTTGGCGTCGGCGATCCAGTAGCGCTGGAGGCGGAAGGGGTAGGTGGGCAGCGGGACGCGGCGCATCGTGCGGTCCGCGTAGAGCCGCTGCCAGTCGAAGTTGAAGCCGGTGACCCAGAGCTTGAGCAGGCGTCCGGTCTTGCCCTTGGCTATCCAGCTGTCGATGGCGACGGCGATGTCGTCGTCCCCGACGAGTTCGTTCCACGGCCCCTGGCGCTGTGCCCGTCCGGTGTGGAGGCCCTGGGCCTTGCCGCCGTCGAGATACGCGCGCAGCCGCTCGCGCAGGTCGGCGAGCGAGTGGGTCAGGAAGGCGAGGCGCTCCTCCATCGCGACGCGGCCGACCTGGAGGGTGTAGGCGAGTGCGGGCAGGTCGGCTTCGCCGAGGCGGCCCGTGTCGATCCAGTCGGCGAGTTGCCGGACCCGTGCGCGCAGGGTCTCGGGCTCCGATGCCGAGATCACGACGGCCACGGGGTCCGGCGTGCTCGTCGCCGGGGCGGGCTGGGGGACGTACTCCTCCAGGACGACATGGGCGTTGACGCCGCCGAAGCCGAAGGAGCTCACGCCTGCCCGGCGCGGCAGTTCACGGCCCTCCGCGTCGCGCGGCGCGGTCCAGGGCCGCTGTTCGCGCACCAGGTGGAAGGGGCTGTCCTCCAGGTCGATGTAGGGGTTGACGGTCTCGCAGTGCAGGCTCTTGACGAGCGTTCGGTGGCGCATCTGGAGCAGCACCTTGATCACACCGGCGACGCCCGCCGCGAGTTCGAGGTGCCCGATGTTGGTCTTCACCGAGCCCACGCCGCAGTGGGCCTCCTCCACGGTGGCGCCGTGTGCTTCGTAGAGCTCGCGGAACGCCGCCTTCAGCCCGTTGATCTCGATGGGGTCGCCGAGCTTGGTGCCGGTGCCGTGGGCCTCGATGTAGCCGACCGTCCGGGGGTCGATGCCGGCCTTGCTGTAGGCACGCTGGATCAGCGCGGCCTGTGCCTTGGGGTTGGGCGAGGTCAGGGAGTTGGAGCGGCCGCCGTGGTTCTCGGCGGTCGAGCGGATGAGGCCGTGGATGTGGTCGCCGTCGCGTTCGGCGGCGGAGAGCTTCTTCAGCACCAGCATGCCCACGCCCTCACCGCGGACGTAGCCGTCGGCGCGGTCGGAGAAGGTGCTGCACCGTCCGCCGACGCTGAGCATCCCGGACTTGCTGAAGCTGATGTGGCCGTCGGGGATCACCATGGTGTTGACGCCGCCGACGACGGCCATGTCGCACTCGTCGCGTTCGAGCGCGGCGACGCCGCGGTGGATGGCGACCAGGGAGCTCGAACAGGCGGTCTCGATGGGCTCGCTGGGGCCGTGCACGTCGAGGAAGTAGCTCATCCGGTTCGGGCCGATCGACGGCACGCTGCCCGTGGGCGTGACGCTCTCGCCCCTGCCGCCGGTGCGGTCGGCCAGCAGGCTGTAGCCGGTGTCGTTGGTGCCGACGAACAGCCCGAGGTTCTCCCCCGCCAGCCGGTCGGCGGCGTATCCGGCGTCCTCCAGCGCCTTCCAGACGTACAGCATCAGCAGGCGCTGCTGGGGGTCCATGTGGACGGCGTCCTTAGGCGCGATGCCGAAGAACAGCGGGTCGAAGTCGGCGACGCCGTCCATGAAGCCGCCCCACTTGACGTTGGTGCGCCCCGGCTCCAGGAGCGGGTCACCGAAGTGGGCGCGCCAGTCCCACCGGTCGGCGGGGACCTCGCTGACGCAGTCGCGCCCGTCGCGGAGGTTCTGCCAGAAGGCGTCGATGTCCTCGGCCTGCGGGAACCGGCCGCTGAGGCCGACCACGGCGATGGGTTCGGCGTCCTGCCGGTGCGCCTGCCGGGGAGCGGGCGCGGGCGTGGGGGCGACGGCCGGCCGCGGGGTGGCGACAGGCCGCGGGGGCTCGGCCGCCACGGGGGCGGGCGGCCGAAGGCCGAGGCGGGTGGTCAGGGAGGGGCCGTACTCGTCGGCGAGGTGCGCGCTGAAGGCCCGCAGGGTCGGGTGCTCGAAGAGGACCGTGGGCACGAGCTCCAGGCCCAGGGACTCGTTCACCATGTTCACCAACTGGCTGATGACGATGGAGTCCAGGCCGTACTCGCTCAGGTCGACGTCCACGTCGAGGTCCGCCGCGCTCACCTTCAGCAGCTCGCAGACCTTCTCGACCATGACGTCGCAGATCCGGTCCACCAGATCCTCGGTGCCGGCGGCCCGCGGCTGCCCGGCCTGTGCCCGCTTCCAGTCGCGGATCAGGCGGAGCGCCTCGTCCTGGCCCACCCGTCCCTCGCGAATAAGCCGGTGCAGCTCGTCCAGGGATTCGACTCGGGTGCTCATATCAGGCTCCTCTTGAACTCGTCCGCGCTCAGTTCGCGCCGGCCGATGGCTTCGATCAGGTGCAGCAGGTGCGCGTCTTCGGACTCGGCCGGGGGTGCCGCCGGGGCCGGCTCGGTGGGCGCGCTGTCGCCGAGGGTGCGGGCGCTGAAACCGCGGAGGCGTACGCAGACGTCGCCGTCGTCGTCGCAGAGGTCGAGGTCGAGCCGGCGGACGGCGCCGGGGTGGTCGTCCTCGGCGAAGCGGATGATCACCCACCCCGTGGCCGGGGTGGCGCGGAGCACCTCCAGCTCGCGCAGGGCGAAGGGCAGTGCGGTGCGGGCGGTGCCGGGTTCGCCGACGAAGAGTCCGACCGTGGCCTGGAGGGCGGCGTCGAGCATGCTCGGGTTGAGCACGAGACCGCTCTCGCGGGCCGCGCCGGCGGGCAGGTTCAGGCGTGCCATGGCCTGCCGTGAGCCGGTGTGCAGTTCCTCGATGGCCCGCAGCGTCGGGCCGTAGGTCATGCCGATGCCGGTGAACCGCTCATAGCAGGCGTCGGCGTCGAGCACGGGGCCGTCGCACCGCGCGCGAAGCGCCGCGAGGTCGAGGCGATCGCCCGGTGCCGCGTCCTGGCGGCGCAGCTGCCCCCGGCCGAACACGGCGCGTTCGCCGTGCTCGTCCACCGAGTACACCTCGTAGCCCAGTCCGTCACCGGTCCGGGTGGTCAGCGCGACGTGCACGTCGGTCTCCTGCTCGACGGTGAGCGGGCGCAGCCACGAGGCGAGCTTCAGCGACCAGGTCCGCTCGTCGCCCCCGGCGGCCTGGACCGCAGCGGCGCGCGCCATCTCCAGGTAGGCCACGGCGGGCAGGACGGGTACGGCCTGCGGGCGGTCGTCGGAGGCGACGACCGCGCGGCCGGGCCGCCATCCGGACACCTCCTCCATCACCCGGCTCTGCACGCGGTGGTCGGTGAGGAAGAACTCGCGGCCGGTGAAGCGCGAGGTGTAGCGGTGCTCGTCCAGGTCCGAGGTGTTCACGTGCACCAGCGGGTGCAGTACGGCCGGCCGGGCACCGTTCGCGGGGCGGGTGGTGTCGACCCAGTAGCGCTGGAGGCGGAACGGGTAGGTCGGCAGCGGGATCCGGCGCGGACGGCGCCCGGTGTGCAGGCGGTCCCAGTCGAAGGCGGCACCGCGCACCCACGCCTCCAGCAGGCTCGCCCGGTCCTGCCGGCTCGCGGCGGTGAGGTCCGCCCCGGGGGCGAACGCGGCCGGTACGTCCGGGAGATCGACGCCGCGCGGGACCCGGCCGCTGAAGACGTCGCCCGTGGGCTCACCGCGCAGCCAGGCCTCCAGCGCCTGGGCGAGCTCGTCGACGGTCCGGGCCAGGCAGGCGAGGCGCTCGGTCATCGGCGTGCGGCCCGTCTGCGAGGTGTAGGCGACCGACGCGAGGTCGGTGTCGTCGTACGTGCCGCAGCGCAGCGCGTCGACCCAGCGCGTGGCGATCTCGCGCAGCACCTCCGGGCGGGCCGCCGACAGCAGGAACGGGAGGCGCTCGGTGGGCGCCCGGTCCGGCTCGGGGGCGGTCCGGGGCACGTACTCCTCGAGGACGACGTGGGCGTTGACGCCGCCGAAGCCGAAGGAGCTCACGCCTGCGCGGCGCGGCAGTTCACGGCCTTCCGCGTCGCGCGGGGCCGCCCACGGCTGCCGCTCGCGGACGAGGTGGAAGGGGCTGCCTTCCAGGTCGATGTAGGGGTTGACGGTCTCGCAGTGCAGGCTCTTGACGAGCGTGCGGTGGCGCATCTGGAGCAGCACCTTGATCACCCCGGCCGCGCCGGCGGCGAGTTCGAGGTGGCCGATGTTGGTCTTCACCGAGCCCACTCCGCAGTGGGCCTCCTCCACGGTGGCGCCGTGCGCCTCGTACAGCTCGCGGAACGCCGCCTTCAGCCCGTTGATCTCGACCGGGTCGCCGAGCTTGGTGCCGGTGCCGTGGGCCTCGATGTAGCCGACGGTGCGCGGGTCGATGCCCGCCTTCTCGTACGCCTCCCGCAGGAGTGCTGCCTGTGCCTTGGGGTTGGGGGCGGTCAGGGAGTTGCCGCGGCCGCCGTGGTTCTCCGCCGAGGAGCGGATGAGGCCGTGGATGTGGTCGCCGTCGCGTTCGGCGGCGGAGAGCCTCTTGAGCACCAGCATGCCCACGCCCTCGCCGCGCGCGTAGCCGTCGGCGCGGTCGGAGAAGGACTTGCAGCGGCCCTCCGGGCTGAGCATCCCCGCCTTGGAGATGCTGATGTGCCCGTCGACGCTGACCATGGTGTTGACCCCGCCCGCGATGGCCATGTCGGACTGGCCCTCGCGGATGGCCTGGATGGCCCGGTGGATGGCGACCAGCGCGCTGGAGCAGGCCGTGTCGACCGGCTCGCTCGGGCCGTGCAGGTCGAGGAAGTAGCTCATGCGGTTCGGGCCCATCGAGGGCGCCGCGCCGGTGATGTCGTAGCCCTCGATGACGGGTGAGTACCGCGTGACCAGGGTGCTGTAGCCGGTGCTGGTGGTGCCCGCGATGAGGGCGGTGTTGCTGCCCGCGACCGCGCCCGCCGAATAGCCCGCGTCCTCCAGGGCCTTCCACACGTACAGCATCAGGAGCCGCTGCTGCGGGTCCATCAGCTCGGCTTCCTTCGGGGAGATGTCGAAGAAGAGCGGGTCGAAGTCGCCGACGCCGTTCATGAAGCCGCCGGACGTCACGTTGGACGTGTTGGGGTCCTTGACCGGGTCGCCGTAGCAGGCCCGCCAGTCCCAGCGGTCCGCGGGGACCTCCTGGGTGCAGTCGCGCCCTTCGGCCAGGTTGTCCCAGAACTCGTCGAGGTCGTCCGCCATCGGGAAGCGGCCGCTCATGCCGATCACGGCGATCGGCTCGTCACCGGGCGCGGCCGCCTCGGGCCGGCGGGCGGCCGGTGCCGGGGCGGGCTGTTCCTCCCGCGCCTCGGGGGTGACGGTGACGCGGTCGGCGTGGTGGTCGAGTAGGTGGTCGGCGACGCCCGCCAGGGTGGGGTTCTCGAAGAAGAGGGTCGGTGCCAGCGAGAGCCCGAACTCGGCGTTGAGCTCGTTGGCGAAGCCGATGAACGAGAGGGAGTCGAAGCCGTACTTGCTCATCTCCGCGGTGCCGCTGATGCGTTCGGCGGGCACGTCCAGGAGGACCGACGCACGGGCGACCAGCTTCTTGAGCAGGGCCTTGTGCCGCGTCTCCCGGCCGGCCGGCGTGGGTGCCGGGGCCGGGGCGGCCGTCCCGAAGCGATCGGGGTGGGTGTCGAGGAGGTGGTTCACAGCCTCTTCCAGGGTCAGGTGTTCGGGGAACAGCTTCGGGGTCAGCGAGAGCCCGAACTCCGCGTTGAGCTTGTCGGCGAACTCGGTGAGCGAGACCGGGTCGAAGCCGTACTCGCCCAGCGCCACCGCGCCGTCGATCTCGTCCGCGCGCACGCCCAGTACGGCCGAGGCATGGGCGATCAGGCGGCTGAGGAGGGTCGCGTGCGGGGTGGTCCGGTCGGGTGCGGTCTCCGGTGCGGGGTGGCCGGTCCGCGCGGGGGCGAGGAGGGTGGCGTCGATCCGGGCGCGTTCGCCGTAGACCGCCAGCACGTGCGGCGCGCCGCTGCCGTAGGCCCGCTCCAGCGCCTCGACGCCCTGACGGGCGCGCATCGGCACCATGCCGACGCTCTCCCTCAGACGGCGTTCGGTCGCGGCGTCGACGGCCATGCCGCCGTCGGCCCACAGCGGCCAGCCGACCACCAGCGTGCGGCCCCTGCGCTCGCCCCTGGCGACCAGTTCGTGGCGCCGGAGCGCGTAGGCGTCCATGAAGGCGTTGGCCGCCGCGTAGTCGCCCTGGCCCTGGTTGCCGAAGGCCGACAGCGAGGAGAAGCCGATGAAGCAGTCCAGGTCGAGACCGGCGGTGGCCTCGTCGAGGTGGACGAACCCGGCGACCTTGGCCGCGAGCACCTCCCGCAGCTCCTCGGCGCTCTTCTGGCCGAGGTAGCTGTCGCGCACCACTCCGGCGACGTGGACGACGCCGTCCAGCCGCCCGTGCTCGGCGACGATCGCGCTCACGCGGCCGGCCACGGCCTCGCGCCGGCTCACGTCCAACGGGTGGTACGCGGCGCGGGCTCCCGAGCCGGCCAGTTCGCCGAGCAGTTCGCGCTGCTCCGGGCCCTCCGGTGAACGCCCGCACAGCACGAGGGTGGCGCCGGGCGCCTGCCGCGCGATCTCGCGGGCGAACAGCCCGCCGAGTGCTCCGGCTCCCCCGGTGACGAGGTAGACGCCACCGGCCTTCCACGGCCGCACCGGCGGGGCGTCGTCGACGGCGGTCCACTGGGGCACCTGCCGCCGGCCGTCGGCGTACCGCACGGCGACGTCGTCGAGACCGGCCGCCGCTTCCTGGCGCAGGCGCTCGCACAGCGTCGCGGTGTCGACCGGGGTCTCCATTTCAACGAGCTGGGTGAGCAGTTTGGGGTGTTCCATGCGGGCCGTGCGCAGCAGGCCGCCCAGTCCCGCGAGCAGCCGGCCCTCGCCGTCGGCGGGCACGACCACCTGGAGCAGCGCGTG
Organism: Streptomyces sp. NPDC001407; assembly: GCF_042895325.1. Lineage (NCBI taxonomy): Bacteria > Bacillati > Actinomycetota > Actinomycetes > Kitasatosporales > Streptomycetaceae > Streptomyces > Streptomyces sp. NPDC001407. The sequence continues at coordinate 325,879 of NZ_JBIAWF010000002.1, forward strand.
TCCGTCGCGGGTCGCCGGGATAGCCTGCCGCAGCCGTGCCAGCACGGTCTCGGCGTGGCGGGTGTAGCGCAGGGCGAGATCGTCCTCGTCGGGCAGCGCGGCGCACGGCACGCCCAGTCCGGCCTGGACGTCCCGGGGGTCGATCGCACCGAGCCCGCCGAGCAGGACCTCGTGCCGCACCAGTGGGCGCGGTGCCCCGGTGGCCTGGGCGGTTCGCGTGTCCACCCGCATGAGGGTGAGCGAAGCGCCGTCGGCCTCCTTCGGTGCGACGGCCGCGGGCAGCACCCGGGTGCTGAAGCCGAGCAGTCGCACGCACACGGCGCCGTCGTCGTCGCACAGTTCGATGTCGATGCGCCGTACGGCACCCCCGCGGTCGTCCGCCGCGGGCCGCACCACGGCCCAGCCGCTCGCCGGGCTCGGCGCGAGGATCCGCGTCTCCTCCAGGACGAAGGGGAGCGCGGCCGCCACGGTGTCGGTGTCCTCGGTCAGCGACAGGCCCAGCGTGGCCTGCACGGCGGCGTCGAGCATCGACGGGTGGAGGGTCCAGTCGGCGCCGTCGCGCGCCGCCTGCGGCAGGCTCAGGCGTGCCACGGCGAGCCCGGAGCCGACGCTGAGCCGGCGGATGCCCCGCAGCGCGGGCCCGTAGCCGATGCCCATGCCCGCGAAGAGGCGGTAGCACTCCTCGTGGTCCAGGGTGCGCACGTCGCACCGCTCGCGCAGCCCGGCGATGTCCAGGCGGGTGGGCGCGGGCGCCTCGCACCGTTCGACGCGGCCCTGTCCGTGCGGTACGGGCAGGCCGTCCCCGGTCGCCGTGGTGATCTCGTACGTGAAGCCGCCGTCCTCGCGCGGCCGCAGGGCGATCCCGGCCGAGGCCGGCCCGGTGATCCGGGCGGGGCGGGACCAGACGACGTCGCGCAGGCGGAAGCCGGTGGGCGCGATGCCTTCGGCCCGCGCCGCCGCGCACGCCAGCTCCAGGTAGGCCACGCCGGGCAGCACCGGCACGTTCCGTACGCGGTGGTCGTCGAGGAAGAACTCCTCGCCGGTCAGCTCGACGGCGTAGTGCGAAGCGCCGGACTCCGTACGGACCTTGCGGCCCGCCAGCGGCGAGGGGGTCGCGGCCCGGGAGGGTCGCGTCCCGACCCAGTAGCGCTCACCGGCGAAGGGGTAGGCCGGGAGGGACACGACCCGGAAGCCCCCGTCGTCGAACAGCGGGGCGAAGCTCAGGTCGAGGCCCTGCGCGAAGAACCCGGCGAGCTCGGTCAGGCAGTCGTGGCGGTCGCGTTCGGCCATCAGGTGGCTCACGCGTGTGCGCAGGGCGGGGTCCTGGCGGCGGTGCCCGTCGGCCGCCTCACCGGTGACGACGCCCGGGGCCCGGCCGTCGCGCAGCCAGGTGCGCAGGGCTTCGACGAGCTGTTCGCGGTCCGAGGCCACGCATGCCCACCGGTGGGTGCAGTGACGGCGCCCGGTGGCCAGGGTGTAGGCCACGTCGCCGAGGTCGAGGTCCTCGTGCGTGAGGGCGTGGTCGAGCAGGCGCTCGGCCTGGGCGCGGCGTGTGGCGTCGTCCTGTCCCGACAGGACGACCAGCCAGGCGGGGCGGGCGGCGTGCGGGCCGCCGGCCCGTGCGGGAGCCTCCTCGATCAGCGCGTGCGCGTTGGTCCCTGCGGCGCCGAACGAGCTGACTCCGGCGCGGCGCGGGCCGTTCGCGGGCGCGGGCCACGGGCGCAGCTCCGTGTTGACGTGGAAGGGGCTGCCCTCCAGTGTGATCGCCGGGTTGCTCCGCTCGAAGTGCAGCGACGGCGGCAGTTGCCCGTGCCTGAGCGCCAGCAGCACCTTGATGACACCGGCCACACCCGCGGCGTACTGGGTGTGCCCCAGGTTGGTCTTGACCGAGCCGAGCGCGCAGCCGCCCTCGGGGGCGTCGCCGAACGCCGCGCTCAGTGCCTCGAATTCGATGGGATCGCCCAGCGGTGTGCCGGTGCCGTGCGCCTCGATCAGCTGGATCTCGGCGGGGTCGACCCCGGCGCGCTCGTGGACGCCGCGCAGCAGACGCTTCTGCGAGCCGGCGCTTGGTGCGGTAAGTCCATTCGTGGTTCCGTCCTGATTCATGCCGGACCCCCGGATCACTCCGTAGACCTGGTCTCCGTCGCGCACGGCGTCGGCCAGCCTCTTGAGCACGACCACACCGGCGCCCTCGCCGGGCACGAAGCCGTCGGCGCTCGCGTCGAAGGTGTGGCAACGCCCGGTCGGCGAGAGCATGTTCGCGCGCACGGCGGACTTGTAGAAGATCGGCGTGGACTGGATGAAGACGCCCCCGGCCAGCGCCATCGACGTGTTGCCCTGGCGGAGGTCCTGGCAGGCCTGGTGGATGGCCACCAGGGAGCTGGAGCAGGCCGTGTCCACCGACAGGGCGGGGCCCTGGAGGTCGAGGAAGTAGGAGATCCGCGAGGCGATGACCGAGGAGATGTTGCCCCAGAGCGTCTGCGGCGGCGCGTCGTCGCCGATCAGCTGCTGGTAGTCGCTGGGCGAGCCGCCGACGTAGACGCCGCACCCGCGGCCGTCGAGCCGTTCACCGGCGTAGCCCGCGTCCTCCAGGGCGTGCCAGCACTCCTCCAGGAAGATCCGCTGCTGGGGGTCGGTGTAGGTGGCCTCCTTGCCCGACATGCGGAAGAACCAGGCGTCGAAGCGCTCGATGTCCTCCACGAAGCTGCCCTGCTGGCGCGGGGCACCGGCGCCCAGCTCCTTCTCCATGTCCCAGCGGGTGACGTCACCGACGAGGTCGTCACCGGCCGCGAGGTGCGCCCACAGTGCCGCGGCGTCGGGCGACTGCGCGAACCGGGCGGCGATGCCGACCACCGCGATGCCGTCGTCGTCGGGTGCGCCGACGGGAGCGGCGGGTGCGAGCTGTACGGCTTGTGGGGCTTGTGCGCGGTCGGCGGGCGGTGCCTCTTCGGCTTCGGCGGACGGCTCGCCCAGTGCGCCACTTGCTCGCAGCTGAGGCCCGTACGCGTCGACCAGATGGTCCGTCAGCCGGTCGAGCGAGCTGTGCTCGAACAGGGCCGTGCTGGACAGGTCGACGCCGAGGGCGGTGTTCACCGCGCCGACGAGCTTCACGCTGAGGATCGAGTCGACCCCGAAGTCGGAGAACGACGCCTGCGGGTCGATCTCGTCGGGCTCCATGATCAGCACACGGGACAGCTCGGTCAGCAGGCGGTCACCGACCAGGAAGCGCAGCGTCGACACGTCCATCGCGGGGACAGCGGGGGCAGTGGGGGCAGTGGGGGCAGTGGGGGCAGCAGGGGCCGCGGGCGCGGGGGCCGGAAGGACGGCCGGTGCCGCGGTGCCGCGGCCGCGCCGGGCCGGGCCGGCCTGCGTGGCGACCCAGTAGCTCTTGCGCTGGAAGGGGTACGTCGGCAGCGGTGTGCGGCGCACGTCGAGCCCGGAGAACAGGGGCGTGAAGTCCACCGTGGCGCCGGCCAGATACCGGTTCCTGGCGCGTTCCTGCGCGGAGCCACCACTCGCGCCCGTCTCGCTCCGCCCGTCCAGCCAGGCTTCGAGCAGACGTGTCAGCTCGTCGCGGCCACGGGCGACGAACGCGGCCCGGTGGGTGAAGTGGTCGCGGCCGACGGCCAGTGTGTAGCTGACGTCGCCGAGCACGGCGCCGGGCGTGCGGCGCAGGTACGCCAGCAGATCCTGGGCGCGGCCGCGGAGCGCCGCCGGCTGCGGGGCGGAGAGCACGAACAGGTGCGTGCCGTCCGTGTTCCGGTGCCCGGCGCGGGCCGGGGCGTCCTCCACGATCACGTGCCCGTTGGTGCCGCTGAACCCGAACGCGCTCAGGGCCGCGACGCGCTTGCCTTCGCTGTTCGGCCGCCAGGGCCGCAGCTCGGTGTTCACGTAGAACGGGCTGCCGTCGAGCCGGACCGCGGGGTTGGTCCGGTGGTGGTGCAGGGACGGCGGGATCTGCCCGTGGCGCATGGCGAGCACGATCTTCAGCAGGCCGGCGACGCCGGCCGCCGAGGTGGTGTGCCCGAGGTTCGTCTTGATCGAACCGAGCGCGCAGGAGCCGGGGGCCGCGTCCGCCGGGAAGGCGTTGGTGAGCGCCTGGCACTCGATGGGGTCGCCGAGCTGGGTGCCGGTCCCGTGGGCCTCGACCATGCCGATCCCGGCCGGGTCGATACCGGAGTCGGTGTGCGCCTGGCGGATGAGCCGCTCCTGCGACAGCGCGCTCGGGGCGGTGATGCCGTTGGTGGCTCCGTCCTGGTTGACGACCGAGCCGCGGATCACCGCGTGGATGTGGTCGCCGTCGGCCAGCGCGTCGGACAGGCGGCGGAGCACCACCACGCCCACGCCCTCGCCCGGCACGAACCCGTCGGCCGCGGCGTCGAAGGTGTGGCAGCGCCCGGTGGGCGACAGCATCCCGCCCCGGCTCGCCGCCAGATAGGTCTCCGGCGTGGTCTGGACGCTGACGCCGCCGGCGAGTGCCAGCTCCGTCTCGCCGCTCCACAGGCCCTGGCAGGCGAGGTGAACGGCGACCAGCGAGCTGGAGCAGGCCGTGTCGACTGCGATGGCCGGTCCCTGGAGGTTCAGGTGGTAGGCGATGCGCGCGGGTACGACCGACGGCGCGTTGCCCCACGCCGCCTGGGCGGGCGGCGCGTCGTCGAACCACTTCGCGTAGTCGCCGCCGGTGCAGCCCACGTACACACCGCACTTGCGGCCGTTCAGCGAGGCGCCGGAGTATCCGGCGTCCTCCATCGCCGTCCACGCCTGTTCCAGGAAGAGGCGCTGCTGCGGGTCGGTGTAGGTCGCTTCGAGTCCGGTCAGGTTGAAGAAGTTCGCGTCGAACCGGTCGATGCCGTCGAGGAAGCTGCCGGAGCGGCAGGAGAGTTCGTCCTCGCTGTAGCCGGAGAGGTCCCAGCGTTCGACCGGGCCGACGAGGTCGTCACCGGCGGCGAGGTGCTGCCACAGCGCTTCGGCGTCGTCCGACCCGGCGAACCGAGCGCTGATCCCGACGATGGCGATCGGCTCGCGCCCGCCGGGTCCGGACTCTCGCTTCTCGGCAAGGGGCGGCGTGCTGACGGTCCGGGGCGCCGGTGCGGGGGCGGGCAGCTTCGGCCGGTGGCTCTCCGCGATGTGCGCGGCGAGCTGTCCCACGCTGCGGTAGTCGAAGATGACCGTGGTCAGCAGGTCGGTGCCGAGCTCTTCGTTGAGGCGCTGGACGAACTTGGCGCCGACGATGGAGTCGAGGCCGTAGTCGGCGAACGCCTGGTCCGCGTCGATCCGTTCGGTGGACAGGCGCAGCGCGGACGCGAGCTCCGCCAGCACCACATCCGCCACCGTCGCGACCGCGTCCGGCGCCTGGGCGGGGGCCGGGGCCGGGGAGTGTGCCGACGGGCGGGCCGGGAGGCTGTTGGCCTCCGGCGCGCCGGGCAGCGTCCGCGGGCTGCGGGCGAGGCCGTCGCTGTGGGCCACCACGACCTGCTGGCCCAGGGGCAGGGCGTCCTCGGCCGGGTGGCCGACGCAGGTGAAGCCCTCCTGCTCCAGCACCAGGCGCCAGCCCTCCGGGGAGAGGGCGGGGCTGCCCGGCACGCGCAGTTCGGCGTCGTCGTAGAGCCACCAGCCGTCGAGCAGGCCGAACGTCAGGTGGTTGACGAGATAGAAGCCGCTGATCTCGTTCAGCGCCAGCATGCCGTTGCCGCGCAGGAGCGCCTTGGCGTGCCGCAGGGCCGGGCGGATGTTCTCCGTGGCGTGCAGCACGTTGGCCGCGATCACGACGTCGAACGCCCCGGTGTCGAGCCCCTGGGTGTGCGGGGGCCTGGCCGCGTCGAAGATGCGGTACGTCAGGTGGTCGCGCCCGGGTCCGAAGGTGTCCTGGGCGTGTTGCAGGAAGGCCTGCGACAGGTCGGTGTAGCAGTATTCGGCCAGGTCGAGCCCGGCGCGGGCGAGGCGGTCGAGCACGGGGCCGGTGGTGCCGCCGGTGCCCGCGCCGATCTCCAGTACGCGCAGGCGGGCGCCCGGGTCGGCGTCCTGGCGGGCGCGCAGGAAGGACGCGACGTGTTCGGCCAGTACGGCGTTGAAGTGCCCGGCCACGCGGTTGTCGCGGTAGACGCCCTGCACCAGGTCGAACGAACCCTGGGGGAAGAGCACGTCGGTGGCTGTCGTCCGGCCGCACAGGATGTCGGTCAGCGCGGGCAGCGTCCGGCCCAACAGCCGCATGGGCGCGCGCAGATCGGCGTTGCCCTCGGCCCACAGCGCCTGGCCCTGGGCCCAGTCGGCGCGGCAGGCCTCGGCGTCCCGCGCGGTCGGGGCATGGCTGCTCCAGCGGCCCTGGGCGTCGATCAGGCCGTGTTCGGCCAGGGTGCGCAGGGTGGCCGTGAGCCAGCCGTCGAAGCGGGGCTCGACGCCGTTGCGCTCCTTCCACTCCGCGAGGCCGTCACTCGGGTTGTCGAGGCCCGCCCGGCGCAGTTCCGCCACGAGGTAGCGGTGCAGGCAGGCGTCGATCTCGCCCGGCACCGGGCCCGCGTGGTAGGCGGCCAGGCCGGCCGGTACGGGCACGGTGGCGGCACTGCCGCGCGTCGCCGCGCCGAACGGGTGCGGGGTCAGCGTCTCCGTGGTCAGTGCTCCTTCGATGGGCAGCGGGCGCCCGAGGCGCATGAAGCCGATCTGGTCGAGCGGCCCCGCGAGGAGCCGTTCCAGCGCGCCCATCGCCGTGGCCGGGTCGATCGCGGCCAGGCCCATCGCGGTCACGTCGCGCATGAGCTCGTCGGGGACGTTGCCCCAGTAGCCCCAGTTGACGACCTTGACCGGGCAGTCCAGGGATGTGCGCAGTTCGGGGGCGCGCGCGTCCTCGAAGGCGCAGGCCGCCGAGTAGTGCGCCTGGTGGGAGTTGCGGATGAAGCTGACGAGGGAGGAGATCAGCAGGATGAAGTCCAGGCCCTGGGCGGCGAAGGCGTCGGCGAAGTGCACGCACGGGTCGACCTTGGCCGACAGCGTGGCCTCCAGCTCGGCCTCGCTCATCGCGGCCAGCGGCGTGTGGCTGAACACCATCGCCAGGTGCACGACGCCGTCGATGTGGCCGTACCGGCGGAGCACCTCGTCCCGCATCCCGGCGAGCGCCTCGGGGCCGGAGGCGTCGGCGGACACGTAGACGGGGGCGCGCCCGACCGTGGCCACCTGGGCCGCCTTGGCCCGGATGCCGTCGTCCTCGGCGCGGCGGCCGACCCACACGACGTGCGCGTCGTACTGGCGGACGAGGTACTCGCTGAGCATCACCCCGAGGTCGCCCGCGCCGCCGATGAGCACATAGACGCCGTCGCGGCGCAGCACGGGCTCGGCCGGTGCGGGGGTCGCGTCCACGGGCAGGAGCTGCCTGCGCAGCCACTGGCCGCCGCGGCGCGCGAGGGGGTGGGCGCGGTGGTCGGCGGGCAGGGCGAAGACCTCTTCGGCGACGAAGGGTTCGCCGTCGGCCAGGTCGACGGCGCGGATGCGCCAGCGCGGCTGTTCCTTGGCCAGGCCGCCGAGCAGGCCGTGCAGGCTCGCCTGTGCCGGGTCGACGGGCCCGGTGCCGCTCGGGTCGAAGGCGCCGTGCGTGAGGAGGGTGAGCCCCAGGCTCCGCTCCTCCAGGCCGAGGGCCGTCAGTGCCTTGAGGACGCGGAACATGCGCCGGATCACGGCGCGTTGCGCGGCGATCCGCGCCGTGGCGGTGGTGGCGGGCGCGGTGGGGAACCGCATGATCACGTGGTCGAACGCGCCAAGCGCGGCCAGTTCGTCCCGCACCTCCTCGGCGGAGGACGCGGCGGTGTGCAGCGCCACCAGGCCCGGGTAGCGGGCGCCCAGCGCCGCGAAGTCCTCGGGTTCGAGGCCGACGGCCACCACACGGGCGGTCGCGGACGGGTACGGCTTGCCGCGCAGCAGCCGGGCCGGCTCCCAGACGGGGTGCAGGGTGAGGTCGCCCTCGGGAAGCTCGTAGGAGTTCACCGGCTGCGCGGGGGCGGCCGGAGCGGGGGTCTCCTGTACGGGGCGGCGCGGCGCGGCGGGGGTGACGGGGGCGGGCACCGCGGATGAGGCCGCCGCAGCGGGCAGTTCGGGGAGCCCGTCGGTGAACCAGTAGCGCTCGCGGGCGAAGGGGTAGCCCGGCAGGCCGACCTTGCGCGGCTTGGGTCCTTCGGCGTGGAGGCGCGCCCAGTCCACCGTGAGGCCGCTCGTCCATGCCTCGGCCAGCGGTGCGAGCTTTCCGCGGCGTGCCCAGCGCACGACCGTCTCCTGGAAGTCCTCGTCGGTGACGAAACCCTGGACCGCGCCGGCCCGGTCACCGCCGGAGTTCGCGTACGCGCCTTCCGGGAGCTCGTCGCCGCGTGCGCAGGCGTCGAGCGCGTCGACGAGGTCCGGGAGGGCGCTCACCACCACGGCGAACCGTGCGGCCATGGCCTCGCGGCCGACCTGGAGCGTGTAGGCGATGTCGCCGAGGTCGTCGTCGCTCCACTCCCCCGCGCGCAGCGCGTCGCGCAGCCGTCCCGCGGATTCGCGCAGCCGCTCGTCGTCGAAGGCGGACAGGACCACGACGGCGGGGCCGCCGCCGTGCGGGGGTGCCTTGGGCACGATGTACTCCTCGACCAGCAGGTGTGCGTTGGAGCCTCCCGCGCCGAACGACGAGAGGCCGCCGAGGCGCGGGCGGTCGCCGGACCGCGGCCAGGGCGCCGTCTCGCGCTGGAGCACGAACGGGCTGTCGGCGAAGTCGATCTCGGGGTTGGTGCGTTCCGCGTGCAGCGACGGCACCAGCGTGCCGTGCCGCATCTGGAGCAGCAGCTTGGCGAGGCCCGCGACACCGGCGGCCGATTCCAGGTGGCCGATGTTCGACTTCGCCGAGCCGATGGAGCAGAAGTTGCGCGCGTCGGTGAACTCGCCGAAGGCCGCGCTCAGTCCGGCGATCTCGATCGGGTCGCCCAGTGAGGTGCCGGTTCCGTGTGCCTCGATGCAGCCGATGTCCCGGGGGTCGGCTCCGGACCGGCGCCAGGCGCTGCGGATGACGGCCGCCTGCGCGAGCGGGTTGGGCACGGTGAACCCGTGCGTGTGGCCGCCGTGGTTGAGCGCGCTGCCGCGGATCACACCGAGGATGCGGTCGCCGTCGGCGACCGCGTCGGCGAGCGGGCGCAGCAGCACCGCGCCGACGCCCTCACCGGGCACGTAGCCGTCGCCGCCCTCGCCGAAGCTGCGGCAGCGGCCGTCGCTGGAGGCGAACTGCCCCTGCCCGATCATCAGGTACTTGCTCGGGTGCAGCGACAGGTTGACCCCGCCGGCCACGGCGGCGCCGCACTCCCCGCTGCGGATGGCCGCGCACGCGAGGTGGATCGCGGACAGCGCGGACGCGCACATGGTGTCGACGGTGACGCTGGGGCCGCTCGCGTCGAGGAAGTACGAGACGCGGTTGGCGATGGACGCCAGGCTGCCGGGCACGACGACGGGCTCGCCGCGCACGCTGTACTCCGCGCCGTGGAGCTGGTATTCGGAGTACATCGCGCCGACGAACACCCCGATGTCACCGGCGTCCTCGGCCACCCGGGCGCGGGCGGCGGCGCGCAGGGCGTCCCGTGTGTAGCCGGCGTCCTCGAGCGTGGTGTGGGCGCACTGGAGGAACAGCCGCTCCTGCGGGTCCATCATGGACGCCTGCTTCGGTGAGATGCCGAAGAACAGCGGGTCGAACTCGTCGATCCCGTCGAGGAAGCCGCCCCATTTGCTGTACGTCCTGCCGTCGATGCCACGGCGCGGGTCGTAGTAACGGCTGTGGTCCCAGCGGTCTTCCGGGATCTCGGTGATGCTGTCCCGCCCGGCGAGCAGGTTCTCCCAGAAGGCGTCGAGGTCGGGGGCGTCGGGGTAGCGGCCGGCCATGCCGACGATCGCGATGGCCATCCCGTCCTCGGGCTCAGCGTGTACGGGCTCAGCGTGTACGGGCTCAGCGTGTACGGGCTCAGCGTTCACGGGAGAGGCTGCGGGGACGGGTGCGGCGTTGGGTGCCGGGGTTTCGGCGAGGGGTGCGGGGGTCTCGTCGGCCGGGCCGACCAGGGCCGCGAGTGCGGCGGGCTGGGTGCGCAGGAAGTGCCGCACCAGGCCGTCGATCGTGCGTACCTCGAAGAACAGCGTGCTGCCGACGTTGTCGAGCACCTTGCGGACCGCGTCGGTCAGCTGGACGACGAGGATCGAGTCGATGCCGTAGCGCTCGAAGGGCACGTCGGCCCGGATGTCGGCGAGGGGCAGCCGCAGGGTGTCGGCGACCAGGCCGCGGAAGAAGTCGCGGGCCGGCTCCAGCAGGCGCTCGTCGTGGTCGCCGCCGGTGGCGGCCGGGGCGGGCCGGGGCGACGGGGCGGGCACCTCCGGCGGCGCGGCCTGGGGCCGCTCCTGCGGGAGGGCGCCGCGGAAGGCGGAGACGCCGTCCGGGCGCGGCTGGCGGACCACGCCGTCGCTCTCGGCGACGATGACCTGCTGGCCGAGGTCGTCGGCGCCTTCGGCGGCCACGAACGCCGCACGGAAGCCCACCTCGCCGAGCACCCGCCGCCAGCTCTCCGGCACCAGACCGGGCGAGCCCGCGATGCGCGGCGCCGGGTCGTCGTAGAGCCACCAGCCTTCCAGCAGGCCGAACGTCAGATGGCTGAAGAGGATGTTGTCGCTCAGCTCGTTGAGGAGCAGCAGGGCGTTCGCGCGGGCGGCGGCCTTGGCGTTGCGCAGGGTGTTGCGGATGTTGCGGGTCGCGTGCAGCACGTTGGTGGCGATCACCACGTCGTACGTGCCGGGGGCCACCGGCTGGCCCGCGAGCGGCTTCTCGGCGTTGAAGAGCTGCGGGTCCAGGTAGGGCGCGATCGGGCCGTACTCGCGCTGGGCGTGCAGGAGGAACGCCTTGGAGATGTCGGTGTAGCTGTACTTCTCGATGTGCCGGGCCCACGGGCGCAGCCTGCGGAACACCACGGCGCTGGTGCCGCCGGTGCCCGCGCCGATCTCCAGGATGCGCAGGCGTGCGGACGGGTCCTCGGCGAGGCGGCGTTCGAGGTAGGCGACGAGGGTGTCGGCGAGCACGTCGTTGAAGTAGTCGGCGACGGGGTTGTTCTTGTAGACGCCCTCGACCAGTTCGAGCGAGGCGTTGGGGAACATCACGTCGGTGGCCGGGCGGCGGCCGGTGAGGATGTCGGTCAGCGCGCGCAGTGTGGTGTCGACCAGGACGGCCTGCGGGCGCTTGGCCTCGTCGGCCAGCCAGCGCCGGTGCTCGCGGTCCCACTCCGCCCAGGCGTCGTCGAGGGATCCGGTGCGGGGGTCGAGGGCGGCGTAGCGGTCCTCCCCTTCGCGGCGCAGGTAGCCGGCGTCGGTCAGCACGGTGAGGCTGTGGGCCGTCCAGCGTGCGTAGCGGTCCTCGACGCCGCCGAGGGCGCGCCACTCGTCGGCGGTGGCCGCGCGGCCGTCGCGGAACATCCCGAGCGACTGGAGCAGGGCCCAGGTGATGCGGGCGAGCGCGTCCTGCATGGCTCCCGCGTGGCCGTCGGCCTTCTCGCGCAGCCGCTCGATCCCGGCGCGCCGGTCGGGCCGGTCCTCCCGCAGGGCCGTGATCAGGGAGGGGGTGGCGGCGGGAAGGTGGGTGAGGGCGTCGTCGCCGTAGATGCCGTCGATGCTGCGGGTGTCCGTGGACTTGAGCAGGGCGAGCTGGGGGTGCGGGGAGGCGAGCAGCGCGTCGAAGGCCGCCATGCCCTCGTCGGGTTCGATGGAGCCGAGGCCGAGCCCGGCCATGCGCTGCCGGTAGCCGTCGGCGGTGACGATGCCGACGCCGGCCCAGTAGCCCCAGTTCATCACCTTGACCGGGCAGGCGAGCCGGGTGGACAGCTGCTCGGCGAAGGCGTCGGAGAAGGTGCAGCCCGCCGCGTAGTTGGCCTGGCCGGGCGCCTTGAAGAAGGCTTGCATCGAGGAGAAGAAGGCGACGAAGTCCAGCGGCTGGCCGGCGAAGACGTCGGCCAGGTTCACGGCCACGGACGCCTTGGCCGCGTAGGTCGTGCGGAAGAGGTTCTCGTCCATCCGGGCCAGGCTCCGGTCGCCGAGCACGATGGCGGTGTGCAGGACGCCGCGGACGGGGCCGTGCCGCCGGACGATCTCGTCGCGGGCGCGGCGCAGGGCGTCGCGGTCGGTCGCGTCGGCCTGGACGTAGTCGGGCCTGGGTCCGTACGCCGCCAGGTCGTCCTGCCGTGCCGCGATGTCGGCGTCCAGCGGGCGGCGGCCGATCCAGACCACTCGGGCGCCGTGCCGGCGCATCATGTGCTCGGTCCACACGACGCCGATGCCGCCCGCGCCGCCGATGGCCACGATCACGCCACCGGGCTCGCACGGGACGTCCGCCGTGCCCGGCTCGGGCACCTCCAGCAGCCGCTGGCGGTACCACTCGCCGTGCCGGTGGGCCAGGGTCTCGCCGCGGGGGTCGGCGGGCAGTTCCAGCAGTGCCGGCCAGGGCACTGGGGCGCCGGCCTCGATGTCGGCGACGCGGACGCTCCAGTGGGGGTACTCCTTGGCCAGGGTGCCGAGGAGGCCGTGCACTCCGGCGTGGGCCGGGTCGGAGTGGCTGTCACCGGGCAGCAGGCGCGCCTGCCGGGTGACGGCGGTCAGGCCCAGCTCACGGGCGTCCGCGCCGCCTGCCAGGAGGGCCTTGACGAGGCGGAACACGGCGAGTGTGCCGTCGGAGGGGGAGTCGGCGGGGGCGAGCCAGAAGACGTGCTCGGTGTCGGCGGGCAGCCGCGCGGCAAGCCGGTCGGCGGGCTCGTCCTCGCGGGGGTGGAGGACGGTGGCGCCGGGGTAGTGGCGGCGCAGCCCGTCCTGCTCCTCGGCGGTGCCGCCCAGCAGGACGACGCGGGCCCCCGGTGCGGGCAGGCGCGGGGCGGAGGTCGCGGGCAGGGCGTCCCACACGGGTGCCAGCAGTGCCGCGCGCGGGGCGTCGCCGGCCGTCGGGGTCATCCGGCGGGAGGCGTAGCCGCGCAGGCTCACGCTGAGCCGTCCGTCGTCGTCGTAGAGGTCGATGTCCACTTTGGTCACGTCCCGGTCGGCCGAGGGCGCGTAGCCCTCGGTGTGGCGCAGGTGGGCCCACATGCGTGCGGTGGTGGGGGCGAGGATGTCGGCGGCGTCCAGTGCGAACGGCAGCGCGGGGGCGCCGCCGTGCTCGGCGAGGGTGCCGGTGGCGTCGCCGTGGAGTGCGACGGTGGCCTGGATGGCGCTGTCGAGCATCGCCGGGTGCAGTGCGAAGGCGCCGTCGGCACCGGCGGGCAGGACGAGCCGCGCCAGGACCTCGCCGTCGCCGACGGCCAGGGTGTCGATGGCGCGCAGGCGTTCGCCGTGCCGGATGCCGACGCCTTCGAGTGCGTCGTGGCACTGCTGCCGGGACAGCGTGCGCACACCGCAGCGGGCGCGCAGGTCCGCGAGGGGTGCCGGCGTGGGCGAGCCGGGCTGGGTGAGGCGCCCCTGGGCGTGCACGGCCGAGCCGTCGCGCAGGACGCGGAAGGCGTCGCCGTCGAGGTCGACGCGCAGCTCGGCGCCGTCGCCCTCGACGGGGAACGGGGCGGGCCACACGATGTCGCGCAGGCCGACCGGGGTGAAGGAGTCCCCGCTCGCGGCACGGCGGGCGGCCTCCAGCGTCAGCACGCCGGGCAGTACGGCCCGGCCGCCCACGTGGTGGTCCGCCAGGAAGAACTCCTGGCCGGTGAGCGGGAGACGGTACGCGGGGCGGTCCTGGGCGGCGGCCCGCGGGGCCGGGGTGTCGATCCAGTAGCGCTGCCGCTCGAAAGGGTAGGTCGGCAGCGGGACTTGGCGGCGTACGGCGGGTGGGAAGCTCTCGGTGAAGCGGTCGATCTCACCGCGTACGTAAGCCCGGGCCAGTGCGGCCGGCGTCAGTTCGCGCACGCCGCCCACGGGCCGGGGGTCGGCCGCGGTCTCGCCCTGTACGACCGCGTCGCCGGCGGTGCCGGACTGCCAGGCGCGCAGGTGTGCCGTCAGGGCCGGGAGGCCGGCGGCGACGACGGCGAGCCGGTGGGCGAAGTGGCTTCGTCCCGCGGCCAGGCTGTAGGCGACCGCTCCGGCGGGCAGGCCGGGTTCGCGGTCGAGGTGGGCGAGCAGCCGCTCGACGACGGCGCGCAGTGCGGCCGGTGTGCGCGCGGACAGCAGGAAGGCGTGCTCCCCGCCGGGCTCGCGGACCGTGGGGGCCGGGTTTTCCTCCAGCACCACGTGGGCGTTGGTGCCGGAGGCACCGAAGGAGCTGACGGCGGCCCGGCGCGGCCCGTGTGCGGGCGTCGTCCACAGCCGCGGTGCGGTGGTGACGGTGAAGGGGCTGCCTTCGAGGGCGACGGCGCGGTTGGCCTCGCAGAAGTGCAGCGTCGGCGGGATCTGCCGGTGTTCGAGGGCCAGCAGCGACTTGATGACACCGGCGATGCCCGCGGCGAACTGCGTGTGTCCCAGGTTGGTCTTGACCGAGCCGAGGACCGCGCTCCCGGCCGGGGCGCCCTCGAACGCGCGGGTAAGGGCGCGGAATTCGATGGGGTCGCCCAGCTGTGTGCCGGTGCCGTGCGCCTCGACGAGCTGGATGCCGCCGGGCTCGATGCCGCCGCGGGTGTGGACGTCACGCAGGAGCTGCTCCTGGGAGGCCGCGCTGGGGGCGGTGATGCCGTTGGTCGTGCCGTCCTGATTGATGCCAAAGGCGCGGATCAGGCCGTGGATGTGGTCGCCGTCGCGCCGGGCGTCCGCGAGCCGCTTGAGGACGACGGCGCCCGCGCCCTCACCCGGCACGAAGCCGTCGGCGGCGGCGTCGAAGCTGTGGCAGCGGCCGCTGGCGGAGAGCATGCCCGCGCGGCTCGCGGACTCGTAGAGCCGGGGGGTGGTCTGGATGAACACGCCGCCCGCGATCGCCATGTCGGCCGTGCCGTCGCGTAGGTCGCGGCAGGCCAGGTGCAGGGAGACGAGCGAGCTGGAGCAGGAGGTGTCCGTGGTGAGGGCGGGGCCCTTGAGGTCGAGCTGGTAGGCGATCCGGGACGCCACGACGGAGCCCATGGTGCCCCACAGGGCCTGCGCCGGAGGGTTCGCGTCCAGGTGGTCGTGGTAGTCGCCGGAGTAACAGCCGACGTACACACCGCAGTTGCGGTCGCGCAGGCGTTCGCCGGTGTAGCCGGCGTCCTCAAGTGCGTTCCAGCACTGCTCCAGGAAGATGCGCTGCTGCGGGTCCATGTAGGTGGCCTCGACCCCGGAGATCGAGAAGAACACCGGGTCGAACTGGTCGATGCCGCGCACGAAGCTGCCGGATCGGCAGGTCACCTCCGGGCCGAGCGGCCAGCGGGTGACCGGCTCGACCAGGTCGTCCCCGGCCATCAAGTGGTCCCACAGGGCGCGCGGGTCCTCGGCGTCGGCGTAGCGGGCGGCCATGCCGACCACGGCGATGGCATCGTCGTCGGCGTCATCGTCGGCGTCGACCGGGGGCGCGGCGGCGGGTGCCGGGGCGGCCGCGCGCGTGCGCAGTGCGTCGCCGTAGGTGCTGGTGACGAACGCGTGCAGGCGCTCGACGGTGCCGTGGTCGAAGAGGTCGGTGGTCTCCAGGTCGGTGCCCAGGGCCGCGTTGAGCGTGTGCACCAGGTGCACGCCGAGGATGGAGTCCAGGCCGTAGTCCGCGAACGGGCGGCGGCGCTCGATCTCGGCGACCGGCATCTGCAGGGCCTCGCCCAGCGCGTCGAGAATGACACGCTCGGCGTCCTCGGCCCCGGCCGCCGCCGGGGAAGGCGCAGGCTGCTCGGTCTCCTCGCCGGCCGGGTCGAACCAGTAGCGGCGGCCCGCGAAGGGGTAGCCGGGCAGGTGCACCCGCGCGGGGGTTCCGCCGCCGTGCAGGCGGGTCCAGTCCAGGGGCATGCCCTTGGCCCAGAACGCGGCCAGCTCGCTCCACTCGCCACGGGTGATCCAGCGGGCGACGAGCTCGCGGAGCTCGTCGTTCTCCGCCAGGGCGGCCAGGGTCTCCCGGGTGGCCTTGACCTGGCCACGGTGCCACGGGCCCGCCGCCTCGGGGCCGGCGAGGAAGGCGCGGAGCTGCTCCAGCCACGCGGTGGCCGTGCTCGCGACGAAGCAGACGCGCTCGTCCATCGCCTCGCGGCCAATCTGGAGGGTGGCCGCGACGGCCGCCAGGTCGACCTGCTCCTCGGCGCCGAGCCAGGCCGCCAGTTGCTCGGCCCGTGCGCGCAGGTCCTCGGGGGTGCGGGCGGACAGCGGCAGCAGGACCGGCCCGGCCGGGGCGGCGGACGTGGCCGTCGTGCCCTGGTACTCGGCGACGATCACGTGCGCGTTCGCGCCGCCCGCGCCGAAGGAGGAGATCCCGGCGATCCGCGGCCCGCCGCTCGCGGGCCGCGGCCAGGGGGCCGCGGAGGTCTGCAAGGTGAAGGGGGTGGCCGCGAAGTCGATGTCCGGGTTGGGCCGCTCCGCGTGCAGGGTGGGCGCGAACTCGCCGTTGCGCAGCTGCAGTACGGCCTTGGTCAGCCCCGCGATGCCGGCCGCCGCTTCGAGGTGGCCGATGTTCGACTTGGCCGAGCCGAGGGCGCACGCGCCGGTGCCGACGGCGTCGGGGCCGAACGCCTGGGTCAGGCCGTCGATCTCCACGGGGTCGCCGAGGCGGGTGCCCGTGCCGTGCGCCTCGATGTAGCCGATGTCTGCGGCGGACACCCCGGCGCGGTCCAGCGCCTCGCGGATCAGCGCCGCCTGGGCGCGCGGGTTGGGCACGGTGTAGCCGTTGCTGCGGCCGCCGTGGTTGATGGCGGAGCCGAGGATGACCGCGTGGACGGGGTCGCCGTCGGCCTCGGCCTTGGAGAGCGGCTTGAGCAGCACGGCGCCGACGCCCTCGCCGGGGGCGAAGCCGTCACCGCCCTCGCCGAAGCTGCGGCAGTGTCCGTCGGTGGCGAGCATCCGGGAGCGGCACAGCTCGACGTAGGTGGAGGGGTGCAGATAGAGGTTCACCCCACCGGCGACGGCCAGTTCGCAGGCGCCGTGGCGCAGGTGCTCGCACGCCTCGTGGATCGCGGTGAGCGACGCCGAGCACATGGTGTCGATGGGCATGCTCGGGCCGTGCAGGTCCAGCAGGTAGGACACCCGGTTGGCCAGGGATCCGAAGGACGTGCGCGGCGCGGGCGGCACCCCGTCCGTCGCCCGGGGGCGGTGCCGGTCGAAACCGGTCTTGGTGATCCCGGCGAAGACGCCGACGCGCGAGGCGTGCTGTTCGGCGAGCCGCTGCCGGGTGTATCCGGCGTCCTCCAGTGCCGACCACGCGCTCTCGATGAACAGCCGTTCCTGCGGGTCCATGTCGGCGGCGTCGCGGGGTGCGATGCCGAAGAACGCGGCGTCGAAGCGGGCGAAGTCGTCCAGGAACGCGCCCCACTTGCTGTAGCTGGCGCCCTGTCGCACGGCACGCTGCGCGTCCGGTTCGTAGAAGCCGTCCAGCGACCAGCGTTCGGCGGGGATCTCGCGGACGCTGTCGCGGCCCGCCCGCAGGTTGTCCCAGAAGGCCCCCACGGTCGGCGCGTCCGGGTAGCGGCCGCTCAGGCCGATGATGGCGATCGGCTCGTCCGTGCCCGCCGGGCGTGGCCGCGTCGCCGCCGGGGCGGCGGGGCGGGCCGGTGCCACGCTCGGGGCCGGGCTGTCACCGAGCCAGCGCAGGCAGCCCTCCGGGTGCTGCTCGGCGAGGTAGCCGGCCAGGTCGTGCAGCGTCGGGTACTGGTACAGCAGCGTCTTGGGCAGCGCGCCGAACCATTGCGTGAACCGGCTGTTGAGCCGGGTGACGGCCAGCGAGTCGATGCCGAAGCTGTCCAGGGGCGCGGCGGCGTCCAGCCTCGCGATGTCGAGCCGCAGCGTCTCGGCGACCAGTTCCTTCAGCCGGGGCAGCACCCGTACGCGCAGTCGCGCGGCGCCCGTCGCTTCCTCGTCCACGTCGCTCTTTTCGTCCTTGACCAGCAGGTGTGGTGTGCCGAGCGCGAGCGCGCCGTGCAGCGCGCGCAGCGCGGTGTCCGTCTCCAAGGGGCGGCCGAAGCGCTCGGTGAGCGCGGGGACGTCCTCGGCCGGGACGCTCATCCCGCCGTCGCGCCACAGCGGCCAGGCGATCGAGACGCTGCGGCCGTGGCGCTCGCCCTTGGCCACGAGAGCGGCGCGATGGGCCTGGTAGGCGTCGAGGAAGCCGTTGGCGGCGGCGTAGTCGGCCTGGCCTGCGTTGCCGTGCGTCCCGGCGCCGGAGGAGAACGCCGCGAGGAAGTCCAGCGGCAGGCCGCGGGTGGCCTCGTCGAGGTTCACCAGCCCGGCGGCCTTGGGCGCGAGCACCCGCTGGGCGTCCTGGTGGGACTTGCGGATCACGAAGTCGTCACTGATCACACCGGCCGCGTGCACGATGCCGTCGAGCCGGCCGTACGCGCTCACGAGGTCACCGACCAGCTCCGCCACGGCCGTGCGGTCGGTGACGTCCACCCGGCGGTACTCGCCCCACGGGCCGGGCTCCCGTACCTCCGAACGCCCGCACAGGACGATCCGGGCGGCGGGGGCGTGCCGCGCGATGTCGGCGGCGAGCAGCCGCCCGACGCCGCCCGCTCCCCCGGTGATCAGGTAGACGCCGTCGGCCTTCCACACCGGTGCGTCCGTCACCTCCGGCGCGGCGGCCCAGTGGCGGACCTGGCGGCGGCCCTCGGTGTAGCGCAGGTGGTCCCGCGCCTGTCCGAACTCCGCCTGGAGCGCCTCGGCGAGCTCCTCGCCCGACGGACGGCCCGTGAACTCGATCAACTGGCCGTGCAGCGCGGGGTCCTCCTGGGTGGCCGTGCGCAGCATGCCGATCAGGCCCGCGTAGCCGTACGGCGTCCCCTCATGGCAGACGACCTGCACGCGGCAGGGGCCGCCACCCGGCTGACCCAGCAGCCGCTGGAGCTCCCCGAGCAGCCGGGTCGCCGCGTGCTCGTAGGCCGCGGCGGGCCCGTCGGTACGGCTCTCCACCTGCGCGACGGACACACCGGGCAGGTGCCCGCGCAGGACGGCCACGTCCCGCTCGGCGATGTCGCAGAGCACGACCAGCCGACGGGCTCCCGCCGGTGCGGCCTTCCCTCGCACCGGTTCGTCGCGCCAGCTCGGCACACGAAGGATGTTCTGACTCAAGTTCGGTTCCGTTCCGGGTTCGTGGGGCGGCCGGGCCGCCTGATCCAGGGAGGAGAGAGGGAGGGGAAGCGTCAGGACCGGCTCAGGGCGTCCGGGCCGGCCCGCCCGTCGAGGACGGCGTCGAGCAGTGCCGCTGCCGCGGCGGAGTCGAACGCGGTCCCGGCTTCGGGCGGTGGGGCCGGTGCCTCGTCGCTCGCGGGCACCCAGTGGCGGTCGCGGGCGAAGGGGTAGGCGGGCAGCCGCACGACGCGGCGCTCACCGGCGGGATGTGCCGCCTGCCAGTCGACGAGCGCGCCGTCGCACCACAGGGCCGTGACGTCGCCGAGCCGCCCCTCGCGCAGCGCCCGGGTGACCTCCGCGGCCTGCTCCGGCTCGCGCCGCACCCCGGTGCCGCGCGACCGCTTGATGCCGCCGGTGTGCCAGCCGGAAGGCCGGTCGCCCGCGAGGAAGCGGTCCAGCACGCCGAGTACGTCGTCGACGCTGCCGGCGACGAAGCCCAGGCGCTGCTCCATCGCTTCCCTGCCGACCTGGAGGGTGAACGCCAGGTCCGCGAGGCCGGGGGTCCGTGCCTCGCGACGTGCCTGGGCGAGGAAGTCCCGCAGCTGCCCGGCCGAGGCGCGCAGCCGGTCGTCGTCCCGGGCGGACAGCACGATGGCCTGGGGCGCGGTCGTGGGTGCCGGGGCGGGCCGGGGTGCGGGGGGTGCTTCGAGTACGACGTGGGCGTTCGCCCCGCCGAAGCCGAAGCTGCTCACCCCGGCCCGCAGCGGCCACTCCCGCCCGGCCGCGTCGGCGCGCGGCTCCCAGCGGCGCAGTTCGCGCACCACCTCGAAACCGCCGTCGGCGAGCGGGAGATGCGGGTTGAGCCGCTCGCAGTGCAGGGTCGGCGGCAGCTCGCCGTGGCGCATGGCGAGCAGCACCTTGAGCACCCCGGCCAGGCCGGCGGCCGACTCCAGGTGGCCGATGTTCGTCTTCACCGAGCCGAGCGCGCACGGCCGGTCACCGTGCGGCGGCCTGCCGTCGGCGGCGCGCAGCGCGCGGTAGGCGCCGGCGAGGGCGTTGACCTCGACCGGGTCGCCCAGTGCGGTGCCCGTGCCGTGCGCTTCGACGTAGCCGATGCTGTCCGGGTCGATGCCGCGCATGGCGTCCTGGATCAGGGCTGCCTGCGCCTTGCCGTTGGGGGCCGTGAGGGACCCGGCCCGGCCGCCGTGGTTCTCGGCGCTGCCGCGGACGACGCCCCAGATGGCGTCGCCGTCCCGCTGCGCCTGGGCGAGCGGTTTGAGCAGCACCACGGCGACGCCTTCGGAGCGTACGTAGCCGTCGGCGTCGGCGGAGAAGGTCTTGCAGCGGCCGTCGGGGCTGAGCATGCCCGCCATCTGTGTCGCGGCGAACGTGTCGACGCTCAGCAGCAGGTTGACCCCGCCCGCGAGGGCCATGTCGCAGCGGCCCGAGCGGATGCTCTCCACCGCGCGGTGCAGCGCGATGAGCGAGCTGGAGCAGGCGGTGTCGACGGGTTCGCTCGGCCCGTGCACGTCCAGGACGTAGGAGATGCGGTTGGCCAGCATCGAGTGCGCGTTGCCGGTGGCGGTGAAGCCGTCGGGGGCCACGCCGCTGGCGTTGAGCAGGTGGTGGTAGTCGCTGCCGGAGACGCCGAAGTAGACGCCGGTGTTCTCCGGGAGCCGGGCCGGGGCGTAGCCGCCGTTCTCCAGCGCGGCCCAGACGGTCTCCAGTGCGAGACGGTGCTGCGGGTCCATCAGTTCCGCTTCGAGCCGGGAGAGGTGGAAGAAGTCCGCGTCGAAGCGGTCCACGTCCTCGATCCGGCCGGCGAACTTCGGGAAGTCCGCCCGGGCGACGGTCTCGGCGTAGCGCCCGTCGAACCGGTCGCCGGGGTAGTCGCCGATCAGGTCGGCGCCTTCGCGCAGCCGCTGCCAGAAGGTGTCGAGGTCGCCCGCGCCGGGGAAGCGCCCTGCCGCGCCGACGACCGCGACGGCGCCGTCGTCCGGAACAGGAGCAGGAACAGGAGCAGGAACTTGCGCAGGCACAGGCACGGTCACCGGCGTGGGCACCGGATCGGGCTGTTCCGTTGCCGCGGGGGTCGTCAGTTCCGAGCCGTAGCGCTCGAGCAGGTGCTCGGTGAGGCTGCGGATGTCGGGGCACTCGAAGAAGACCGCCGGAGTGAGGTCCGTGCCGAGGACGCCGTTGAGCTCCGAGGACAGCTTGGCCAGCGTGATGGATTCGAAGCCGTACGCGTGGAAGTGCGTGTCGACGTCGATCTCGGCCAGGTCGAACTTGAGGAGGTCGGCGACGGTCTCGCGCAGGGTGGCGACGAGCGCGGTCCTGCCGTCCGCGACGGCTTCGGGAGCCTGCGGCGGAGCAGCCACCAGCTCGGCCGTCGGTGCGGCCACCGGCAGCGGTTCCACGGCGCCGTGGGCCTCCGGCTCCGTACGCGCAGCCGGGGCCAGGGCCACCGGCGCCGCCCGCCCGGCCGCGCTCCGCAGCGCCACCGGGAGCGCGCCGCCGGTGAATTCGGCGTCCTCGGCCCGGCCCAGCACGCGGCCGTGTCCGTCGAGGAAGGACGCCTGGAAGACGGTGTCGGAGGTCCGCTCCAGGACGATCGCCCGGGTGTGCTCGACCCCGTCGCCGTACGCGGAGCCGACGCGTGTCACGGCCGCCTCGGCCCGGCCCAGGGCGTGCTGGACGCCCTGGACGAGCCCGGCGAGCACCCAGGCCGGGAACAGCACCCGCTGCTTGTGGGGGTCCTGGCACATCGGGGGTTCGGCGACCCGCACGAGCAGCCGGTGTTCGTCCAGCTCGGTGACGCTCTCGACGCCGCGTGCGTAAGGCCGGGCGTCGATGCCCGCTTCGGCCAGCCGGGCGTAGAAGGCGTCCTGGTCGAGAGTGGCGGGGAGGCTCAGCGGCTGCGGCATCGGTGCGGGGGCCGCCGGCGCCGCCTGCTCGATGTCGGCGGCGAACCGCAGGGTGGCCTCCTCGGCGTGCCACAGTTCGACGCGGTGCGCGCCCGGACCGGCCGTGCCGAGGCGCCATTCGAAGGTCTCCACGGCGTCCGCGGGCGACGGCAGCGCGGCCCATCGGGCGTCGCGCAGCCG
Organism: Streptomyces sp. NPDC001407; assembly: GCF_042895325.1. Taxonomy (NCBI): domain Bacteria; kingdom Bacillati; phylum Actinomycetota; class Actinomycetes; order Kitasatosporales; family Streptomycetaceae; genus Streptomyces; species Streptomyces sp. NPDC001407. The sequence goes on from NZ_JBIAWF010000002.1 coordinate 348,138, forward strand.
CAGCGGTCCCTCCAGCCCGGCGAGCCGGGCGAAGGCCAGGGCCGCGTCGAGCAGCGCGACGGTGGCGTAGCGGCGCTTGCGGCCGGCGGTGTGGACGTAGTCCAGCAGGTCGTCCCCGCGCAGCTCCAGGGCGTAGCGCACGCCGTTCAGGTCCGACCGGTTGGTGCCGACCCACGGGTGTGCCCGCCGGGTGAAGGCCAACGGCCGCAGGACGCTGGGCGCGTCGTCGTACTCGGGGTACCAGCAGCGCACCTTGTCGAAGGGGTAGGCGGGGAGCGACAGCTTCGCCGGGCGGCTTCCCGCCGGCCACAGCAGGTCCCAGTCCGGCCCGGCACCGCCCGTCCAGTGGCGTGCGAGCCCGGAGAGGTCCGCGTCACGCAGGGCCTGCTCGACGGTGGCGGCGTCGGCGGTGCGCCGCTGCCTCAGCGTGCTCACGGTGAAGTGCGTGCCGTGGGGCGGCTCCAGTGCTTCGGCGGTCCAGTCGGTCTCGGCCAGCTGGGCGAGCCGGGCTCGCGCGTCGGTGATGTCCTTCGCGACGAACGCCAGTCGGCACGGCAGTTCGTTCTTGCCGGTCTGCAGGGTGTAGGCGAGCGCGTCCAGGCCCGGGGCGGTGTCCCGTACGTACTGGTGGGTGTCGCGCAGCACCGTGCGCAGTGCCTGGGGGGTCATGGCGGAGAACACCAGCAGTTGCGGGCGGCCGCTGTCCGGCGCCGCGACGACGTTCCCGTCGTGCTCCTCGACGACGATGTGGACGTTGATGCCGCCCGCGCCGATGGAGGTGACGCCCGCCCGGCGGGGTACCTGCTCGCCGCCCAGCACGGGGCGCCGCCACTCCGCGCGGTCGCGCTGCACCACGAACGGGGTCTTCTCGAAGTCGATCGCGGGGCTCAGGGTCTCCGCGTGCAGCGACGGCGCCAGGGTGCGGTGCTTGAGCTGGAGCAGCACCTTGGTCAGGCCCACCATGCCCGAACCGGACAGTAGGTGTGCCACGTTGGACTTGACCGAGCCGATCGCGCAGAACTCCCGGTCCTGGGTGTCGCGGCCGAAGGCGAGGCTCGCGCCCTTGATCTCGATCGGGTCGCCGAGGGAGGTCGCCGAGCCGTGGCCCTCCAGATAGCTGATCGTCCGCGCGTCCACGCCGGCGTCGTCGAGTGCCTTCTCGATGGCGCGCGCCTGCTGCTGCGGGCTCGGCACCGTGAATCCGTTGCGCACGCCGGCGTTGGTCATGCCGCTGCCCTTGATCACGCCGTAGACGTGGTCGCCGTCGGCCACCGCCTCCGCCAGCGGCTTGAGCACGAGCGCGCCGACGCCCTCGCCGAGGATCGTGCCGTCGGCGCCGAGGCCGTAACTGCGCACGACTCCGGCGGACTTGGTGGTGAAGTGCGCCTGAGAGGTGGCGATCAGGTCGAAGGGGTGCAGCATCAGATTGATGCCGCCGACGACGACCATGCGGCACTCGCCGCCGCGCAGCATGCGCACCGCCTGGTGCACACAGGCCGAGGAGGAGGAGCACATGGTGTCGACGAACGCCGACGGCCCGGTGAAGCCGTAGTGGTACGACAGCATGTTGGCCATCACGCCGATCTCGCTGCCGCTGGTGGCGGTGCCGCGGGTCAGCATGTTCTGGAAGCCGTAGAACGAGTAGCTGTTGTTCATCGAGCCGACCAGCACGCCGACGTCGCTGTCGTAGCGGCGCTTGAGCGTCTCGCGTGAGTAGCCCGCGTCCTCCATCGCCGTCACACCGGCCTGGAGGAACAGCCGGACCTCCGGGGACAGCAGTTCGGCGTCGCGCTGGGAGATGTTGAAGTAGCGCGGGTCGAACGCCTCGACGTCCCGGAGGAACGTGCCGGTCCTGACGACCGTCTTGCCCTGGACGTCGCGCTCGTCGAAGTAGATGTCGCTGTGCCGCCACCGCGACCCGGGGACCGGCTCGAAGCTGTGCCGGCCCTCGCTGAGCAGCTCCCAGAACTCCTCCAGCGTGTCGGCGCCGGGGTAGCGCCCGGCCATGCCGATCACGGCGATGTCGTGCCGCTCCGGGCCGGCCGGTGCGGGGGTACGTGCCGCGACGGCCGGGGACGGCCGCGGGGCCGGCGCCGCCGCGACGGGCGCCTCGACGGCCGGTGCCTCGACAGTCGCCTTCACGGGGGCCGGGGCCTCCGGTGCCTCCGGGGCCGGGGCCTCCGGGGCGAAGAGTTCGAGCAGGCGGTCGCGGTGTTCGGCGACGAAGTAGTCCGCCACGCCCTGGAGGTCGACGTGCTCGAAGAACAGGGTCTTGGGCAGCGACCCGAAGGTGTCCTCCAGCTTGCTGGTCAGGTCGACGATGGAGATCGAGTCGATGCCGTAGGTCTCCAGCTTCTCCTCGACCAGGATGTGCTCCGCTTCCTGCCGGGTCACCTCCGCGAAGAGGTTCCGCAGGAGCTCCTGCGTGCGGGCGAGGAGCTCGCGCTCGTCCAGGGCGGCCGGCGCCGGGCGGGTGCGCTGCGGTACGGGCCGCGCGGCGCGGTCCAGTCCGGCGTACACGCGCAGCTTCGCCTCCTCGCCGAAGAGGACCACGCGGCGGACGGGTGCGCCGGAGCGCAGCGCGCGCTCCAGCGCGTCCAGGCCGGCCTCGCTCGGCAGCGGCACGGTGCCGGTGCGCTTGCGCATGTAGGCCAGGCTGGCGTCGTCCACCCGCATGCCTCCGTCGGCCCACAGCGGCCAGTCGACGGAGCGGGTCACGCTGCCGGATGCCTGCCGCTTCGCGGCGAACGCGTCGAGGAAGGCGTTGGCGGCGGCGTAGTCGGCCTGCGCGGCGTTGCCGAAGGCGCCTGCGACGGAGCCGAACAACAGCAGGAAGTCCAGGCCGGTTTCGCGGGTCGCGGCATCGATGTGCGCGGCACCGTCCACCTTGGGCGCGAGAACGGCGGCGGTACCCGCGAGCGGCTTGCTCGCGAGATAGCCGTCGTCGAGCACACCGGCCGCGTGGAACACGCCGTCGAGCCGGCCGTGTTCCGCGCGGATGGCGGCCACGGTCGCCCGTACGCTGTCCGCGTCGGTGACGTCCGTGCGGCGGTACGCCACCGCGCCCGATGCCAGCCGCGCCCGCAGCTCGTCGACCGCCGGGCTGTCGGCGGACCGGCCGCTGATGACCACGGTCGCGCCGTGGCGGCGGCACAGCCGTTCGGCCAGCAGCCGGCCGAGCCCGCCGGCGCCACCGGTGATCCAGTACACGCCGCCGTCGCGGAGCAGGCTCTCCCCCGCGTCGGTGCGGGGCAGTTCGACGGTCTCGTGGCGCAGCCGACGGCCGTCCGGCGTGTAGGCGACCTCGGTGTCCTCCCCTGCGCCCGCCTCGGCCCGTACGACGCGCTCGAAGCGGTCGGTGTCGCGGGGGTCCCACCCGTCGAGGAGCACCAGCGCGCCCGTGAAGGACGGGTTCTCCTGGTGCGCCGTCTTCAACAGCGCCGCCAGCGGGGCGTAGACGGGTGACTCGGGGGCTCCGGGTGCGACGACGAGCACGCGCCGCCCCTGCCCGAGCAGGCGCTGGACGTGCGGGTAGCAGCTGTGGAACGCGGCCTTCATCGCGGCGGCGTCGGTGCCGCCCGCCGGGACCGCAAGGTGCTCGATGTCCACGCCCAGCCGTGCGGCGGCGGCTGCGGCGAGGTCCTGGTCGAGCGCGGCGTTCAGCACCGTCACCGGCCCGGCCGGTGCGTCCTCGGGCGCCGCGGCCTCCGACCAGCGGCCGGTGACCTCCATGAGCTCGCCCTCGGGGGCGGCGCTCGCGGGCTCGGCGGTGGGCAGTGCCCTGGAGGTGTATCCGGTGAACCGCACGCACAGCCGGCCGGTCTCGTCGATCAGGTCGATGTCGATCGCCGTGCTCTTCCCCCCTCCGCTGCCCGAGGGCCGCAGCCACGCCCACATCCTCGGGGTCGTCGGGGCGTGGACGGTGAGGCTGTCCAGCGCGAACGGCACCGCCGGGGCGGACGGCCTGCGCCAGCCGCCGTCCTCCGAGCCGAGGGCCAGGGCCGCGAGGACGGCGCTGTCGAGGATGGCGGGCTGGAGGCTCATGCCCGCCGGGGCGTCGGCGGGCAGCCGCAACTCGGCCAGCACACCGTCCTGTCCGCGGTGCAGCGCGTGGAGGCCACGCAGCGCGGGGCCGTGCTCGATGCCGCTGGCCCGCAGCGCGGCGTACCCTTCGGCGGCGTCGACGCGCTGGGGGTGCCGCTCGCGCAGCCCGTCCAGGTCCGTCGTGTCCGCCGCGGTCACGCCGTACTCGACGCGGCCGCTGGTGTACGGCGTGCCCTGTTCGTCGGTGATCGCGTAGTCGTAGCCCTCGCCCGCGGGGGTCAGCCGGAGCAGTGCGGACAGCCCCGTGTCCGCGACGGTCAGCGGGCGGATCCACACCGCGTTGCGGACGCGCGGCGCCTGTCCGGCGCGGCTGCCGGCCACGGCCGGCTGCCCGGCCGCCGCGGTGACGAGTTCCAGCGCCACCACGCCCGGGACGATGCGGGCGCCAGCCACGACGTGGTCCCGTACGAACCCGTGCGTGGCGTCGAAGCGTACGGGGAACGACCAGCCGCCGTCGTGCGGCCGCCTCTCGCCGAGCGGCGCGGGCGCCTCGGGCGTGCGGCCGCGCTCCGGCTCGGCGGTCGGGCGGAACCAGTGCGGGGTCCGCGCGAACGCGTAGCCCGGCAGGTGCACCCGCCGGCCCCGCTCCGGCCACTTTGCCCAGTCGACCGGCAGGCCCTGGGCCCAGGCCGCCGCGAACTTCTCCCCGCGGCCCTGCTCCAGCCAGCGCTCGGCCAGTGCCGCCAGGTCGTCCGCGTCCAGCCCTTCGGGGCTCTCCGCGTCCGCCCGTCCGCGCGGGCAGCCGGCGGGCGTCTTCTCCCCGGCGGCGACGCTCTCCAGCTGGGCCGCCCACTCGTCGAGGCCGCTCGCGCGGAAGACCACCCGCTCGCGCATCGGCACCCGGCCCTCGCGCAGGGTGCGTGCGATGTCGGTGAGCGACAGCGCGTCGCCGTGCTCGACGCGGGCGCGGACCCAGTGGGCAAGCGCGGCGCACGTCTCGCGCAGCCGCTCCTCGTCCTTGGCCGACACCGGCAGCCACTGTTCGCCGGTGTCCTCGGTGGCGGTGACCGGGTCGCCGGATTCCAGCAGCACATGGGCGTTCGTCCCGCCGAAGCCGAACGAGCTGACGCCGGCGCGCAGCGGTGCGGAGTCGTCGGCACCCCAGTCGGTGAGGCGGTCCACGACGTACAGCGGGCTGCCGTCCAGCTTGATGAGGGGGTTGAGCTTGCGGAAGTTGACCGTCGCGGGCAGCTTGCGGTGGCGCATGGCGAGGATCACCTTGAGCATGCCCGCCACCCCGGCGGCCCCCTCCAGGTGGCCGATGTTGGTCTTCACCGAGCCGACGCCACAGCGGTGCCCGTCCGCGGGCCCGTCCCCGTGCAGTTCGGCGAAGGCGCGCTTCAGACCGCGGATCTCGATCGGGTCGCCGACGGGCGTGCCGGGGCCATGCGTCTCGACGTAGGTGACGGTCCCGGGCTCGATCCCGGCCCGGCGGTAGACGTCGGTGATCAGCTCGGCCTGTGCGGCCGGGTTGGTGACCGTCAGGGAGCTGGTGCGCCCGCCGTGGTTGCTGCCGATGCCCTTGATCACCGCGTGCACGGCGTCGCCGTCGCGGCGGGCGTCGGCGGCCCGCTTGAGGAGGAGGACGCCGCCGCCCTCGCCGCGCACATAGCCGTTGGCGTCCGCGTCGAAGGCGCGGCAGAGCCCGTCGGGCGAGAGCATGCCCGCCTTGGCGAAGGCGATGAAGTGCCGGGGCGACCAGGTGAGGTTGACCCCGCCGGCGAGGGCCTGGTCGCAGTCGCCGTTGCGCAGCGCCTGCACCGCCTGCTGCACGGCGACGAGCGAACTGGCGCAGGCCGTGTCGTTGACGACGCTGGGGCCGCGGAAGTCGAAGTGGTGGGACACCCGGTTGGCGATGATCGCGTAGGCCGCGCCGGTCGGGTAGTAGGCGTCGATCTCCTCGACCTGCTGCTCGATCAGCTCGGCGTAGTCCCAGTGGCAGACCCCCATGAAGACGCCGGTGCGCGAGCCCGCGACGCGGTCGGCGCGGTATCCGGCGTCCTCGAGGGCGTGCCAGCTCAGCTCCAGGGCCATCCGCTGCTGCGGGTCCATGGACTGGGCCTCGCGGGGGGAGATCCGGAAGAAGTCCGCGTCGAAGCAGTCGACGTCGTCGACGAAGCCGCCCCACACGCTGTTGGTCTTGTTGAACTCGCGGCGCGGGTGCCCGAGGTGGTCCTCCTTGCGCCAGCGGCGCTCCGGCACCTCGCTGATCAGCGAGGTGCCGGCGGCCAGGTGGTCCCAGAACTCCTCCGGGGTGCGCGAGCCGGGCAGCCGCAGGGACAGGCCGACGACGGCGATGTCCTGGCTCTCGGCGGGGACACCGGATTCCTTCTTCACAGCGTGTTCTCCGTCCTGGCCGACAGGGCGTCGCTGCGCCGGTCGACGACGTTCAAGGGGACCCCGAGCGGAGCGTGGCGGCGGGCGTGCCCGCGCACGTACCAGTGGTGCAGCCAGAGTGTCGAGGCCAGGAAGACGAACGCCTGGTTCTCCTTCGTGCCGATCCCCTCCGGCGGGCTGTCGAAGACGCGGTCGGTGAAGCGCCGCACGAAGCTCGGGTCCAGCACGCCGATCTCCTCGAGGGTGCCGGGGTCGGTCAGCAGCTCGCGGTAGTCCGGGCGGGAGCGGACGAACGCGGCGCTGTCCGGGGCGCGGTAGGGGAACTTCCCCTTCTTGACGATCCGCTCGGGCAGCACATCGGCGTAGGCCCGCTTGAGCAGGTACTTCTCGTCGAAGGGGTCGCCGAACCGCAGGTTGAGCGACGCCGCCCGGCGTACGACGGCGGGGTCCAGGAACGGGCAGCGGTTCTCCACCCCGTGCGCGAGCGCCATCCGCTCGCCCTGGGTCGACAGCAGATAGCCGCTCAGCAGGGTGCGGAACTCCAGCCACTGCGCCTTCTGCACCGGCGACAGCCGTTCGTATCCGGGCTCCTGGGCCACCAGCTCCTTGACGGCGGCGAACGGATCGCCCGGCTCGCGCAGCAGGCGCGCGGCGAACCGGCCGTTCTGGAAGCGCATCTGGTGCGAGAAGAGGCCGGGCAGGCTCTCCTCGGTGAACTGCTGGTAGAGGCCCAGCATGCGGCGGTGGCCGTCCGCGCCGTTGAAGTGGCGCAGGTAGGGATAGAGCTGCCCCATCCTGCGCATGCGGGTGTCGTCGTCCATCTCGTGCCACGCGGAGAGCAGTTGCGTGTCCTTGAAGATGCCGTAGCCGAGGAACGCCTCGTCCGCGCCCTCGCCGCTGAGGACGACCTTGATGCCCTCGCTCCGCACGTGGCGGGCCAGCAGGTACATCGGCACGAACGCGGTACGGAAGACGGGCACCTCGGCGTGCCGGACCGCTTCCGGGAAGGCGTCGACGATGTCGGAGTCGGACACCCGCACCGTGGAGTGGTGGGTGCCCAGGTGCTGTGCCAGCTCGGTCTGTTCGGCCGACTCGTCGAACTCCGCGTCCTCGAACTGGATCGAGAACGTCCGCAGGGGGTGGTCGGTCCGGCCCGCCGCGATGTGCGCGATCACCGACGAGTCCAGCCCGCCGGAGGCGTAGACCCCGACCTCGACGTCGCTGCGCAGCCGCACGTCGACGGCGGCCTCCAGCTCCGCGCGGACCAGCTCGACGGCCTCCTGCTCGGACTCCGGTGCCGGCCCCGCGGTCAGGTCGAGGGTCGCCCAGCGGCCACGGCGGACGGTGTCCCCGCGCACGGTGAGGTACTCCCCCATCGGGATCTGCTCGATCCCGCGGTAGCCGCTCTGGCCGGGCAGCGGTGCCCAGGTGGCGTAGATCGAGGACAGTTCCGGGGCGTCGAACTCGAAGCTGAAGCCGGGGTAGGCCAGGAACGCCTTCATCTCGGAGGCGAACAGCCAGGCGCCCTCGTGCCGGGCCACGAACAGCGGCCGCTTGCCGAAGCGGTCGCGTGCCAGGTGCAGTTCACCGGTGGTGGTGTCGAAGACGGCGAACGCGAAGGCGCCGTTGAACCGGGGCAGGCAGTCGTGGCCCCAGGCGGCCCACGCGCCCAGCACGACCTCGGTGTCGGAGCCGGTGCGGAAGGTGAAGCCGCGGGCGGTCAGCTCGTCGCGCAGCTCACGGTAGTTGTACAGCTCGCCGTTGTAGCAGAGCCAGTAACGGCCGTCGGCGCTGCCGACCGGCTGCGAGCCGCTGGCCAGGTCGATGATGCTCAGCCGTACCGTGCCCATGGCCAGGCGGTCGTCGAGGAAGCAGCCCGCTTCGTCCGGGCCGCGGTGCTCGATCTGCGCGAGCATGTCGTGGATCACGTGCTGGTATTCCCGCGGGTGCAGGGAGCTTCCGTGGAAGCCGGCTATGCCGCACATCGGGTCACCGGCTCCCGACGGTCCGCGCGCGGGCGGCGTCGACGAACTCGACGATGCCGGACAGCGAGACCATGATGTTGCCGAGGAGTTCGTCCTCGCCGAAGGACACGTCGTATTCCTGCTCGATGTGTGCCATCAGCGAGACGTAGCCGAACGAGTCGAGGATGCCCGCCTTGAAGAGGTCGGTGTCCTCGGTGATCTCCGAGTCGAACTCGAACATCAGCCGCTCTTCCATGTACTTCTTGATTTCCTGCTTCATGGCTGTCCTCACCGTCGGATGGTTGGTCTGGACGCGCGCCGGTGGCCGGCGCCCGTGAACGCTTCGCTGCCTTGGCTCGGTGTTACGCGGGCGCGAGCCCGGAGCGGACGGCCCGGGCCAGCGCGGGCCACTGGGCCCGGATGAAGAAGTGGTCGCCGGGGAACCGGTGGGTGGTCAGGGGCCGGGTGGTCTCCCGCTGCCAGGCGTCGACGTCGGCCGGGGTGAACCACTCGTCCTCACCGGTCATGGCGGTGACGGGCACGTCCAGTGGGGGCGCGTCCGCGTGCTCGTAGGCGCCCAGCGCGGCGAAGTCGGCGCGCATGATGCGCTCGTAGTAGGCCATCAGGTCCTCGTGCTCCCACAGTTCCGCGGGGATGCCGCCGAGCTGCTTCAGGCGTGTCCAGAAGGCGTCGGTGGGCAGCTCCCACGTGTGGCGCTCCCGGCTCGGTATCGCCGGGCCGCTCTCGCCGGAGACGAACAGGTGGGCCGGTGCGGGCAGGCCCTGTTCGCGCAGCCGGTGGCAGAGCAGGAAGGCCAGCCTGGCGCCGAGGCTGTGGCCGTAGAGGGCGTACGGCGCGTCGAGCCGGTCCCGCAGCTGCCGGAGCAGGTCGTCGACGATGGCCGCGGGGTCCCGCAGCAGGGGCTCGGAGGAGCGCCGTCCCCGGCCCGGCCGCTCCAGTGTCACCACGTCGACGTCCGGGAGGTGCTCGGCCAGGCCCGCGTAGGCGCGCTCGTCACCGCCCGCGTAGGCGACGCAGAACAGCCGGGGCCGCCTTGGCGCCGCCACGCGGGCGGGGGTCGTGGTGGCCGTGAGGGTCTTGGTGGCCGTGCGGATCTGCTCGACCATGCGCGTCAGGACCTTCCCTTCGCCCACCTGCCGGCAGTCCTCGGCGGACATGCGCTCCAGCAGGTAACGGATGCTTTCCAGCCACCTCACCGAGCCGGAGATCTGCTCGCTCAGCGTCGCGGCGACGTCCCGCTCCCCGTACGGCCGGGCGGTGAGGTTGGCGATCACCGTGGCTCGCAGGGGGGAGAACCGGAACCCCTTGAGGAAGGCGCCGAATTCGTCACGGGCCGGAGCCATGAACCGCGAGTGGAAGGCGGCCGACACCTTCAGCGGGGCGACCCTGGTCCGGCGCTCGTCGAGAACGCCGCGGGCGCGCTCGATCTCGTCGCGGGCGCCGGACAGCACGATCTGGGTGGGGGTGTTGATGTTGGCGACGTCGAGCCGGGTGAGGCCCTCCTCGTCGAGGAAGGCGCGCAGTTCGCTCTCGCTCATCCCCACGACGGCGAGCATGGCTCCGTCCGAGATCCGGGCCATGAGCTCGCCCCGCTTGATGACGAGCTTCAGGCCGGTCTCGAAGTCGAAGGCGCCCGCGGCGTGCAGGGCGTTGTACTCCCCGAGGCTGTGCCCGAGCAGGTAGTCGCCCTCCGGCTCGCCCCGCTCCAGGGAGTCCCGGTAGGACAGGGCGTTGACGACGTAGAGCGCGGGCTGGGTGTAGCGCGTGTCGTTCAGTCGCCGGTCGGGGTCCTCCAGGCACAACCGCGGGAGGTCGTAGCCGAGGACGTCGTTGGCCATGGCGGTCGTCTCCGGGAAACGGTCGAAGAGCCCGGCTCCCATTCCCCTGGCCTGGGACCCCTGACCAGGGAAGAGCACAGCGCGGCTGCCCGCGGCGGAATCCCTCACACCCGACCTCCGTCGGCTCGTTCTCGAGTCATGACCCAGTTCCCCGCCACTTGTGACGAGCGTCGGCGCGCGCCACTTCACGGGAGCCGCCGGAAACGTGCCGGGCAAACGGCACGGTGGTGCTCTTCAGCTGAATTCCTCTCGCTGATCCGGCGGTTCGGGAAAGCGTGCGCAACAGCTTCATCAGTCCGGTTCACGTGCCCCCGGTTACCGCTGGGAGGTGCCCCGGCGTTTCGGCGGTGGTTCCGGACACCGGTAATCCTGCGTCACCACCCTTGCGGACCTCTGGTCCGCGCGCTGACGGCTCCTTGCCGCCGAACGTGGCCGAATTCCGCCGCCCTTGATGAACTCCTGCGGAATCCTTGCCATTACCTTGCCGCCCGCTGAGCCGTGATCTTGGAATGCGTCGTTTCCTATGCCAAGATCCAATTCGACGGCCCGGCCGACCGGCGTCGACCGTCCGTCAGCACAGCCGCGCGTGCGAGAACGATTGGGACCCACATTGCCCACATCACGGATACCCGCCCCGCCGACGGCCCGCCCCACGGAACCGGAACCCCTGCTGAGCGTTCTCGGTCCCATGGCGGCACGCCACGGCGGACAGGACTTCCCCCTCGGCCCGCCCCGCAGGCGCGCGCTGCTTGCCCTGCTGGTCATACGCCTGGGCCGCGTGGTGCCGACGGAACTGCTCATCGAGGAGCTGTGGGGCGAGGAGCCCCCGCGCCAGGCCGTCGCCACCCTCCAGAGCCACGTCTCCCACCTGCGCCGCGCCCTGCACCCGGCGGACGGACCCGGCCGCCCGTCGGTCCTCCGCCACCGGGCCCCCGGCTACGTCCTGGAGCTCGATCCCGAACAGATCGACGTCTGCCGCTTCGAGCGCCTGGTCACCGACGGACGGCGGCTCCTGGAACGGCGCGAGCCGCTCGCCGCCCGCGACAGGCTCACCGAGGCGCTCGGGCTGTGGCACGGCTCGCCCTACGCGGAGTTCGACGGCCACCCGCCGCTCAGCGACGAAGGCACGCGGCTGGAACAGGTCAGGCTCACCGCCGTGGAATCCTGCGCGGAAGCCCGGCTGGCCCTCGGCGCGGCCGAGGAAGTGGCCGCGGAACTGGACCGCGAGGCACGCCGCCACCCGATGCGAGAGCGCCTCGTCGGCCACTTGATGACCGCCTTGTCCCGGCTGGGCCGCCAGGCCGAGGCGCTGGAGGTCTACGAACGGACCCGCCACCACCTGGTCGAGGAGTTCGGTGTGGACACCGCCGCCGAGCTCCGGCGGATCCGGACCGCGATCCTCCGCCAGGAACCGGAGACATGCGGATCCGCCGACAAACCCCGCGCCGAACACCGCGAACCCGAGCGGGCCGGAAGGCGCACGGCCCCGGCGACGGACGACGACGGGGCCCGGAAGGCCGACGACGCCGCCCCGGCACAGGCGGCACAAGCGGCACAGACTCAACCGGCGGCACAAGCCCCCCAGGCAGCACAGGAGTCCGCGGGAAGCGGTGACCCCGGGGGGACCGCCGGCCCCGCCCGGCCCGGACCGGCCGACGGCGCGGGAGAGTCCGACGCCGCCCCGGCCCGTACGGAACAGCCGGAACCCGCCGGACGCGCCACGCGGGGAGCGGGGGCCCGGGCGGCCACCACCGACTCGGTGAACCTCGGCCGGGCGAGCACCCCCTCCCCCTTCACCGGCCGCTGCGTGGAGCTGTACCGCCTGACGACCGCGGCCGCGAGCGCGCTCGTCGGCCACGGACACGTGGCCGGCGTCCTCGGCCCCGCCGGTGTCGGCAAGACCCGGCTGCTCCTCGAACTCGCCCCACGGCTGGAGGCCGCCGGCGAGACCCCGGACGGCGCCGGCCTGGAAGTGATCTGGAGCCACTGCTTCCCCGGCGAGGGCGTCCCGCCCTACTGGCCCTGGACCCAGGTCCTGCGCCGGCTCTCCGTCACCCGCCCGGACGCCTTCCGCCGCGCGACGGAGCCCTTCGGCCCCCTGCTCGCCCCCCTCATGCCCGAACGCTCGGCCGGACCCGGCGGCGGATCCGACTGGGGGCAGGCCAGGTTCCTCACCCACGACGCGGTCTGCGAGGTGCTGCTCACCCTGGCCGCGCAGCAGCCCCTCGTGCTGCTCCTCGAGGACCTGCACTGGGCCGACACCGCCTCCCTGGACCTGCTCAGGCTCCTGAGCATCCGCCGCCAGGGCCACCCGCTCGGCATCGTGCTGACCGCCCGTGAGCTGGAGGTCGAGTCCGACGCCACGGTGCGCCGGATGATCACCGAGATCCTGCGCGGCCCCAGGACCGAGACCCTCCGGCTCGGCGGCCTCTCCCAGCAGGCCGTCGCCTCCCTCGTCTGGGCACAGGCCGGGCCGGGCGTGGACGCCAAGGTCGTCGAGGTGCTGCACCGGCGCAGCGAGGGAAACCCGTACTTCGTCATGCAGTTGCTGTCCCTGCTGGACAACGCGCGTAGCCTGCATCGCTCCGACGCGGTGGACGTGCTCCTCGCGCGCATCCCGACCGGTGTGCGCGAGGCCCTGCACCAGCGGTTCGCGGCGCTGCCCGATCCGGTTCTGCGCGTCCTGCGGCTGTGCGCCGTCATCGGCGCCGAGATCGACACCGACCTGCTGCACCGCACCGCCACCGAGGACGAACCGGTCGCCGAGGCACTGGAGTCGGCGATCCGCGCCGGGCTGCTCGGCGAGGACCCGCACCGCCCCGAGCGGCTGCACTTCGCCCACGCCCTGGTGCGGGAGACGCTGGTCGACGAGCTCGCGCGCGAGGACCGGCACCGGCTGCACGCCCGGGTCGCCGGGGCCCTGTGTCCCCGCAGGCCCGGTCAGGTGGGTGACGAGGAGGTCGAGCGGCTGGCCCACCACGCGTGGCACGCCAAGAACGCGCTGCCCGCCGAGCAGGCGCTCCCCCGGCTGCTGCGCGCCGCCGAGCACGCCGAACAGCAGCTGGCGTACGAGCAGGTGGAGACCTGGCTGCGCCGGGCGGTGCACCTGGTCGGCTCCCTGCCCGTCGACGACCCCTCGACCCTGCGGCTGGAGCAGCGGCTGCACATCCAGCTGGGCCAGGTGCTGGCCACCACCCGGGGCTACGGTCACCCGGAGGCCGAGACGGAGCTCGCGCGCGGCCGGGCCCTCAGCGAGGCCACACAGGCGCCCGAGGACCCGTCGGTGCTCTGGGCGCTGTGCGCGGCCTATCTCGTCACCGGCCGCTACGACGCCTCCCGGCAGTTCTCCGGCCTGCTGCGCGACATCGCGCACCGGTCCCAAGCGCCTGTGGCGGTGCTCGGCGCGGCGTACGGCGAGGGCATCGTGCTGCACGTGCGCGGCCAACTGCCGCAAGCGCTGGCCGAGCTGGAGCGCGGCGTCGAGATGGCGGACCACTTCGCCCGTGAGGGCCACTCGCTGGCCCGTACGTTCCAGCACGACCCGCGCGTCTCGTGCCGCTCGTACAACGCCTTCACCCACTGGCTGCTGGGCGACCGGCGGACCGCGGGGGCGCGCCGCCGCGAGCTGCTGCGGCTGACGGAGTACGAGAGCAGGCCCTCCGACCGGTCCTTCGCCCTCTATGTGGACGCGGTCATCGCGGCCTGGGAGGGCGACGCCCGCACGGCGCGCGCCTCCGCCGGCGAGGGCGTCCGGCTGGCGGGCGAACACGGGCTGCTGTACTGGAAGGCGATGCTCGGCCTGCTCGAAGGGTGGGGTCTGACGCACTCGGGGGAACAGGCGAACGGTCTCGCCCTGATGCACGCCTCCCTGACCGAACTGCGGGGATCCAGCACCCGCCTGCGTCAACCGCTGCACCTGGGCCTGCTCGGCCAGGCCCAGCACCGCGCAGGCCGCACGGAGGAGGCGAAGGCCACCTTCCGCACCCTGCTCGCGGCCGTCGAACAGCGCCGCGAGCACGTCTACTTGCACCCGTCGCTGCCCGCCACCCCACTCCTCCACGACCTCCTGGGCCGAAGCGCGGCGGAAGAGGTGACGGCGATGTGAACCAGGAAAGCGCTCGGCCGGCTGCCGGTGGTCGAAGGCCTCGGGCCGAACAGCGGGCAGGCTCAGGCGGGGCGCGGGAGGTAGGCCAGCCCGTGGGCGCCGGTCGGGCCTGCCTTGGGGATGTCCAGTCGGCCCAGGACCCGCAGCGTCTCCAGGTCGACGATGTCGACGGTCGAGGAGGCGGCACCGGACACATAGGCGATGCGGCCGTCGGGCGAGGAGGTGATGGTCAGCGGGAAGAGCCCCGTCGCGAGCCCGCCGATCCGCTCGTGGGTGTCGGCGGAGAACACCGTGAGCCGGCCCGGCTCGGCGCGTCCGGGCGGGGAGGCCGGGACGGGTCCCGTGCTCGTCTCCCCCACGAGCAGCTTTCCTGTCGACGTCAGGTGCACCGGCAGGACGATGTCGTCCGTGGGCAGGATGTCGACGACGGAGGCCGTGCGGGCGTCGATGACGCGGATGCCCTTGGCCGGCCGCCCCTCGGCATCGGCGTCCGCGGAGAAGGAACCACCGTGGGGCGCGGCGACATAGACACGCGTGCCGTCGGCGGAGACGGCGAGCCCCTCACTGCCCGGCACCTCGAACTTCGCGGTGAGGATTCCCTTGTCGAGGTCGACGACGGACACGAAGGGCGCCTCCTTGTTGGTGGCGTAACCCGTCGCACCGGCCGGGTCGATGGCGAACCAGTGCGGTCCGGGCGCGTCCGTGTCGATCCTGCCCAGGGGACGCCGGGTCTCCGTGTCGATCACCACGACACCGCCGGGCCGGTCCGCCGAGCCCTCCACGCTGACGTAGAGGCGGCGGCGCGCGGTGTCCAACGCCATTCCGTGCGGCCCGTGTTCCGGGGCGAGGTCGACGACCTCGACGATGCGGCGGGTGTCGGGGTCGATGACGGTCACCTCGCTGCGCCGGCCGCTGTTCCCGCCGTAGTAGCCCGAGTGGTACGGCGTCGTGCACCACAGCAGCCGCTGTGCCGGGTCGAAGCACAACTCGTGGGGCTGGGCGAGGACTTCCACCGCACCGATCCGCCGGTCGGAGGCGGCGTCGAAGAACGAGACCGCCGATCCGCTCACGCTCACCACCGCCAGGACGTCGCCTTCTCGGCCGTCGCGGGGAGACTGCTGCATGGAGGGCTCCTTGAAACGTACGAAGGGGGTGTCACGCTGCTGCGCTGACAACCCCAACTCTCGGTGCGGCAGGGCGCCGCGACAATGCAAGGATTGGCACCCAATAGTTGCCCTGTACGCAAAAATGCAGCTCAGGAGCATCGATGGATCTCAATCTGCTGCGTTCCCTGGACGCCCTGCTCCAGGAGAACAGCGTGACCCGGGCCGCCGAGCGGCTCGGCACGTCACCGGCGGCGGTCAGCCGCACGCTGGCCCGGCTCCGCCGTGCCGTCGGCGACCCCCTGCTGGTCCGTGCCGGCCAGGGGATGGTCCCCACCCCGAGAGCCCTGGAACTGCGGGAGGAGGTGAGCGCGTTGCTGCGCGGCTGCGACAACGTCCTGCGGCCCGGAGCCGGTTTCGACGCCGTGCACCTCCAGCGCACCTTCACCGTGCAGACCAGCGACCTGCTCCTGGCGGGGCTGGCCGGGACCTTGACCGAACGGATCCACGCGGAGGCCCCGCACGTGGACGTGGTCTTCCTGCCGGAGGCCCTGGAGGACGGCCCCGGGCTGCGGCAGGGCTGGGTGGACGTCGAGCTGGGCGTCCTCAGCCACCTGGACCCGGAGATCCGGACCCGGCCGCTCACCCGGATGCCCCTGGTCGGCATCGCCCGCAGCGGTCATCCCCTCTTCAACGGCCGGATCGACGCCCGCCGTTTCGCCGCGGCCGACCACATAGGCATCTCCCGGCTCGGCAAGCGCCTCGGCCCCATCGACAGCGCGCTGGCGGAGCTCGGGCTGCGCCGCCGCATCGCGGTGGTCGTACCCAGCCATACGGGCGCGATGATCCTCACCCGGAACAGCGACCTCGTCGCACTCACCGTGGCCGACTGGCTCCCCGACACCATCGCCGCGCTGGGGCTGCGCACCTTCCCCATCCCCCTCGACCTCGAACCTCTCGACTTCGGGCTGGCCTGGCACCCCCGCAACTCCGCCGACCCGGGCCACCGCTGGCTGCGCGACCGGCTGGCGGACGCGGTGCCGGCCCCGCCGGGGAGCACGACGGCATAGCCGCCTCCCGGAGCGCGAGGACGGGGCCGCGGGACCGGCCTGGCGGACCGGAGGTCCACCCACCCGCCGCAATGACGTAACCGGACGACCACCGGGACCCGGGCCTACGCTCTCGCCATGCCTGCCTTCCGGATCGAACGCCGCTGCCGACTGTCCGCCGACGAGGCATGGCGGCGCCTCACCGACTGGCCCGGCCACGCTGCCCACGTCCCGCTCACCCGCATCGTGGTCACGACACCGCCCCCGAACCGCGCCGGTACGCGCTTCACCGCCCGGACCGGCCTGGGCGCCGTCGCTTTCGACGACCCCATGGAGGTCATGTCCTGGACCCCGCCCTCGGGCCGGCGCCCCGGACACTGCCGGCTGGAGAAGCGCGGCAGAGTGATCATCGGCTGGGCCGAGTTCGATGTCAGCCCGACCGCCGCCGGAGCGCTCGTCGTCTGGCGCGAAGACCTGCGCATCGCCGGACTGCCGCGCGTTCTCGACCCGCTGACGGCCTGGGCGGGCCGCCGGGTCTTCGGACGGGTGGTCAGGCACCTGCTCGGGAACACCTGAGCGGGCGGGCGGGCCGTGGCGGTCATTCCTCCGCATATTTCCGCCCGGCTTCTGTCCGGCTTCTGGGTCCGGCTTCCGTCCGGCTTCCGTCCGACCTCTGTCCGACCTCTGTCCGACCTCTGTCCGGCTCGAAAGGCCGGGGACGGACACCGTGGCTGGAGGTGCGCGGATTCCCAGCGCGAGCCTTCGGCACCGCCCCCGGTTATGGATCGCGTACCCGGCCGGGACACCGTGATTCCCGAGGAAAAGGCGGCATGAGAGACGTGTGGGCCGGGCCGGCCCCTCTCGGGACGGCCCGGCCCGCGCAGTTGGGGGATCAGCGGTTCAGGTCACCACCGGTACCACCGGCCGCGGCCCCCATCGGCGCCCGTGGAACGGACGAGGAATCCGACAAGCCAGATCACCAGAACGGCGACGGCGACCCACCACAGGATCTTCACCGCGAATCCGGCCCCGAAAAGAATCAGGGCGAGCAGCAGAACGAGAAGCAGGGGAACCATATCAATCACCTCCGCACCGTCATGTGCCCTGTGGATTGCCCTTCACACACCCTCCTTTCGAGAAATCACGCATTCTTCGCCCCACCGGCTGCGCCCGCAAAAGATCGGCACCGGAAACATGGTGTTTGCCCTCCACGGACCCGGGAAGACGGGTTACGGACCGGGCGGAAGTCAAGGAACGCGTTCCGTCGTTGAGCTCCTCCGCTGAACGGCCCGGTCCGCGATCACCTGTCAGCATCCGGTGATCCGGGGAGAGTTCGACGGTCACGTCGCGGGAAATCGCATTCCCGGCCAACGAAGGAGCGAGCAGATGAACGACCACATCTGGGACTACCAGCCGGTCGTCGACCGCGTCTCGGGCACGGACCTCGTCGGCTATCGGGTCGAGGCGACGGACGGCCACATCGGCAAGGTCGACAGGCACTCCGACGAGGTGGGTTCCTCCTATCTCGTGGTGGACACCGGAGTATGGATCTTCGGCAAACATGTCCTCCTGCCTGCCGGGACCATCGTCCGCATCGACCCGGAGGCGGAAACGATCTACGTGGGCCGGACGAAGGCCGAGATCAAGGCCGCCCCCGAGTTCAAGAAGGAATCCCCCGCCGTCGACGCGGCCTACCGCCAGCAGGCGGACGGCTATTACGGGCGATTCCCCCTCGCCTGACGGCTGCATTTCCGGGGCGGTCCCGGCCACCGAATGGGTGGCCGGGACCGCCCGCCCTTTCCCCGCGCCGCACATACGGCGGAGCCGGACCCGCCCTTTTCGTGTACGCGCCCTCCACACTCCGGGGCAATACACGAATATCCGCCCCCTGCCACTCCGAGTGACCGTCCTTTTCCTGGCCCGGAGAGGCCCTGAGAGGCCCGGAAGGGCAGGGTTTCACCAAGCCGCGAAGGGATACCCGGGGGTACATGTGGCTGATCAAACCTCCTGGTGTCTACGTGCCCCAGGAGGACACGGCACTCCTGGAGGAATCCCTCCGGCACGAAAGCCTGCCTCCCGGCCATCACGTCCTGGACGTGGGCACCGGGACCGGCGTGCTCGCCCTCGCCGCCTCCCGCGCGGGCGCGGCGCGGGTCGTGGCCATCGACATCTCACGCCGCGCCGTCCTCGCCGCCCGGGCCAACGCCGCGCTGTCCCGCCGGCGCGTGCACGTCCGGCGCGGCGACCTGCTGGCCCCGGTCGCGGGGCAGCGCTTCGACCTCGTACTGGCCAATCCGCCCTACCTCCCCTCGCACCGCGCGGAGCCTCCCGCCCGGGGGCCGGCCCGCGCGTGGGACGCGGGCCGCGACGGGCGGGTGCTGCTGGACCGCCTGTGCGCGGGCGTGCCCGCGCTGATGCGGCCGGGCGGCGTGTTCCTGCTCGTGCACTCCGCCCTGAGCGGCCCGGCGACGACCCTGCGCCTGCTGGCGGAGGCGGGGCTGTCCGCCGAGGTCACCGAGCGCAGGCTCGTCCCCTTCGGCCCGGTGCTGCGTTCCCGGGCCGACTGGCTCAGGGCGCGCGGCATGCTGTGGCCCCCTCAGGACAAGGAAGAGCTGGTGGTGATCCGTGCCCGGCGCCTGGCCTGACCCCGGGGCGGCCCCGCCGGAAGGCACCCGCCGTGCCGCGCGCCGGGTGTCCCGGGAGCCCGGCGGCCCCTTCCTGATCGAGGGGCCCGTGGAGGTGGTCCTGGAGGACGGCACCGTCGTACGGTCGGACCGCCCCGTCGTCGCGCTGTGCGCCTGTCGGCGGAGCAGGATCTTCCCCTGGTGCGACACCAGCCACCGCGCCCGCCGCACACCGGGCTCCGCCGCGCACGGGGGCGCCCCGGCGGAGGCGTCACAGCGGGAGACGCAGTGAGGACTCCCCCGCCCGCCAGGCGCTGAGCAGCGAGGCGCCGAACCGCTCCTCCAGCCACTCGGTGGCGGCGATGCCGAACGCGACGTCCGCCGCCAGCTCCGGTTCCCGGCGCAGGAGGTCGCCGATGACCTCACGGCGCACCAGCTGTTCGTGCACGGCGTCGGCCTCCACGTGCTCGGCGTAGAAGTGCGCCGCCGCCGGGCCCGCGCCCAGCCGTTCCATCGCCTTCACCAGCCGCCGGGCGCCCGGCGGTGAGGTGATCTCGACCGTCGCGAAGTGTCCGACGAGGCTGCCGCGCAGCGCGCGGTGCAGGCCGAACAGCGATATCACGTTGACCGTCGCGAGCGTGGCCGCCGGGGCGTGGCCGAGGTAGTGCCCGTAGGTGTCGTCGAGCCCGAGGTCCCTCATGAGGCCGGCGTACAGGCGCGCGTGCACCCGATCGGCACGGCCGGCGCCGAACTCGTCGTACTCGACGGCGACGAAGGCGGCCTTGGCCCTGCCGGTCAGCCGGGGTATCGCCCAGGCATGCGGGTCGGCCTCCTTGAGCTGGTAGAGCGAACGGTGCGCCGCGTACTCCCGCAGGTGCCACGGCTCCCCCTCGTCCTGGAGGAAGTGCGAGGGGCCCGTGCCGTCCGCCGGCTCCGTCAGCAGTCCCTCCAGGGCGGCGGCCACATCGCCGCCGGCCGGGACGTCGGCGCGCAGCCGGTCGAGGAAGCGCCGCTCCAGCGCGGCCCGCAGGCGCAGCAGTTCAGGGTCCCATTCCCATGCGTCCGGGACGCCGTCGAGGCCCCGGTAGTGCAGCTCGTAGCAGATGTACAGGGCGAGTTGGAGGTCGTCGCCGTACGGGTCGGCGGGCTCCGTCGCCGCCGGGCCGGGCAGCTTGCCGTGTCCCTGTTCCGGCTCGTACGTCAAAGCGTCGAGCAGTGCCGCGGACAACTCACCGCGCCCGAGAGGCCGTTCCACCGGCAATCGCCTGCCTTTCTCCGTCCGGCGGGATGCGCGCCCCGCCTCAGCTGAGCAGCAGGGCCGCGTACTGGAATGTCTCCTCCACCCAGTGCCGACGGCAATGGAATCCGAAGGTCTCCAACTCGCTCACGAGTTCGGTGAGCTCGAATTTGTGCAGGACGTCGTGGAGGAATGTCTCGTTCTCGGCCAGGTCGAGTGTCATGCCGAGCCCGGGAATGGTCACCCGCTGCCGCCTGGTACTGCGGATCTCGCCCCGCACTTGCCGGAGGGGAATGTCGTAGACGACATCCGGTTCGAAGAAGGCGGGGTCGAAATCGGCTCCGTACTCCCTGTTGAGATGAGTCAGGGTGTTGAGGGCGAACAAGCGGCGCACCGGTCGTTCCCCGGCGCATCCGGCTCTGTACGCCCGGCGTACGGCGTCCACCGGCTGGAAGAGGTCGGCGCAGAGCAGGACGTGGTCACGCTGTCCGCAGCAGGCCCGCAGGGCGTGCAGGAAGGAGGACCGCTCGGGTGGCGTCAGACAGCCGAAGGTGCTGCCGAGCATCGCCATGAGGCGTCCGGTTCCGCCGCCCTGGAGCCATGGCAGAGCGGTGGCGAAATCACCGTGCACCATCGTGATGCGGAGCGCCGGCCACCGGGCACCGAGGCGGCGGGCGGCCTCCCGCATCGGCTGGGCGCTCACGTCGACCCCCGTGTACGCGCGGAGGAGTCCGCCGGCGTCCATGGCGGCCAGCAGGATCTCCGACTTCTTCGCGCTGCCGGCACCGAGGTCCACGAGTTCGGCGGCGCCCGACAGGCGCACCATGTCACCGCCGTGCTCCCGCAGCAGCTCGCGCTCCGCGCGAGGCGGGTAGTACGCGGGCAGCCGGCTGATCTCCTCGAAGAGGCGGGACCCCACCGTGTCGTACCCATAGCGGTGCGGGATCCGCCGGGGGCTCTCGGCGAGGCCCGCCCGCAGTTCGTCCTCCCCGCCACCGGCAGGGCGGTCCGGGGCCAGGACGATCTCGACGGCACCGGCCCCGGCAGTCTCTGGGCTCATCCGCCGCTCCTGGAGATCGGGCCGGTCCTCGCTCCTTCCTACCACCGCCTCGTCGGCACCGCCGTGCGAGAGCCGCGCGGGGTCCGCCCTCCGGGGCCGGAGGAGGGACGGCACGTTCAGCCGACGGCGGCCGCGCTGTCGTCCTCGACGCGGGCGCCCGGCAGGCGATGTCGTGCGGCGACCAGGGCCGCGTCGATATCGCGGGTGCCGGTCGAGACGCACAACGTATAGACGACATCGGCCATCTTCTGTCGTATGGCCGGGTCCGCCTCGCCTGTCATCAGGGCCTGTTCGAGCGCTGTGTACCGCTGTACGAGGTCGTCGAGAACAGCGGGGTGGGCGAGCAACATGGAGTTCTCCTCCGCTCGAGGCGCAGACGCGATGTCGCCCCGTCGCCTGCCCGCCATTCCGCTCCGCATGCGTGACGCGGCCCCGTCCAGGCCCGGGGGCGAGGCCGGCGCCGCCTCGCCGGGGCCGGGCATCGTCGCAGGCGGGGCGTTGTCAGACCCCGGTGCGACACTTCGGGCGTGAGATGGGCAGTGGCTGAGGAGACAGGCGGCGAGGGCGTACGGCTCTGCCCCCTCGACGGCGCGGGACGGCCCGCCGGGCCGGTGGTGTCGGAGCGGAATCCGGCCGAAGCCGTCCGGGCGCGGCCGGAGGCGGACCGGTGGGTGTGGCGGTCCACCGCGCGCTCGTACGGCGAGCTGCTCGCGGCCGGTGTGCGCGTGGAGCGGTGCTACGACGTCGAGGCCGCCGAGGCCCTGCTGATCGGCCACGAGGAGGGGCAGTCGGGCCAGCCGCGTTCGCTGGCCGCCGCGTGGGCACGGCTGCGGCAGCTGCCGGTGCCGCCGGATCCGCCGGTGCAGGCGGCGGAGACCCAGCCGTCGCTGTTCGCACCGGGCCCGGTGCCGCTGCCGCCCGGGACCGACGGGCTGGACGCGCTTCTGGAGGTGTACGCGGGGCAGCTGGCCCGGGCGGAGCGCGCCGAGCACCCTGGGCGGATGCGGCTGCTGATCGCCGCCGAGTCGGCGGGCACGCTGGTCGCGGCCGAGCTGCGGCGGACCGGGGTGCCGTGGCGTGCCGACGTGCACCGCCAGCTGCTCGACGAGCTGCTGGGTGAGCGCTATCCGGGCGGTCAGGAGACGCGGAGACTGGCCGAGCTGGCACAGGAGGTGTCGGAGGCGTTCGGGGAGCCGGTACGGCCCGATCTGCCCGCCGACATCGTCCGGGCCTTCGCCCGGGCGGGTGTCCCCCTGTCGTCGACGCGGGCCTGGGAGCTGCGGCGGGTCGACCATCCGGCCGTCCCGGCCCTGCTGGAGTACAAGAAGCTCTACCGCCTGCACACGGCCCACGGCTGGTCATGGCTGCAGTCCTGGGTCCACGACGGACGCTTCCGTCCCGAGTATCTGCCCGGCGGCGCGGTCTCGGGGCGGTGGACCACCAACGGCGGCGGGGCGCTGCAGATCCCCCGGGTGGTGCGGCGCGCGGTGGTCGCCGATCCCGGCTGGCGGCTGGTCGTGGCGGACGCCGACCAGCTGGAACCCCGCGTGCTGGCGGCGATCTCCCGCGACCCGGGGCTGATGGACGTCGGGGGCAGCGGTCGCGATCTGTACGCCGACCTGGCCGAGCGCGCCTTCTCCGGCGACCGCGACCGGGCCAAGCTCGCGATGCTCGGCGCGATATACGGCCAGACCTCCGGGGACGGCCTGAAGCACATGGCCGATCTGCGCCGCCGCTTCCCGCGGGCCGTCGCGTACGTGGACGATGCCGCACGGGCGGGCGAGGAAGGCCGGCTGGTGCGGACGTGGCTGGGCCGGACCTGCCCTCCCGCCTCCACCGCCGTCGACGACGAGGCGGGCATTCCCCAGGAGGAGGAGCCCGCACCCCGGGGCGGCACGGCGAGCGCCCGGGCCCGGGGACGCTTCACACGCAACTTCGTCGTCCAGGGCAGCGCCGCCGACTGGGCGCTGATCGTCCTCGCCACCTTGCGGCAGGCGCTCGAGGGGCTCCGCGCCGAGCTCGTCTTCTTCCAGCACGACGAGGTGATCGTGCACTGCCCGCAGGAGGAGGCGGAAGCGGTCACGGACGCCATCCGCACGGCGGGGAACCGGGCCGGGTGCCTGGCTTTCGGTGACACTCCTACGCGGTTCCCGTTCACCACGGCCGTGGTGGAGTGCTACGCACAGGCCAAGGAATAGCGCGGGTCCGGCGGCCGGAATATTCATGCGACGTACCGCGGAGCCGATGTTAGTTTCGTCCATCATGGAACCACTCACCGAAGAGGCCATTCGCGCCTCCTTCGTCAACTGCTCGAAGGGCGAGGCCCGCAGGATCAGCGTCCCCCGGGATCTGGCCGAACGAGATTGGTCCGATCTCGATTTCCTCGGCTGGCGCGACCCGGGCGCCCCGGACCGCGGCTATCTGGTCGCCGAGCGGGACGGCAAGCTGGTGGGCGTCACCCTGCGGGCCCCGCAGGGCGTCCGCCGCAGCTTCACCAAGACCAACATCTGCACCATATGCACAACCGGCCATCCCGGCACGGGAGTTGCCCTCCTCGCCGCACCGAAGGTCGGCGCCTCCGGCCGGCAGGGGAACACGGTCGGCGCTTATCTGTGCGCGGACCTCGCCTGTTCGCTCTACGTCCGCGGAAAGAAGAAGACCGGGCTGGGGCTGCGCTACGAGGAATCGCTCACCCTGGAAGAGCAGATCGAGCGTCTGCACGTGAACCTGGACGACTTCCTGGAGAAGGTCGGCGCGGCCTGACACGCCACGCCGGGGGCCGGGCGTTCGGCTTCGGCGAGACCGCCGGCTTGCCCGGCCCCACTGCCGCCCGCCTCGCGTCGAGCGCCATCCCGGGCTGAGCGGCACCCGCCGGGGTAGCCGGCCGGTTTACCACGATGAGGGACGAAGGCGCCTGAGTGAGCAGCGCAGGGCGTGGGGCGTCTTCAACGCCACGGTGACGGCACTGGCAGGGGGGTCAGGGACCATGACAGCGAAGGCAGCGATCCAGTGGGACCGCAAGGAGGACGAGAGGTGGGCCGCCGCCTTCCGGATCCACCTCGTCACGACGAGCCATCCGCCCGAGGGTCTGGCGGAGCAGGCGCTGTCCGAGGTCCACGAGACGGTGACCGAGACCGGCAGGCCCGCGGAGAGCCTGTTCGGCGCTCCGCGACGGTACGCGGCCTCCGTGGCCGCCGACCGTATCGACGAGGCACACACCGGCGCAGTGGCTCTGGAGGGGACGGCCCGCCTGGCCGGCGGCCCGCACCGCGCGCGGCGGGCGCAGCGCCGCAAGGCACACGCGGCCGTGGCCTTCGCCCTGGCCCTGGCCGTGGCGAGCTCCGACGCCCTCCGCAGCCTGGACGTGACCTCGTTCTGGTTCTGGTCCGGTCTGCTGGCCGTGGCTTTCACGGTGGCTCAGGCCGCCTCGCTGTACCGGGATTCCCGCCGCGGGACGCGGTGACGCCCGGCATGGCATGAGCCGAAGGTGAAGGGCGACGACTGCGCCCTCCCCCTTCACCGTCGAACCTCCCGGCCCCGGCTCGCACATGGGCGGAGCGGGCGCCGGCCGGGCATCAGGAGCAGTTGCTCTCGATCGCGCCGACGCCGAGGATGTCGAGGGCCGCGATCCTCACAGCCCGTGCGCCACCACCGTCAGGACCACACCCCAGGCCCGCCGCCCACCCACTCGATCTCCGCCGGGTCGTCCAGCCGGACCCCGTCCGGGTCGGCCCCGGCCCGCCGCATGAACTCGATCACGTCGACGACGCCGTACGCCACGCCGAGATTCTCCGCGCCGACCGTCACCCGCCGCCCGCCCGACGATGTCGGCGGGTGGACGACGATCCGCGGATGTCCGGTCACTCCCCCATCGTCTGCCGGGGCGGACCCGGCCGCATCCGGAGCCTCCCGGGTGTGCCGGTGCGGTCGCGGCCCGGCCGGAGCCCCCGCCTTCGCGTCCGAATCCCGCCAGCGAGCCGGGGGCCGACGGCCGACGCTGGACCCATGACTACGTACACGCCTCTGCCCATCCCGCCCGCCGCACTCGAAGAACTCCGCCGCATCGACGACGCCGGACGGCCAATGCGGCCGTACACCGCGCGTGAGGACGGCGTTCCGCTGGACTGCGTGGGCAGCCCGCTGCGCTGTTGCCTGCGCGGCATCGAGCCCGGCGAGCGGGTCGCGCTCGTCTCCTACGCGCCGCTGCGCCGCTGGGCGACGGCCACCGGGGCCGAGCCGGGGGCATACGACGAGGTGGGGCCGGTGTTCATCCACGCCGACGGATGCGGGGAGCCTCAAGAAGCCCAGGGCTATCCCTTCGCCCGGCCGGGTGCGCTGCGCACTGTCCGCCGCTACGACTCCGAGGGACACATCGTCGGGGGCCGCCTGCTGGAGATCCCCCGCAACGCCGAGGCCGGCTTCGACCGGGCCTTCGACGAGGCGTTCGCCGCGCCGGAGGTGGCCTTGGTGCACGTACGGGCCCTGGAGTACGGCTGCTTCCAGTTCGAGGTGCGGCGGCCATAGCACTCACGAAGCCCGAAGGCGTCGTGCGCCGATCGGTGGAACGAGCGTCCCCTGCCCGGTGGGCCGACCGATGGATCACACGTCGTCCTCCACGTACCTAGCGTGGAGGACGTACGCATCTCTCAACCGCCGTGGCGGCGCAGGACCGGAAGGGAAGAGCACATGACGCACTCGGTACGGCGCGTGGTGGTCGGGGTCGACGGTTCGGCGGGAAGCGTCGCCGCGCTGCGGCGGGCCGCGGGCGAGGCGCGCAGGCACCGCGCCGCGCTGCGCCCGGTCCTCGTCTACTCCTCCCCCGAGGGCGACTACACCGACATGCTCTGGCCGCCGGACCCGGAGATGGCACGGGAGCTCGCGCACAAGGCGCACGACGACCTGATGGGCGCCTGCGAGCGTGCGGGCGGTCTCCCGGACGACGTGCCGTGCGAGCCGGTGGTGGCGCGCGGGCAGGTGGGTCCGCTGCTGGTGGAGGCCGCGACCGGGGACGGCGACCTGCTCGTGGTGGGCAGCGGCTCGCAGAACGTGGTGCACCGCTTCTTCAAGGGGTCGGTGAGCCGGTACTGCCTGCGGCACGCTCCCGGACCGGTGCTGCTCGTACCGCCGGAGGACCAGATCGATCAGGGACACACCCGTTATATCCACCATTAGGCCGATACGGAGGAGGGTGAGGCCTTCCTAGTGTCGGTGGCATTGCCGCACAGCGAATTCTTCGGAGAGGCGGAGGACATGTCTCAGATGGTGAAGCGCGTCGTCGTCGGCGTGGACGGTTCGGCGGGCAGCGTGGCCGCCCTCAAGCAGGGGGCGCAGGAGGCGGCCCGTCACGACGCGACCCTGTGTCCGGTGCTGGCCTGGACGCCGCCCGGCGGGGAGGCGGCGGACGCCCTGTACCCCGCGCCGTCCGACATCCGCGCGCACTGGGAGACCCAGGCCCGCCGCACCCTCACGAAGACGTGCGAGAGGGCACTCGGCGCCGCACCGTTCCGGCTGAGCGTGGCTCCCAGAGTGATCCGCGCCGAGCCGGGACCGGCGCTGGTCGCGAGCGCCCGCCACACCACGGACATGCTGGTGCTCGGGGCCGGCGACCACGGCCTGTGGCACCACTTCCTGCACGGCTCGGTCAGCCGCCACTGTCTCAGGCACGCCCATGGCCCCGTCATGGTCGTCCACCCTGACGAGAGGGAGGTGGCCGAGGCTCGCGGGACGGCGAGGGCACCACGGCGGCACGCTCCTGTCGTGGTGCCGGTGAACCCGATGGACGCGTGGGACCGGGAGGGTTGAACCGGCTCGGCGGAGGGCCGCGCTCGGCGGCCCCGGGAACGCACCGCGCGGAGCCCCATCAGCTCGCACGTACATTGGGCGCACACCCGTGAGCTGGAAAGGGCTTCATGAATTCCTCGGCTGCCGCCGTCACCGAAGAGCGCCTCGCCGCGCACCGGCGTCGCTTCGACGCCGCCTTCGCGGCGTATTTCACAGGGCTGGCGGCGGCATTCGACGCCCCGTCACAGAGCCGCTTCACGCCCCAATGCCTGGAGCTGCTGCGGGACTTGTCCCTGCGCGGCGGCAAGCGGCTGCGTGTCGTCCTGCTGTACGAGGCCGCCCGCCTGGTGACCACCGAGGAGGTGCCCGGCCTGGCGGAAGCCGCGCTCAGCGTCGAACTGCTCCAGACGCACGGGCTCGTCCATGACGACATCATCGACGACTCGCCCGTGCGTCGCGGCGGCCCCTCGACGTACTACGCCTACCGTCATGCCTTCCCCGACCGCGAGCGCACCGCCTTGGGGCTGGCCGTGCTGGCCGGGGATCTCGCCGCGTTCCTGTCGCTGCGGGTGCTGCTGGAGGCGGATGTTCCCGGCCCGCTGCGGCAGGCCATGCTGGAGGTGCAGACCCGTGCGGCCACGGACGCCGTCGCCGGCCAGATCCTCGATCTGGAGCGGGACTTCGAGGACCTGCCGGGCGAAGCGCTGCTGCACGCCGTGACCGAGTACAAGTCCACCCGGTACTCCATCCTGGCCCCCCTGCGCCTCGGCCTCCTCGCCGCGGGCGAGGATCTCGGACTCCATGACGCGCGCCTGCGCCGCTACGCCACCCTGGTCGGCATCTGCGGGCAGCTGCGCGACGACTACCTCGATCTCTTCGGCGACGACACCGCCCTCGACAAGCCCCCGGGCGGCGACCTGCGCGCGGGCCGCCGTACCTACGCTCTCCGCGCGATCCTCGAACAGGCCGACGCGGCCGACCGAGCCGCCGTGGAAGCCGCCCTCGGCTCTGCCTGTACGCCCGGAACGGTCGAACGCGTCCGCGACATCGCCCGCCGCCAGGGCACCGACGCCCGACTCCGCGCCGACCTCACCGGCTACGCCGAACGCGCCGCCGCCGAGGCGTCCGGCTGGGGCGAGTGGTGGCGGGAGGAGGCGGTGGCGCTGTTCACGCACTTGCCGCTGCGCATCGCCCGGGGAGTGGAGTAAGACGGGGGGGAGTTGGACGCCCGGGTCAGCTCGCGGACAGAACCTCTGGAGTCAGGTGGTCAGTTCCGTCAGAACCGACGGCACGGCGGCGGGGTCGTGGCGGATGTACCACTCCGTGGCGAGCAAGCGCTCTCGCGCGTCGGGCGGGAGGCCGGCGATCACCCCCGGTAGCGCTCCCCGCTCCACCTCGGAGCGGTGCGCCAGCACGGCGGCGATCTTCCGCTCCAGCCAAGGGCCGACGTCGACGGTCGCGGCGACCTGCTCGTCCGGAACGCTGAACACCGCCTTGCGCGCACCGATCACGTCTCTCAGCGCCGGCACGGCGGAGTGCGGATGCGTGGCCAGGTAGAGGGCGCGCGGCTGCCAGGGGGCTCCGGCGTCCGGGTAGAGCCGGCCGAGCCCGGCCGCCTGGGCGGCGAGCATGGTCACCCGATGGGTGTGCACGTGATCCGGGTGACCGGGCAACCCGCCGTAGGCGTCGTGGGTGATCACGATGTCCGGGCGGAATTCACGGATGTGCGCCACCACCCGCCCTACCGCCTCGTCGAGCGGCGCATCGCAGAACCGTACGCGGCCCGGTGCCGACCGCGGCACACGCGCATCGGCGTAGCCGAGCATCCGCGGCTTGCCGGCGCCCAGGATCCGCAGGGCCTCGGCCAGTTCCACGGCCCGCGGGGTGTCCGCTGCCCAGGTCGCCGTGACAACCGCGGTACGCGCGCCCGCAGCCGCGTGACGCGCGAGCACTCCGCCTGCCGACAACGACTCGTCGTCCGGGTGAGCGAAAACCGCGAGCAGGCTCGGCACGGGCATGGACGGCCCCCTTCCGGACGAAGGAAAACCTGATCGTACGTCACCCTGGCCGGCGCGCTCCCGGCATGGCAGACGTCCTTTGCCGAAACACCGTCGCTCTCGCGTACATGGCCGGTCAGGCCACCACGCCCCGCTCAAGCCCCCGTCGTCGAGCCCGGGCGGATGATCATCAAGACCGTGACCACGGCCCAGGCCAGCGAGAACATGCCGGTGACCATGGCCAGGCGCGGCAGTGCCGCCCTGGCGGTCGCGAGCGCGTTCTCGTCCCGCTTGTCGAGCGCGTCCATGACGGCGTCCTGGGTGAACACGGCGAGCACGAGCAGGAACGCGGCGAGCGCCGTCAGTGCCATCGACGCGATCAGCCAGGTGTCGCCCATCACGCCCATCTGCCCGGCGGTGGCCACTCCGAAGGCCGGGACCGTGATGGAAGCGGCGGCGTAGACGCGGGTGACGCGGTGGAGCAGCCGGAGCGCGCCCGGCTCCGAGCCGGCGTCCGCGCCCAGGGCCTGCCGGGCGTAGCGAGGGAAGAGGCTCGCGGCGACCGTGGCCGGGCCTATCAGGATGAGCGCCGCCAGGACGTGCAGGCTGAGCATGAGCTTGGTCATGAGCGCGTTCGCTCCCATTGGTTTCAGTCAGACTTAAACATGTGGGACGCTAGCATCCGGATACGGCGGCCCCGACGGCGGGTGCGGGGCGGGCGCGGTGATGACGGCAGGCGATGACGACAGGCGATACGGAAGCGGGTGGCACGGCCTTGGCCGAGGAGCAACGGCTGTCGCCGGCGCTGATACTGATCGGCGTGGGCCGGGCCGTACGGGAGGA
The DNA here is from genome assembly GCF_042895325.1 of Streptomyces sp. NPDC001407. Taxonomy (NCBI): domain Bacteria; kingdom Bacillati; phylum Actinomycetota; class Actinomycetes; order Kitasatosporales; family Streptomycetaceae; genus Streptomyces; species Streptomyces sp. NPDC001407. The sequence goes on from NZ_JBIAWF010000002.1 coordinate 378,201, forward strand.
GGCCGGTCGTTCCCTGGAGGCGCGTGGCGGCCACTCCCTGCGCCTGATGAGCGCGCTGGGGCACCTCGCACGCGAACCCGGCCTTTCCTACAGCGAGTTGGGCCGCCGCGCCGGGGTCACCGCCCAGAGCATGCAGGCCACGGTCCTCCAGCTGGAGCGGGCGGGCGCCGTCGCCCGGTCCTCCCCCGCCGGGCGGGGGCGGACGGCCGTGCTGCGGGTCACCGAGCACGGCCGGCACATGCTGGCCGAGATGCGGCAGACCCTGGCCGAGCTGGAGGAGCCGCTGCTGGCGGGCCTGTCGACGGAGGAACGGGCCGTCCTCGCCAAGGCGCTGGGCCAAGTGGCAGCCAACCTGCGCACGGCAGCGGGCCCGAGCGGCAATCGCCGGACAAGCAGTGAGCCGGACAGGCAGTGAGGCGGACAGGCAGTGAGACGGAGTGCCGGTTCACGGGGAAACCGGGAACCGGATCTCCAGGACGACGAATGACGACCACGAGAGGCCGACCGAGCCCGCCCCCGCCATGCGGGTGGCGTGTTGCTCGAGATGGCCACGCCCGGCATGCGGGCCTACGACTTGACCGGAATCGATTACGCGGGGCTCGGGTTCGCCTCGTCGGCGGCATCGGCGCGCCTGGTGAAGGCTCTTCTCGAATTCGACCAGGACCGGGACCTCATGGAATCGCTCGCCGACCGGAATATGGTCCTCCAGTCGGGCGAGCCGGGAGGGGAGGCCGAGGTCATCGTTCCCTGCCGCGTCGCGAACAGGGATTGCACGGTGACGGCCGAATTGGAGCGCGGGACTGAGGCGGTGCCTCGTAACTGACCCCGAAGTACGGCGGCTCGGCCTGTGACCGGTGCGATCACGGCGCCGGGGCCGGCGGGGACAGCCGCTCCCGCGCGGGTGGTCCGGATCCGTCCGTCGGGCACGTCGAGGGTCACCCCTACCGCCGCGGACCGCGGCCAACGGGCAGGCCGCTAAGCGGAGTCCGCATCCGGTAGGTCTAGTATCGGCCGCCTGGAGCACCGCGAGAGCCACCCGCAGTGCCGCGTATTTCCTTCGCGCACCCCGACCCGGTTCTCTTCCGAACGACAGGAAAAGGAAAGTACAGATGACCTCCGTGCATGGGACATCCGTCGACATCCCCACACCGGACGGCACCGCCGATGCCTACTTGACACACCCCACCGGCAGCGGCCCGTACCCCGCTGTCCTGTTCTACATGGACGCCTTCGGGCTGCGGCCGCATCTGAAGAAGATGGCCGACCGGCTGGCGTCGGCCGGCTACACGGTCCTGGTTCCCAACGTCTTCCACCGCCATGGACGGGCGCCGGTGATCGAGCTGCCCGAATTCATCGACGTGGCGGAGCGCCCGGAGATCTTCCAGCAGCTCGGGCCGCTCTTCGAGGCCCTGACGCCGGAGGCGGCGATGCGCGACGCCGACGCCTACCTGCGCTGGCTGGCCGACTCTCCGTTGACGAACGACGGGCCGGTCGGTGTCACCGGCTACTGCCTGGGTGCCGGTCTGGCTCTGCGTACGGCAGGCAGTTATCCGGACCGGGTCGCCGCGGCGGCCGGGTTCCACGGCGGGCACCTCGCCTCGACCGCCCCGGACAGTCCGCACCTGCTCGCCGACCGCATCACCGCCGAGCTGTACTTCGGGCACGCCGATCAGGACCACGCCATGCCGCCCGAGCAGATGGAGCGGCTGGAGAAGGCCCTCACCGAGGCGGGCGTGCGTCACCGGTGCGAGGTCTACACCGGCGCCGCCCACGGCTTCACGCAGGCCGACACCGCCTCCTACAGCGCCGAGGCCGCCGAACGCCACTGGGCGGCGCTGCTGGACCTCTTCGGCCGCACGCTCTGACCTGACAGGGCGAAACCGCACGCCCTACCGGAAGATCCGGTCCAGATGACGGGTCAGGATTCCCGCCGCCGTCTCCGGGTCGCGCTGGCCCACCAGGACGCTCGTGCCCAGGCCCGCCGACATGGCGAGCAGGCTGATCGCCTCCGCGCGCGCGTCGACGCCGGGGGCGGTGAGGCCGGCCTCCTCCGCCTTCTGGAGCAGGCCGGCCACGGTGGCCTCGGCGGCGTCGGGGCTGGCGATGAACGGCTGCGCGGCGAGCGACTCGTCCGTGACGGCCAGGACGGCGTACGAGGTGTAGAGCAGGTGGAAGCGGCGGCTCTCCTCGTCCGTCGGCAGCGCGGCCGTCAAGAGCGCCTCGATCACCGCGCGCAGGCCCGGGTCGTCGCCCGCCGCCCGGACGCGGGCGGCGACCCGCTCGCCGAAGCCGCGGGCCAGGTGGTGGAGTCCGTAGAGGAGCAGCTTCTCCTTGGTCTGGAAGTAATACTGCACAAGGCGCAGCGACACCCCCGCCTCCGCCGCCACGTCACGCATCCCGACGGCGTGCAGTCCGCGTCGCCCGGCGACCCGGACGAGCGCCTCCGCGATCTCGGCACGGCGTACGTCGTGATCCACGTGCTTGGGCATCTTCGCGTCTCCGCTCGTCGGTTCCTCTGCTCGGGCCCTGCCGGCACCTTCATGGTACGCCCGTATCACCATCATGGTACGGTCGTATCACCAAGGACGGCTGCTCCCGGAGGTACCCACCGTGCCCGAGACAAAGACCCGCCCCCAGGCCGACGTCGGCCGCTATGTGAACGACTCCTTGCGCGACCGCTACTTCGCGGCGTGCGACGCGCTCTACGCCATGGGCGCGCCCGCCCTGGAGGAGGTGGACGTGGAGACGAGCTTCGGCACCACGCACGTCTACCGGTACGGCCCCACGGACCCCGCCGCGCGGTCGCGCACCCCGGTCGTCCTGGTCCACGGGGCGGGCTCGTGTTCCGCGATGTGGTACCCGAACACCGCGGCGCTCAGCGCCGAACGGCCCGTCTACGCGATCGACACCCCAGGCGACCCGGGCCGCAGCGTGCAGCGCGTAGCCATCCACCAGCCCGAACGCGCCGCACAGTGGCTGGACGAGACGCTCGCCGGCCTCGGCCTCGACCGCGTCCATCTCGTCGGCTCCTCCTACGGCGGCTGGCTGGTCCTGAACCAGGCGCACCACAGGCCCGGCCGCCTCGCCTCGGCGATTCCGCTCGACCCCGGCGGCCTGGAGAAGGTGGGGCTGCGCTTCTTCGTATGGATCTTCGTCAGTCTCTTCGCGACCTTCGCCCCCAAGGCACTGCGCCCGCGCCTGGCGGCGTGGCTGGAGCAGCCGGTCCTCATCGTTCCCGAGCTGCAGGCCATGGTCAGGGCGGGGGTGCGCGCCTACCGCATCCGCCGGCCGGCTCCGCTCCCCCTCACCGAGGACGAGTTGCGCACCATCCGCACCCCGCTCTATCTGGTGCTCGGCAAGCGAAGCCTGCTCGTGCACCCGCGACGGCAGGTGGAGCGCGTCCCGCGCCTGATAGCGGGCGCCCGTGCCGAGATCGTCTCGGACACCGGACACGGCCCGCAGATCGATCACGCGGACGAGGTCAACAGGCGCATGCTGAGCTTCATGGAATCCGTCGACTGATCCGTCGGCGAAGTGGAGGGTTCAGGCGACCTGGCGGCCGACGACGTAGCCGACGAGCGGCACCGTGGAGCGGATGCGCACCTTGTCGACCGTGCCGTCGGAGGGCAGCGCGATCAGGTGCTTGCTGCCCGCCACGGTCACGCCCGCGCGGCTGGAGCTGCCCCAGGTGCCGCCCTCCTGGTGGAGGGTGGTGGTCACCTGCCCGTCCGCGCCCTGCGGTGCCAGGGCGACCCAGGCCGGACCGTTGCGGGCCGCCCCCTGGGGAGCCGAGGTCGTTCCCGCGGGCTCGACCGGCAGGTCGAAGTCCGTGTTCGGGGGCACGGTGAAGAAGGCGAGCATGTCGTCCTCCGTGTAGGAAGCGGTGGGGGGTGCGGGCCGGAACGACAAGGCCCAGGCGCGGAGTTCCCTGACGCTGCCGAGGTGGCAGTAGTCGCGGTCGACACCGCCGGAGTCGCTGTACTGGTGGAAGAGCCAGTCGGCCTGGATGCCCGGGCGCCCGGCGGCCCGTCCGGCGGTGGCGATCCACAGGAAGTCGCAGTAGTAGCCGGTGGTGTCCACGTTGCGCCAGTAGTCGAGGTTGGCGTACATCCCGACCGGGTTGTACGGCAGCTCGCGCTTGACGTACCGCAGCCACGCCTCCTTGTACGCGGCCTGGCGGGCGCGCGGCACGCCCTGGTTGGCGTCGTCGTAGCCCTCCCAGTCGAGGACCACGAGATCGCCCGGCCGCCAGGCGACCTGGCGGAGGAAGTAATCGGCCTCGGCACGCGGGGCGTTGGCCATGTGGGGGTAGTGGTACGCGCCCCACACCAGCCCGTGGGCCTTGGCGTGGTCCCGCTGCGCCACCCACTTGGAGTTGACGTACGACAGGCCCTCGGTGACCTTGACGAAGGCGAAGCCGAGTCCTGACACATCCGGTTCCGACGACTGGTAACTCGCCCAGTCCTGGCCGTAGACACCCATATCGCTCTCTCTTCCGCCGCCGCGCCGTACAACTGCGCGGCGGCGCCCGCTCGTCGTCCGACGCCTCATCGCCAGCGGAGCAGGTTGTCGGCCCCATGACAATATCCAGGCGTCGACCGCGGAGAATTTCCGGTGAGCGGTACGGCCGGCCTCAGCCCGCCTTCTGCGAAGCCGCCGCCTCGGGGCGCAGGTCGGCCAGGGTCAGCCGGTGTGCCGGTGGATCGGGCAGTGCCATGTGGCTGGTGATGTCGAGCCGCGGGCCGACGTGGAGGAGCTCACCGGATTCCATGAGTCTCCAGCGCGGGTTGTCGTCCAGGCGTTCGCTGGCGATCACGACCGCCGGTGTCGCCGCCAGGTCCTGCGAGTGGACGCGCATGCGGCCTCGGGTGCCGCTGTGGTCGAGGTGCCGGTCACCGTGCTGGCCGCCGGCGTCACGGTCGAGGACGTAGAGCTCGTGGGTGTCGGGATAGCGCAGGGCCCACAGTTCGTCGCGCGTGGTGAGGACGAGGTTGAGGGCGTAGACGGGCAGGTGCTCGGCGACCCAGCGGGCCGCGTGCGCGATCCCGGCGGCGACGTCGCCCGCGTGCGTCCGGATCTCACGGGTGATCAGGGCGAAGAACCGCTCGGAGTCGGTGTCACCGGCGACCAGCGACCGGGCGTCCCCCAGCTCGTCGTCGAGCGCGCCCAGACCCTCGATGACGCCGTTGTGGGCGAAGAGCCGGCCCTCCTGGAGGAAGGGATGGGTGTTGCGCTCCTCCAGACTGCCCGTCGAGGCGTAGCGCACGTGGGCCAGGAAGGTCGCCGACTCGACGTGTTCGGCCTCCTGGGCGAAGCAGCGGTCCTCGTACGCCGCGATGGGCGCCTTGTGCAGGTGCGGGACGCCCAGCGCGTCGAAGTAGCCGAGGCCGGTGCCGTCGGGATCCCGGTGGCTCTGCCGGCTGAGGCTGTCGGGGGCGTCCAGCAGCCAGAAGGTGGCGCGTGTGCGTACGGGCGCGCTGGTCAGACCGAAGAGTCGGCACATGGAGGCTCCTTGTCGTCGCTCGTCCGGCGGTGTGCGTCAGTGCCGGCCGGCCCGCTGCGGATTCTTCGTCTCGGCGCCGTGCGCGAAGCCCCCGGCGTCATCGGAGTCGCGGTGGGGCGCGCTCTGTTTCCGCAGGCGCGGCAGCACCCGGTTGAGATCCTCCAGCAGCAGGTCGGCCAGGTCGTGGCTGAAGCCGTTGCGCACGACGATACGCAGTACGGCCAGGTCGGTCCTGTTCTCCGGGAAGGTGTAGGCGGGGACCAGCCAGCCGCGCTCGCGCAGGGCCGCGGAGACGTCGAAGACGGAGAAGCCCGCGATGCCGTCGCGCACCTTGAAGGCGAAGACCGGTATGTCGCTGCCGTCGGTGACCAGCTCGAACTCATCCAGCTTGGCTATCTGCGCGGCGAGGCGGACGGCGACGTCCCGGCAGGTCTGCTGCACCCTGCGGTAGCCGTCGAAGCCCAGCCTCAGGAAGTTGTAGTACTGCGCGATCACCTGGGCGCCGGGCCGGGAGAAGTTCAGCGCGAAGGTGGGCATGTCGCCGCCCAGATAGTTGACGTGGAAGACCAGGTCCTCGGGGAGGGCGGCCGCGTCGCGCCACAGCGCCCAGCCGACGCCCGGCATCACCAGGCCGTACTTGTGGCCGGAGGTGTTGATCGACGCCACCCGCGGAAGCCGGAAGTCCCACTCCAGCTCCTGGTCGAGGAAGGGCGCGATCATGGCACCGGAGGCGCCGTCCACATGGATGGGCACGTCGAGGCCGGTACGGGCCTGGAGGTCGTCGAGGGCCGCCGCGATGTCCGCGACGGGTTCGTAGCTGCCGTCGAACGTCGAGCCGAGGACGGCGACGACGCCGATGGTGTTCTCGTCGCACAGTTCGGCCGCCGTCTCGGGGCTGAGGTGGAAGCGGTCGCCTTCCATGGGGACGTAGCGGGGTTCCACCTCGAAGTAGTCGGCGAACTTCTCCCAGCAGACCTGCACGTTGATGCCCATGACCAGGTTGGGCCGGTCGGTGGGCCTGCCCTCGGCGCGGCGCCGGTGCTGCCAGCGCCGCTTGAGCGCGAGCCCGCCCAGCATCGCCGCCTCGCTCGACCCGGTGGTCGAGCAGCCCATCGCCTCGTGCGGGTCCTCGGCGTGCCACAGCCGGGCCAGCATGTGCACACAGCGCGTCTCCAGCTCGGCCGTCTGCGGGTACTCGTCCTTGTCGATCATGTTCTTGTCGGCGCACTCGGCCATGAGCCGCTCGGCCTGCGGCTCCGCCCACGTGCTGACGAAGGTCGCCAGGTTCAGGCGGGCGTTGCCGTCCAGCATCAGCTCGTCGTGCACGAGCTGATAGGCCACGTCCGCACCCATCTCCCGCTCGGGCAGGGCGTACCGGGGCACCGTGACGGGCTCCCGGCTGAAGATGGGGTTGAGCTCGACGTCGCGGCTTCCGCGTCCGTCCTCGTGAGGCCGCTTCAAGACCATGACCGAAGTCCCTTCTCGCGCTGGTCGGATGAGGCACCGTCGCCCCCACGCCCACGTACCCCGGCGACTCCCGGTGAACCGCGCCGCCGGACCGCGCGCGAGGAGGGCCCGCCGCTTTCCGGTGCGTCCCGGTCCCCGTCAGGCGCACATCTGTGACTGCCGCGAGCCGGCCCGTACTGTTGAACACGCCTCGCGGCGCGTGTCCGTGACGGCAACCCGGTCGGCAGCGAGGGCAGGAGGACGGATGACCAGCGCGGTGGAGCACCGGTTCGTCGAGGTGAACGGCGTCAGACTGCACATCGCCGAGCAGGGGCGGGGGCCGTTGGTGCTGTTGCTGCACGGCTTCCCCGAATGCTGGTACTCCTGGCGGCACCAGTTCGGGCCGCTCGCCGAGGCCGGGTACCGGGTGGTCGCGCCGGACCAGCGCGGCTACGCCCGCAGCGAGCAGCCCGACGACATCGCCGCGTACAGCATGCTGCACCTCACTGGCGACGTCGTCGGGCTGATCCACGCGCTCGGCGAGAGCAGCGCGGTGGTCGTCGGCCACGACTGGGGCGCGCCGGTCGCCTGGACGACGGCCATGCTGCGCCCGGACGTCGTACGCGCCGTGGCGGGCCTGAGCGTCCCGCCCGCGCCGCGCGGGCCTCTCCCCCCGCTGCCGGCCCTGCGCTCGGTGCTCGGCGACGGCTTCTACCAGCTGTACTTCCAGGAACCGGGTGTCGCCGACGCCGAGTTGGCACGCGATCCGGCCAGGTCGTTCCGCTCCCTCCTGACCGGCGGCTCGGGCGAGTCCCCGCGCAACGACCCGCCCCGCCCGTGGGTCGTCCCCGAGGGCCGCACGCTCCTGGACACCATGCCGGAGCCGGAGCGGCTGCCCGGCTGGCTCGACGAGGGCGACATCGACGTCTTCGTGCGGGAGTACGGCCACCATGGCGAGCGCGCCTTCACCGGAGGGCTGAACTGGTACCGCAACCTCGACCGGAACTGGGAACTGCTCGCGCCCTTCCACGGGCGGGGCATCGAGGTGCCCGCGCTGTACGTGGCGGGTGACCGCGATCTGGTCCGCGGCTTCCCCGACGCGGACAAGCTGCTGGCCTCCCTGGACCGCACCGCGCCGAAGCTGCGCCGAAGCCTGACCCTGCCCGGCTGCGGCCACTGGACCCAGCAGGAGCGGCCCGACGAGGTCAACGCCGCGCTCGTGGAGTTCCTCGGTGAGCTGGACGGCCGGGGCGCAGGCGACTGAGGCCGTGCGTCTCCCGCGGCGGTGCCGCTACTGTGCGGCGGCATGAGCGCAACGTCTGACTTCGCCCCGTGGTCGCCGTCGTTCGTCGCCGACCCGTACCCCGTCTACGCGACGCTGCGCGAGGAAGGAGGCGCCCACTGGTTCGCCCCCACCGGCCAGTGGCTGATCCCCCGCTACGAGGACGTGCAGGCCCTGCTGCGCGACCGCCGCCTCGGCCGTACGTATCTGCACCGCTTCACGCACGAGGAGTTCGGCCGCACCCCGCCTCCGGCGGCGCACGAGCCGTTCACCACCTTGAACGGGTACGGGCTGCTCGACCTGGAGGATCCAGCCCACGGCCGGGTCCGCCGCCTGGTGTCCAAGGCGTTCACCCCGCGTACGGTGAGCGCGCTGGCGCCCTCGGTCGAACGGCTGGCGTCCGGCCTCGTCGCCTCGCTGGTCGCGGACGGCGGCGGCGATCTGCTCCAGGCGGTCGCCGAGCCGCTGCCGGTCGCCGTCATCGCCGACATGCTCGGCATCCCGGAGAGCGATCGTCCGCTGCTGCGCCCGTGGTCGGCCGGCATCTGCGGGATGTACGAGCTCGACCCGTCCGAGGAGACGGCCGGCCGGGCCGTCACGGCGTCCCTCGAATTCTCGGCGTACCTGCGTGAACTGATCGCCGCCCGGCGCGCGGCGCCCGGTTCCGATCTCATCAGCGCGCTCATAGCCGCGCACGACGAGGGCGACCGGCTGAGCGAGCAGGAGATGGTCTCGACCTGTGTCCTGCTCCTCAACGCCGGCCACGAGGCCACGGTCAACGCCACGGGCAACGGCTGGTCCGCCCTCCTGCGGCACCCGGAGCAGCTCGCCGCGCTGCGGAACGATCCGGCGCTCGTGCCCGGGGCGGTGGAGGAGGTGCTCCGCTACGACACTCCGCTGCAGTTGTTCGAGCGCTGGGTCCTGGACGACATCGAGGTGGGCGGCACGCCGGTGCCGCGCGGCAGCGAGGTGGCCCTCCTCTTCGGCTCGGCCCACCACGACCCGGCCAGGTTCCCGGACCCGTCGCGCCTCGACATCACCCGCGGGGACAACGCCCACCTCGCCTTCGGCGCCGGGATCCACTACTGCCTGGGCGCTCCGCTCGCCCGCGTGGAACTCCAGGCGGTGTTCGGTGAGCTGGTGCGCCAGGCACCGGGGCTCCGGCTCGTCTCGGAGCCCCGGTGGAAGCCGGGGTACGTCATGCGCGGGCTCGAAGAGCTCCTTGTCGAGCTCTAGTCGCGCTCTAGTGCTCAGCGGCGTGCGTAGCGGCTCTCGAAGGCTCGCCAGTCCGTCTCGAGCTTCCATTGCAGCCGCGCCTTGGGGCTCGCCGCCAGGAACGCCCGGCAGCCGGCGCCGGGCTGCCGCCCGGGGGCGGGGGTGTCGGCCCGGCAGGGGCCCGCGAAGGTGTCGTAGCGGTCCTGCTCCTGCCACAGGTTCGGGCCCTCGACGAAGGCGTGGTCCAGCGAGGCGCGCGCCAGGGTCCGCAGCTGTGCGACGGTCAGGCCCTGTTCGGTGACGGCCCGTTGGAAGACCTCGGTCAGGTCGCCGCGGCTGACGCCCGGGTCGTCGGTGGCCAGCGCGACCGGCACCCCCGCGTCGAGGTAGGTGCGCAGCGGGTGCCGGTCGCCGTTGACGCGCAATATCTGGGCGTTGCTGGTCAGGGGCGCTTCGACGAGGACGTGCCGCTCGCGCATCCGGGCGGCCAGTGCCCGGGGGTCCTTCTCGTGGGCGAGGTCGACGCCGTGCCCTATGCGGTCGGCGTGGGCCGTGCCGACGGCCTCATTGATGTGGAAGGCCAGGTCGTCGTCGCGTACGCCGCTGAGTCCCTTGACGAGTTCACCGGCGTGCAGGGTCGTGCGCACGGACGGGGCCCGGGACTTGAGGTAGCCCATCATCTTCATGTGCAGCGCGTAGTCCCGCAGGGCGATCGGGTCGTCCTCGGGCTGGACCATGTTCACCCCGACCACCCGGCCGAGCCCCTGGCGTGCGAGTTCGGAGCCGAGGATCTGCTCGGCGAAGACGTAGCGCGGGCTCTGGGCGCGCAGGACCTGGTAGTCGAAGCGGATGGCGACCCGGCAGGCTTCCTGGGCGGGCCGCCGGTCGCAGCCCAGTTGCTCGCGGTAGCCGCTGTAGCCGCGGTCGATCTCCGCCGCGGCCTGGCGGACCACGTCGTGGAACTGCGGGGCGGCCGTCAGCGTGGAGTAGAACTCGGCGAGGCCGCCGGGGCCGGGATCGCGGGGGTGTACGCGGTCGACGAGCCGGTTGAGGGGCGATGTCCCCACCGTGACCAGGGTCTCGAGATAGCCGGTGTGTTCGCGAGCCGCGGTCCGGGCCACTTCGGCGAGCATGTCCGCGTCGTGGCCGACGGTCGCTTCCTCGAACTTCCCGAACGTGGCGAAGAAGTGGTCGTGGCCGGGCTGCGGGTCACCGTCGGGCGGGAGGGTGAAGTCCTGCATGGACCATGCCTCGACGACGCGCCGGTGGAGCGGGCCGGGCCGCAGCGCGTCCTGGGCCGGGCGCTGTCCGGCCGGGCACGGCTGTAGTCCCGGTGTGACGGTGTAGGTCGTGGTGTCTATGCACTTGTGGTCCCGTGCCGCGTATCCGATCAGGGACTCCGCCCGCACCGCCCCGTCCAGGTGCTGGTGCAGGTCGCCGCCCTTGGGCAACTCCGCCATGAAGCGCCTGAGTTCCGTCGGGGAGTGTGCCACGCGGTCCATGTACGCCTGGGTCCTGGCCTGTTCGCTGCCGGGGCCGCCGTGGGCCGGTTCCGCGGCGGCCGCGGGCAGTATGCCCGCGGCCACACCCAGGGTGGTCAGCGCGGCGAGTGCGGGCCGCCGGATTCGGTGTCTTCTGAGCATGATCCATTCCTCTCTACCCGCTCATGGTGCCAGCCGCGGTACGCGCCGCGGGCAGCGCCTTGCCGCATGCCGGGAACGGCAGTTGCGGCACGGGAGGGGCAGGGAGGCGGCTCGCCTCACAGGAACAGGTCGAGGGCCCTTTCGCCGTAGGCGGCCTCGGTCATGGCCCGGGTGATGAGACGGAACTCGCTGTCGTCGACGGCGCGCAGGACGTGTTGCAGCGTCACACCGCACCGGCCCACGAGGGACGTGGCGCACTCCAGGACGGCGATCTCGCTCGGGGTGGCCGAGAGCGATCGCGGCACGTCGAACAGGCGCAGCCCGACCGCGGCCCAGTCGACGGACGCGTGCGTGCCGGTGCGGTCGATGAGCGACGGGCCGCCGGAGGGGAGCCCGTCCTCCTCGGCGAACCGCCTCAGCCAGTAGCCGTCGCGGTGGGCGCCCAGGAGCCGGGTCGCCGCGCGCATCTCCCCGCTGCCCACGCCTCGCACCATGGCCTCGGCCAGCGCCGTCCCGCCGCTGGTCACCGTCATCACCGTCTCCGTTCCTCGACGACCGGGGCCGGTGCCGGCCCCGGCTTCACTGTGCGGGGCCGGGCCTCCGGAGCGACGGCGCACACGCCGCGGGGTCGCCCGGACAGCCCGGCGTCCCGTGTCTTTGAGGGCTCGGGGGCGGCGCCGCTCCGGATCGGGTGGGGCTACGGCTGGAATCCGCCGTCCATCCAGTCCTTGAAGAGCTGGAGGTCGGCATCCGACCAGGTGTTCTCACCGCTGTCGGGCGGGGGCATCCGCTTGCTGGACAGCTGTTGAAACACATTCTGGGCATTGCCCGGAACGGACATGTAGGCGAAATCGTCGAGCGCGACGCCGAAGTCCCTCATGTGCTCGACGTCCATCGCGGTGAAGAGGGGGCGGATGTTGCGGGAGAAACTCACGGCCATGCGCTCAACTCCTGGATCGGCTCGACGGGTCGAGCAGGCGGGATGTCCATCTTGTGGGTTTCCACCCGCAGTTGCCCGGCAACCGCTTCCGGAGCACGGTTCAGCACATCGTGTGCCGTGAAGCGCTCGCGCGGACCGGCCGGGGGCGCCCGAGGAGCCCTCGGCGACATCCGACGCGCTGTCGCATGGCAACCGAAATGGATACCACTGGGCGATCTGCGAAGCTTGTGGCGTGAATACTCGCTTCCGCTCACTTGTCACGTACTGGCCCGTCGTCATTCCGCTCCTGGCCGCCCTCGTCCTGGCCCTGACCTGGGGGCGGTCACTGTCCGCCGGGGCGGTGGCCCTGGTGAGCTGCTTCCTGGCCGGTGCGGTGCTCTCCGCCGTGCATCACGCGGAAGTGATCGCGCACCGGGTGGGCGAACCGTTCGGGTCACTGGTGCTGGCCGTCGCGGTCACCGTCATCGAAGTGGCCCTCATCGTGACGCTGATGGCGGACGGCGGCGAGAAGAGCAGCACGCTGGCCCGCGACACCGTCTTCGCCGCCGTCATGATCACCTGCAACGGCATCGTGGGACTGTCCCTGCTGGTGTGCGCGCTCAGGCGGCGGGTCGCGGTGTTCAACGCGGAGGGCACCGGCGCGGCCTTCGGGACGGTGGCGACGCTGGCCGGGCTGAGCCTGGTCCTGCCGACGTTCACCACCAGCACCCCGGGGCCGCGGTTCTCCACGGCCCAGCTCGTCTTCGCCGCGCTCGCCGCGCTGACCCTCTACGGCCTGTTCGTCGCGACCCAGACCATCCGTCACCGCGACTACTTCCTCCCGGTGACCGCCGGCGGCGAGGTCATCGACAGCGACGACCACGCCGACCCGCCCTCCACCCGCACGGCCCTGACCAGCCTCGCCCTGCTCGCCGTCGCCCTGATCTCGGTGGTCGGCCTGGCCAAGGGCGTCTCCCCCACCATCGAGTCCGGCGTGGCCGCCGCCGGCCTGCCCGCCTCGGTCGTCGGCGTCGTCATCGCCCTGATGGTGCTGCTGCCCGAGACGATCGCCGCCGTGCGCGCGGCCCGCCGCGACCGCGTGCAGACCAGCCTCAACCTCGGCCTCGGGTCGGCCATGGCCAGCATCGGCCTGACCATCCCGGCGGTCGCGGTGGCCTCGGTCTGGCTGGAGGGCCCGCTCGTCCTGGGCCTGGGCGCCACCCACATGGTGCTGCTCGCCCTCACCGTCGCCGTCGGCACCCTGACCGTGATCCCGGGCCGCGCCACCCCGCTCCAGGGCGGCGTGCACCTCTCCCTCCTGGCGGCCTACATCGTGCTCGCGGTCAGCCCGTAGGCGCGCCGTCACCTGCGCCTTTGACCTGGGCGCCTCGCGAGGAGCATTATTCAACGTATGGCGAATATGCTGGGCTCCGAGCCGGGCCAGATGCCCCCGGACGCCGCCGCCCCGGCCGTCCGGGCCCGCGGGCTGACCGTCGTCCGCGGCTCCCGGACGGTGCTGGACGGCCTCGGCTTCGACATCCCCCGCGGCCAGGTCACCGGTCTACTCGGGCCGTCCGGCTGCGGCAAGTCCACCCTCATGCGCTCCGTCGTCGGCACCCAGGCCAAGGTGACCGGCACCCTCGAGGTCTTCGGCAGGCCGTCCGGCAGCGCCTCCCTGCGCTCCCGCGTCGGATACGTCACACAGGACCCGTCCGTCTACGACGACTTGACGGTACGCCAGAACCTCGACTACTTCGCCAAGATCCTCACCCCCGGCCGCGCCGCCGCCCGGGGCCGCCGCGAGGACGTCACCCGCGTCATCGAGGACGTCGACCTCACCGGTCACGCCGACGCCCTCGCCGGTCGCCTCTCGGGCGGCCAGCGTACCCGCGTCTCCCTCGCGGTCGCCCTGCTCGGCACGCCCGAACTCCTCGTCCTCGACGAGCCGACCGTCGGCCTGGACCCCGTGCTGCGCCGCGACCTGTGGGCCCTCTTCGACCGCATCGCGGAGCGCGGCGTCACCCTCCTCGTCTCCTCCCACGTCATGGACGAGGCCGAGCGCTGCGGGCGACTGCTGCTCATGCGGGAGGGGCGGGTCCTCGCCGACGACTCGCCGGACGCGCTCCGGGCCCGCACGGGCTCGGCGACCGTCGAGGACGCCTTCCTCCACCTCGTCGACGAGGCGAAGGCCCGCGGCACGGGCCGACTCCCGTAAGGAAACCGCCTGATGAACGCCTCCCGCACCCTCGCCACCACCACCCGCGTACTGCGCCAGCTGCGCCACGACCCCCGCACCATCGCGCTGCTGCTCGTCGTCCCGTGCCTGCTCATCGCCCTGCTGCGGTACGTGTTCGACGCCGACCCCCGCGTCTTCGACTCCACCGGCGCCTCGCTGCTCGGCATCTTCCCGCTGATCACGATGTTCCTGGTGACCTCGATCGCCACCTTGCGCGAGCGCACCTCCGGCACGCTGGAGCGCCTGCTCGCCATGCCGCTCGGCAAGGGCGACCTCATCGGCGGCTACGCCCTCGCCTTCGGCCTGCTCGCCGTCCTGCAGTCCGCGCTCGCCACCGCCCTCTCGGTGTGGCTGCTCGGCCTCGACGTCACCGGGTCCCCCTGGCTGCTGCTCCTGGTCGCCCTGCTCGACGCGCTGCTCGGCACGGCCCTCGGCCTCTTCGTCTCGGCTTTCGCCGCCTCCGAGTTCCAGGCGGTGCAGTTCATGCCGGCCGTGATCCTGCCCCAGCTGCTGCTGTGCGGGCTCTTCGCCCCGCGCGGCACGATGCAACCGGTGCTGTCGGCCGTCTCCGACGTCCTGCCGATGTCCTACGCGGTCGACGCCATGGACCAGGTCGTCCACCACGCCTCCGTCACCGCCGGCTTCGTCCGCGACATCGCCGTCGTCTCCGGCTGCGCCCTCCTCGTCCTGGCCCTCGGCGCCGCCACCCTGCGCCGCCGCACGGCCTGACCCGTGCGCCCGGCCGGTCAGCGTGGCGGGGCCGGAGGGAGGCGGTAGGTGGCGCACGCGGCGGGCAGGCGTACGCCGGCCAGGCGCAGTTGGGTCACGCGGCTGTGGAAGGCCGCGCCGCGCAGCAGCTGGCCGGCGACGGTGGCGGCGTGGCGCTGCGCGGGGTCGGCCAGTTCGCTGCCCGCGGTCCAGGCGTTGAAGGCGCCCATGGCGGGGCCGCACCAGATCTGGAAGTGGTGGCGGTGCTCGGCTTCCCCGGTGACGGCCCAACGCGAGGCCATGGCGAGGTACCAGCGGAAGACCATCGCCATGCGGTACTTGGGATCCCGCTCGGCCCGCGCGTATCCCCGCGGGTGGTGGGTCTTGAGGTAGGCGGCGGTGTCGTGCCAGACCAGGTCCAGCGGGCGGCGCAGGACGCGCCGCTCCAGATGGTCGCGCTCGGCGGAGGGCAGGTCCTCCAGGCCGTCGTGGGCGCGGTAGACACGGTAGAGGCGGTCGGCGTGGGTGGCGAACATCGTGCCCCGGCCGAGGACCTGCACGGTCACGCCCTGCTCGAACAGGTCGGCCGCGGGCGCCATGGTGCAGTCGGCCAGCCCCGCCGCGGCCAGCAGCCTCTTCACATCGGGCGAGGTGGCGGCCTCGGTGGACGCCTGGTTGACCGAGCCGGTGACGATGTAGGAGGCACCCAGCGTCAGCGCCGCGACGACCGCCTCCGGGGTGCCGATGCCGCCCGCAGCGCCGACCCGCACCCGGGCGGTGGGCGGATGCCCGCGCGCCAGGTGGTCCCGGAGGCGCACGACGGCGGGCAGCACGACGGCCAGGGGGCGGCGGTCGGTGTGCCCGCCGGAGTCGGCCTCGACGGTGATGTCGTCGGCCATCGGAACCGAACGGGCCAGCCGGGCCTGCTCGGGGGTGATCAGACGGCGTGCCAGGAGGTCGGCGACGACTTCGTCGGCCGCCGGGCGCAGGAACAGCTCGGCCGTCTCGGGACGGGAGACCTTGGCGACGATCCGGTGCTCGGCCCGCACCCCGGTGGTGCGGTCGTCGCTCAGCCCGGTGAGGCGGTAGCGCACGAGGTCGGGCGTCAGCTGGACGAAGGCGGACGCTTCGACGCAGCGCACACCGTGGCGCAGGCAGGCGTCGACGCAGTCGCGTTCCTGGGTGGGAGCGAGGGGGTTGTGGATGAGGTTGCAGGCGTACGGTGTGCCGGCCGTGCCGAGCGTGTGCCGCAGGAGCCGCAGGGCCTGGTCGATGCGGTCCGCGGGCAGCCCTGCCGCGCCGAAGGACGCCAGGTGACCGGCGCGGGCCAGTGCGGTGACGAACTCCTCGCCGGAGATGCCACCGGCCATCGAACCGGCCATGTAGGCGTGGCGCACCCCGTGGTGGCGGCGGAACTCGGCGGAGCCGAGCTGCGTGGGGTGCTGCGGCGCGGCCGCCGCGAGCGTGGTGAGGGTGCCGCCCGGGGCGGGCTGCCGCGAGGTGGCGCCGATCCGGCCGCCCTGGCTGACGATGTAGCAGGGGCGGTCGAGGTCGGCGAGCACCTCGTAGACCCCGTCCGGCCCGTACCGCACATCCGTCGAGGTCACCGGTGGCCCTCCCCGCTCTCCCGGATGTCGAGCGCGATGTTGTCCACTTGGTAGATGCGCAGGCCGTCGCGCCAGATGCTGCCGTCGGCGCACAGGAGCAGCCGCTCGCCCCGCCGACGGGCCTCACGGATGTGCACTTCGCCGCGGACCCGCTGGTGCTCGCGCAGGATCTGGCCGCGGTAGGACCAGTGCAGCTCCTCCCCGACCGCAACCGCGCAGCGCGCCCCCGGCAGGTCCGCCAGCAGGCCGGTGTGCAGGGCGAAGGCGTGCACGGCCTGGTAGAGCATCTGCACTCCGGCGGAGCCCGGCATCACCGGGTCCCGGAAGAAGTGGTGGTGGAAGTACCAGTCGTCGGGGCGCACCGGCTTGGTGCACAGGACGTAGCCGTTGCCGTGGTCACCCCCTTCGGGCACGAGGATCACGTCCTCCAGCAGCGCCAGCCGTCCATGGCCCAGCCGGGTGTCCTCGCGCAGGTCCAGCCGGTGCGCGTCGGGGGCCGGGGACTGCCGGTCCAGCCACGGCGGGACGTGGGCGCCGCCATCGAGTCCCTGCTGCTGGGCCAGCAGTTCGGGGGTGAGGAACCCGTGGACCGCCTCACCGGTGTAGAAGGTCTCGCCCCCGGTGCGCAGGGCGAAGTCGTAGCGGTGCATGATGCCGCCGGGCAGCGCGGAGTGCGCACGCAGGGTGACCTGCTGCTCCACGGTGGCGCCACGCAGCTCGGTCTCGCGCAGCAGGCGGGCCGTACCGTCGAGATTGCGGCAGCTCAGGTCGCGGTCGGGGTATTCGCCCGAGACGCCGAGCGCTCCGCTGAACAGGCCGGCCGGCTGGAGTGCGATCTCCATGAGGGCCAGCTGTGGCAGCGTGCCGCCGTTCTCCCGTACGTACCAGGGGTCTTCCGGCACGTCGTACTCACCGGTCCCGCCGCTGCCGGGCAGGTATTCCCCCCATTCGCCCTCCACCCGCTGGATGCGGTCCAGCATGCGCAGGTCGCCGCGGGGCAGCCGGGGGCGGACCGGGGCGGTGATCAGGGGGCCGATGCCGGGCAGGCGGAACTCCCTGTGGTCGCCTTCGGCGAAGGCCGCCGCGTGCAGCTCGTCGGCCCAGGCCCGCTGCCCGTTCACGCTCTTGCGGTAGCTGCGCCGGTGGGGGTCCAGGAGGTCGAGTCCGGGCCGCTCGTGGAGCGCGATCCCCACGTCGCGCATGCGGGCCAACGGCCGGTCGTCCGAGGTGATGTGGCAGTCGGCGATCACGTGGGGGCGCGGCAGCATGCCGGTTGCGGAGATCTCGACGTCCAGGCACAGCTCGGCCGGGCCGGGCGCGGGGGCGCCCGCCATCTCCACCAGGACGGGACGCCCGGTCAGCGGGCCCGGACGCGCGCCGGGCAGGCACAGGTGGAGGCCCTGGTGGAAGGCGTGGACGCGCAGCGCTTCCATGGCCATGGCGAGGAGGTGCGGCCATGGGTGCCCGTCGGCGGGCAGGTGCGCGGTGGCGCGCACGAAGCCCTGGGCGTAGCGGCCGCCGCGAGGGTCGATGGTGGTGACGGCATCGAGCGTGCGGGCGGGCCAGGGGGCGGGCAGCGCGTCGGGCGGCTGGTCCCGCTGGTCGAAGGCGGCGCCGAGGACGCCCGCGAAGTCCCCGGCGGCGAGGGCGTCCAGCCCGGCCGCGGTCAGGCTGTTCACCGTGGTACGGGCCAGGGGCCGGGGGTCGGGCGGGTGGCGGGGCGGCTCGCGGGGCGGCCACGGGTCGCCCCGCGCGATGGCGAGATCGGCGACGGCCTCGTCCGCGGCGAGGACCTCCCATCGGTCGCCTCGCCTCCGGACGCGCAGTGCGGCGGCGACCTGCGACGGCCGGCGGTGCCAGGTCACCGTGAGGCTCGCGTGGGCCGGGTCCACGCCCGCTGTGCCGAGCGCCGCCGCCGCGGTGTGCAGGACGTCGGTGACGCCGGGGACGGCCGGCAGGGCACCGGGCGGCGTCCCGGCCTTCGCCAACTGCCAGGCGGTGACGGCGTGGACGGCCTGGAGCACGGAGGCGTGTGCCTGCTGTACGCACTGGGCCAGGCGCACGGCGGGCGCTGTGGCCGCTTCCGTTCCCGCGGCCCTCCCGGTGCCGGCCGGGGCGGGTCCTGGGAGGGGTACGCCCTCGAAGGTGAGCTCTTCCATGGTCAGTCCTGGCCTCGGGGGGAGAGCCCGTCGATGAGGACGGCCGGGTCGAGCCACAAGGTGCGTACGTCGCACCACCGTTGGTGGACCCGCCCGTCAGGTGCGCAGGCGGTGAGCGTGCAGCGGGAGAACAGTTCCGCGACGCTGTCCTCGATGTCGGCCGTGATGACGAAAGCCTCGTCGTCGGGGAGCGGCGAGAACAGCTCCAGGCACCCGACGGACACGGGGACGGGGATGGTGTCGCCGTCCGCGAGTGCCAGCAGGGCCAGGAGCGCGGTCTGAAGCAGCAGGTCGGCCAGCGCCGGACTGTACAGCCGCCCCGCGTAGGCCCCCCTGGCCAGCTCCGGGTCGGGCATCCGCGCGGCCACCACGAGGTGGCCCGGCCGTTCTTCGAGGACGTCGCGCAGCCCGGCCAGGGACGGCCCGTGGAAGAGGCGGCCGTCGGTGTATCCGGGGTGCGGCTCGTCGGAGATCGTGAACGGCGGCAGGTCCATACAGGGTGCCTCGCCGGTCCCGTCGGTCTCGTCGGTCAGCAGGAACCGGCCCTCGTAGTGCAGCTTCTCGCCGGGTCCGGTGTCGTGGACGGTCACGTGCGCGCTCTTTGGGCCCGGCCCTGCTTCGGGTGCCAGGTGCACGCGGAAGCGGCGCGGCGGGTGCCCGTCGGGGAAGGAGAGCCCGTGGGCGATGCGGAAGTCGCGGCACTCGTGAACCGTCCGGCTGCCGCCGTGGGCGAGTTCGAGGGTGTGCACGGCCCAGCCCACGGCGGCCGTCATCGGCAGGACCGGCACACCGCGGAAGCTGTGGTCGCGCAGCACGGGTTCCGCGCCGAGGCCGGTCACTTCGCGGTGCGCGGTCACCCCGGCGGCGGGGAGCTTGTCGAGCCGCTGGTAGAGGGCGGTGGCCGGGCCGACGAAGGCGACTCCCCGGCGGTCGCCGCCCGGTGCCATCAGGGCGCGGAAGTGCGCGCCCCCTTCCTCGCGGGAGAGCACCGGGACGCCGGCGTCGGTGAACACCTGCCGCACGGGGGCCGCCATCCCGCCGCTCCAGGGCCCCCAGGCCAGGGGCAGGACGCGGCAGCCGGGGCGGGCGGCCTGGAAGGCGCAGCCGAAGCGGTTGAGGCTTTCGTTGGCCAAGGCGTAGTCGCTCTGCCGCAGGTTGCCCCAGAGGCCGGAGACCGAGGAGAAGAGCACCAGGTGCCGCAGCCGCGCGGGGTCCAGGGCGCTCAGCACGTGGTGCAGGCCGGTGAGTTTGGTGTCCACCACCGCGGCGACCGAGTCCGCTGTGACCTCGGTCAGCGGCCGGTCCCGCAGGACTCCCGCGCCGTGCAGGACGCCGGTGACGCGTTCCCTGTGGGGTGCCAGGGCCGCGGCCACCGCCGCCGCGTCGCGGACGTCCGCGGCGGCGTACTGGGCTTCGACGCCGTGGGAGCTCAGGGTGGTGAGCAGGTCCCGGATCTCCCGCTGCTGCCGGAGCTGTTCGGCGTGCCGCTCGACGCGGGTGCGTACGGGTTCCGCTTCGGGGTCCTCCCCCGCCTCGCGTGCTCGTGCCTCCAGGGCGGCGCGCAGTTCCTCGGGGGTGTCGAGCCCGGTGGCCCAGGCCGGTTCCTCCTCCAGTGGTGTGCGGCCGAGCAGCAGATAGCCGCAGCGGTGTTCGCGGGCGAGTGCCTCCACGCACCAGGCGGTGATGCCCCGCGCCCCGCCGGTGACCACCAGCAGGTCGTCCTCGGTGAGCTCCACGCCCCGCGCGGGGGACGGGGACGGGGCCCAGGGGGTGGCGGACAGCTCGGGCGCGCGGCGGCCCCGGTCGTCCACGCCGACTTCGCGTACACCGGTGGCCACGTCGGCGATCTCGGCCATGAACGCCTCGCCGAGCCGCTCGGCGGGCAGGTCCGGCGCGAAGTCCAGCGCGCGGCAGAACAGCGTCGTCGCTTCCAGGGCCAGGGTCTTGACGAGCCCGCCGAGCCCGCCGGCGAGCGCGGCCGTGGTGTCCCCGCCGCTCCCGGCGTAGCCGAGCGCGCCGTCGAGCCGGGTGACGGTCACCAGGGCGCCGCGGCGGCCTGCCCCGGTCGCCGTCTCCAGGGCCGGGCGCACGTGCTTGGCCATGAGGATCGCGTGCCGCAGGCGGGCGATGACCTGCTCCGGCTCCTCGTCGCCGCGGCGGCTGACGGGGAGCACGCACAGGTCGAGGCGGGGCTCTGCGGCCAGGAGCCCGGCGAGGTGCGCGGCGGCCGTCTCCTCCGTCCAGTCCTCCAGTTGCCGGACGTCCGTGCCGTCCTCGGTGGCGGTCGTGGGCAGGCACAGGCGGAGGACGTGCCAGCCCTGCCCGGCCAGGGCCCCGGCCAGCACGGCGGGGAGTTCGCCCCCGTCGTCGAGGAGCAGGGCTCGCGGCCGCTCGGCGTAGGCACCGTCGCACACGTCGACCGCGGGCAGCTCACGGAGGGCGACGTGGGTGAGCCGGGCGGGGCCTCCCGCCGCGCCGATCCGTAGCTGCGGCTTCGGGTCGGTGAACGACTCCCGGAGCAGATCGGTCAGTTCACGGACGGTCTTGGCCTCACTGAAGCGGTACATCTCGCTGCGGGCGATCACCGGGTAGCGGCGCCACATCTCCGCGCCGATCTCGACCTGTTTCAGCGAGTCGATGCCCAGGTCCGCCTGGATGTACATATCGGGCTCGATCATGTCCAGGTCGTAGCCGGTCTTGTCGGCGATCACGGTGCGGAACTCCCGCTCCAGCTCGTCGAAGTCCACCTCGCTGATGTCCATCGGAGCGCCGGCCTCCATGACCACGCCGTTCTTCTGGGCGTCCCACAGCTCCGCCAGCGCCGACCTGTCCGGGGCCGGCTCGTGGCCGGGTGCCGACGAGCCGCCCTGGTGCGGCGGTCGCGGAAGCTCGTCCGCTCCGGGCAGGCCGACGGCTTCCGTCACCTCGTCCGGCAGGCCCTGGGGCAGCCGGAGCAGTTCGGTGACGACTTCCCCGGCCCGGACATGCGCTTGTCCCATCGCCAGGCTGACCTCGGTCACCTCGTTCACCGCGGCCGCGAGCGAGTCGTCGAGGCGCCCGTCGGAGGCGCCCTTCCGCAGCAGTTCGGTCAGATGCTCGGCCGTACGGACCTGGTTGTCGAGGTAGCGGGTGTGCGCGGTCAGGAACTCCGTGGTGGCACGGGTGAGCGGATCGCTGCGCCCGCCGGCGAGTTCCCGAGGATCGGTTGCCCGGTCCGCGGCCGACGCCGCCTCGGCGAGCAGCCGGTCGTGGACCGGACGCCGCTTCTGCACCGCGAACAGCGGGCCGTCCAGGGA
The DNA here is from genome assembly GCF_042895325.1 of Streptomyces sp. NPDC001407. NCBI lineage: Bacteria > Bacillati > Actinomycetota > Actinomycetes > Kitasatosporales > Streptomycetaceae > Streptomyces > Streptomyces sp. NPDC001407. Next base: position 400,215 of record NZ_JBIAWF010000002.1, read on the forward strand.
CCGGGCGGCCTTGGAGGGCGTACGGGGCTCGGGCGGTGGCGGGGCGTCGTAGCGGTTGATCCCGGTGAGCGGCAGTCCGGCGACGACCAGCCGTACGGCCGCTTCTTTCAGGGCCACGTCGCTGTCCGACCCGGCGCCCGCGTCGCAGGCGACCGCCTCCGCCTCACGCCCGCCCAGGATCCGGCCCACCAGCTGGGTCAGTGTCCGGCCGGGGCCGAACTCGACGAAGACGCGGACGCCGTCGGCGTACATCTCCTCCACTCGGGCGGCGAAGTCCACCGGGCTCAGCAACTGCCCGACCAGAGTGCGCCGGTTGGCCTCCGCGTCGTCGCCGTAGACCGCGCCGGCGGTGTCGGCGTAGACGTGCGCCGCCGGAGAGGAGAAGGTCGCCTGGGCGCAGGCCGTCTCGAAGACCTCCGCGGCGTGCCGCACATGGGCGGTGTGGAAGGCGGCGGCGACGGACAGTTCCCGCGCCTGCGCACCGCGCGCGGCGCACCGCTCCACGAAGCGCCGTACGGCGGCGGTGGGGCCGCCGACCACGTGTTCGTCCGGGGCGTTGCGGTTGCACACCACCAGCTCCGGGAATGCCGCGAGGAGTTCGGTCAGCGCGTCCTGTCCGGTGCGCACCGCCGCCATCGCCCCGGGGTCGGTCTCCTGGCCCGGTGGCTGTTCCATCGCCAGGCCGCGGGCCCGTGCCAGTGCGGTGAACGCGTCGTCGTCCAGGACTTCGGCCGCCCACAGCGCGCTCAGCTCCCCGAAGCTGTGGCCGAGCAGGCCGTGGGGGTTGAGTCCGAGCTCCCTCAGGTAGCGGTACTGGCCCATGGACAGGGCTCCGATGGCCGACTGCGCGTAGGCGGTGCGGCGCAGCCGTTCGCCGCGCGTCGCCGCGTCGCTGGTGCCCGGTGGCGGGAAGACGGCCGCGGCCAGGCTGTCGGCGTGCGGGAAGAGGGCGTTGGCGGCGTCGAACGCGGCACGCACCGGGGGCACGGCGAGGGCGGCGTGCAGCCCCATGCCGGCGTACTGGCTGCCCTGGCCGGCGAACAGCGCGCCCACCTTGGTCTCCGGCGCGAGGGAGCGGCCGCGGTAGTGGACGCCTGAGGGGTGACTCCAGCTCTCCGCCCGCCCGTCGTCGCGCAACCGGCCGACGGCGAGGGCCAGCAGCCGCTCGTACCGCTCCGGGCCGGTGTCGACGAAGCCCACGCGGGCGTGCCCGGGCGGCACCGGCCCTTCCTGGGGAGCGGCGCCGCCTTCCAGCATCCGCCGCAGCTCCCGCGTGTCCGGCGCGTGCCACAGACAGGCGCGCGCCGTACGGTGCGCCGCCGACTCCCGCCGCTCTCCGCCGGCGGTGTGCTCTTCGAGGACCGCGTGGTAGTTGACCCCTCCGAAGCCGAAGGCCGACACACCGGCGCGGCGCACCGTCCGGGCGGGGCCGAGGACCCAGGGGCGGGCGGTGGTGCTGACGTAGAGGGCGCTGTCGGTGCGGGCCGCCTGCGGGTGGGGGGTGGTCACGTTGGCCGTGGGGGGCAGCACCTTGTGGTGCAGCGCGAGCGCCGCCTTGATCAGTCCGGCCGCTCCGGCCGCCGCCTTGGTGTGGCCGATCTGCGACTTCACGCTGCCGACGGCCACGTGGTGGTGCTCCCCTGCGGACGAGAGGAGCTCGTTGAGGGCGGACAGCTCGACCTCGTCCCCCGCCCTGGTGCCCGTGCCGTGCGCCTCGACCAGCTCGACCGAGGCCGGTGGGCAGTCGGCGTCCTCGTAGGCGCGGCGCAGTGCTCGCAGCTGTCCCGCGCCGCAGGGGGCGTAGATGCTCTGCGCGTTGCCGTCGCTGGAGCTGCCGAGCCCCCTCAGCACGGCGTAGACGCGGTCGCCGTCGCGCTCGGCGTCATCGAGCCGCTTGAGGGCCAGCATGCCGATGCCCTCGCCCACCAGCGTGCCGTCCGCGTCCACGTCGAAGGGTCGGGCCCGGCCGGTCGGCGAGAGCGCCGGGGTCTTGCTGAAGCACATGAACGACACGATCGAGTTGTCCGCGTCGCACCCGCCGGTCAGCATCAGGTCGGCGCGGCGGCCGACGAGTTCGTCGACGGCCGAGCGCACCGCGGCGAGTGAGCTGGCGCAGGCCGCGTCCACGGTGTGGTTGGCGGCGCCCAGGTTCAGCCGGTTGGCGATCCGGCCGGAGACGACGTTGCCGAGGATGCCCGGGAAGGAGTCCTCGGTCCAGGGCGGCATGGCCGTCATGGATACTCGGACGATCTCCGCGGCCTTCTCCTCCGGCACTCCGCAGAGGATCATGTGCTTCGTCAGCTCCGGCGCCATGAGCCGGGCGGCGAGCGGGATCAGCGTGCTGTTGGAGCCGCACACGCCCAGGACGACTCCGGTGCGTGCCGGGTCGTACCAGCTCTCCCTCCCCCGGCCGGCGTCCCGGAGGGTCTCCTTGGCGACGACCAGGGCGAGCAGCTGCACCAGGCCGGTGGAGTCCACCGTCTTGGGCGGCATCGCGAACTCCACCGGGTCGAAGACCTCGGGGGTCAGGAAGCCGCCGCGGCGGCAGTAGGTCTTGTCCTCGGCGAAGGGGTCCGGGTCGTAGTGGTCGTCGAGCTTCCACCAGCTCTCCGGCACCTCGTCCGAACAGTCCCGCGCGGTGACGATGTTGTCCCAGAACTCACGGACGTCGGCTGCTTTCGGGAACTTGCCCGCCAGGCCCACGATCGCGATCGGGTCGCGGGCGAGGCGGCGGTCGTTGTCGTGGGGAACCGGGACGTCCATCTGCACGCTCACCTCGATCGTTTGCGGGAGCGGAGCCGGCGGCGAGATCCTCCGTCCCGTCCGGGCGGAGCGGGCCTCGCGGCGCTTCCACATCAGTGACCTTCACTGTCGCAACCCCGCACAAACCACACCGGGGCCGGGGGACGAATCGCCGACGGGGCGCACAAGGGGCAGCCCGCACATTCGTCTCCATCGTTGAACGCGCCGCGAAAGCAGTTCGATTAGCCGTAAAAGCAGCGGCGCTCCAGATATGTGCCGGATTCCCCCACGGGGCGCGGGGGAGGTGCCACGCTCGGAAGCGGGCGCAGCGCCTGTACGTCACCGGACCGGTCCGAGGAGCCCTGGATGACCAGCCCTTCCCGCATCCGCGACGCCTACGGCCCCGCCAATGTCCTCTTCCGGGCCCTGGGCCCGCTGGGCTGGGGCGAGTTGATCAATCTCGGCTACTACACCCCCGCCGGCCTGCCGATGCTTCCCGCCGGTCTGGCACCCTTCCAACGGCGGCTGGTCTCCCGCTCGACCGGCCTGCTGCGGCTCTCCCCCGCCGACGAGGTGCTGGATGCCGCCTGTGGCCGTGGTTACAGCAGCGACCTCATGGGACGCGCAGGGGCTCGCGTCACCGGAGTCGACCTGCTCGACGAGCACGTGGCGGAGTCCGTGCGCCGCTTCGGGACGAACCCCAACGTCCGCTTCCTGTCCGCCGACATCACCGCCCTGCGCACCACCGACGGGCCCGGCCCCTTCGGGGACGGCTCCTTCAGCAGGGTCCACTGCCTCGAAGCGGCCTTCCACCTGGGGCCCGAGGGGCGGCGCGCGTTCCTGGAGGAGGCGTACCGCGTCCTCAGGCCGGGCGGCCGCCTGGTGCTGGCCGACCTGGTGTGGCGTACGGACTCGCCCTCCGACATCCGGCACGCCGACCCGGGGCGGCTCGTGCGCGACACCTGGCGGTTCGAGGAACTGGAGCCGCTGGGCCGCTATCTGCGGCACGCCGTGGACATCGGGTATCTGGTCCGCGCGGCGCACGACTGGAGCCGCCCCGTCACCGACCGCTTCATGCTCTTGGCGAACGCCTTCTCACGCCTCGCCCTGTCCCGCCCCGGCAGGCGACTGCTGTGCCGCCGCTGGCCCGGTCTGGAGGAGATCACCCACGCCGACTGGCTCCGGCTCGCGGCCGTCACGCAGGCGCACAACGCCCTCCAGCGGACCAGCGGTTACGCGGCCCTGGTGCTCGACAAGCCCGGCGGGCGGGACGCTCAGCCCGGGTCGTGATCGGTGATCGCGAGGAAGTCCCGGATGTCCTCCACCAATTGCCAGGCCATGTCCTCCAGCACGTAGTGCCCGGCGTGCGGATACAGATGCAGCGCGGCCCCCGGCAGGCGCCGCGTCCATTCCGCGAGGACGAGGTCGTCGTAGAGAGGATCACGCATCCCCCAGCCCAGGAACACCGGCACCTGCGTGAAGCACACCAGGGCCTCGCCCAGGCGCTGGGTGTGCGGCCAGCCGGCGTCGGCGGGGCCCAGCGGGATGTCCTGGGCGACGCGCACCAGCGTCGACCGGTCGCGCTGCCGCCGGTACGGGGCGGCGTAGGCGGCGCGCACCGCGGGCGGCAAGGGGCGGCACACGCCCCCGGACAGGGCCAGGTGGACGACCGCGTTGGAGGCGTGGGCGACGCGGCCGACGGACCGCTGTCTCAGGGCGAGCAGGCTCCGCGGCGGCCGGTAGCCTGGCGGCCAGGGGAACGCGGCGGTGTTCAGCACGACGAGACGGTCGACGACACCCGGGTGCAGATGGGCCCACCACAGGGCCACGGGGCCGCCCCAGTCGTGCACCACCAGCGTCCAGCCGCGGGCGGGTGCCCGCCGCTCGGTGACGAGGTGTTCGACCAGCCGCCCCAGGTCCCGGGCGCGGCTCTCGGCGAGCAGGGCACCGGGCAGGTCGCGGGCCCGGTCCGACAGGCCCATGCCCAGGTGGTCCGGGGCGATGCAGCGGTACCGTCCGCGCAGGCCGAGGACGAGCCTGCGCCACATGTAGCTCCACGTGGGGTTGCCGTGCACCATCAGCACGGGCTTGCCCTGGCCCTCGTCCACATAGTGCTGGTGTGCGGCACCGTGGTCGAACCAGCGCCCCTGGAAGGGGTAGTCGGGAAAGCGCCGCGCCTGTTCGGCGGACAGCGGCGGTTCGGGGCTCATGTCCCGCACCGGTGCCACGGCATTGGAGTCCCCTTCCTGCCAGAGGGGTTGTGCGCAGAGTAGGGATGCGGGCGTACTCCCGTAAAGGGGGCAATCGGCACACGGGGGAGCGTGCGCTGAGGCGCTCGTGGGCACCCCTGGCCGCACGCGCCCGCGGCTACGGCGTCAGCCTGGCGGCGTCGAAGAGCCCGTCGATGTCGTGGGCGGCCAGGGCCAGGCTGGCGCAGCAGATCACCATCAGCGCCGCGAACGCGACGGCCAGATGACGGCGCAGGGGCGTGGGCGGTGCGAGCAGCGCCCGGACGCGCTGGGGCACGGGGCCGCCGACGGCTGCCATCGCGGCCGCCGGCGCCCGCTCGGCGGCGAGCGCCGCCCGCGCCACCGCGCGGGCCACCAGCCGGCGGTCGGCGACGGTGGCACCGGCCTGTTCGTCGGCCCACCGCTCCAGGGCGAACGCACCGGCGCGGGCGAGCGGGCGCAGCAGTGGGTCAACCGCCGCCGCGAGGTGCAGGGCGAGCAGGAAGAGGTGGTGGCGATGGCGCAGGTGGGTGCGTTCGTGGGCCAGCAGGGCGCGCCGTTCGCCGGCCGTGAGCACGCGCAGCATGCCCGAGGAGATCACGACCTTGCCGGGGGCGCCGGGCAGGGCGAAGGCGGTGGGGACGGGGTCGTCGAGTACGGCCAGGTCTCCGGCGGTGGGCAGGTCCCGGCACGCGCGCCAGGCGTCGGCCAGCGCCCGCACCCGGCGCCAGACCGCCACGGTCAGGGCTACCGCGCAGGCGGGCACGGCCAGGGCGCAGGCGGCGGCCACGGGCCGGTCGACGGGGGTGGCGGCGGCCAGTGCGTGCGGTGACCAGCGTCCCTCTTCGGCGACTTCGGGGATCTGCCCGACGAAGGTGAGGCCGATCATCGCCAGGGCCGTCACCCAGGCGCCCGCGGCGACCAGGGCGGCGACGGTGAGCATCCAGGCGGCGGTGCGGGGTGGCAGTCTGCGGCCCGCTCCCGGCGCGGTCAGCGCGAGGGCCGCGCCGACCAGCAGCGGCAGGCACAGGACGAGCCACCTGAGCACCACGCCCTAGCCCTCCGTGTGTCCGCGGAGCAGCTGCTCCAGCAACTTCTCGTCCTCTTCGGCCAGTTCGGAGACGAACCGGGCCAGCACGGCCGCCCGGTCCCCGCCGTTGTCCAGCAGGTCGCGCATCCCGGCCGCCGCGTGCCCGGCCTCGTCGCGCACGGGGGCGTAGAGGTGGCCGCGGCCGGCGCGCTGCCGGGTCACGAGCCCCTTGTCGTGCAGCCGGGAGAGGATGGTGAGCACGGTGGTGTAGGCGGGGTCGCCGGCCACGTGCTCGCGCACCACGCCCGCGCTCACCGGCGCACCGGCCGCCCACAGGGCCGCCAGCACCTCACTCTCCAGCTCACCCGGCGCCCGGCGTCCCGCCGTCGGGCCGTCCTGCTCGCTCACGCTCCCCGCTCCTTCGTCACCGGCCCGCCCCCGGCTCCGGCATGGCCGTGGTCGCCACCGGCCGCTCAACCTACTAGGCCCCGTGGGCGGCGGTCACCGACCGCCGCCCTCCGGAGCGCCGTGCCGCCGCGGTGGGCCGGCAGCCGTCCGGGGCCCTCGTCAGCGCACGGCGAGGACCATCCGGAACCGGGCTTCGCCGGAGAGCATCCTGTCGTACGCCTCGGTCACCCGGTCCAGCGGCACGAGCTCGGTCATCGGGCGGATCCCGTGCCGGGCGCTGAACATCATGGTGTCCTCCACGTCCTGCGCGGTGCCGGACGGGTGGCCACGGACGACCTTGCCCGCCATGAGCAGCTGGTTGGGGCTGATGCCCAGCGGCTCGGTGTCCGCGCCGATGACCACGAGCTCGCCCCGGGGCGAGAGCCCGTCCACCGTCGCCGCGATGGCGTCGGCGTTGGCGGCGGTGGCGAGGACGACCTTCGCGCCGCCGAGGGCCTGCAGCGCTTCCGCGACGGGGGTGCCCGCCGTGCTGTCGATGTAGTGGTGCGCGCCGAGCCGCCCGGCGAATTCGGCCTTGCCCGCTCCGCGGGCGATGGCCACGGTCTCGTAGCCCATCGCGGCCGCGTACTGCACGCCCAGGTGCCCGAGCCCGCCGAGGCCGAGCACCGCGACCCGGTCGCCCGGCCGGGCGGAGCTGCGCCGCAGCCCGTTGTAGGTGGTCACGCCCGCACAGGCCATGGGCGCCGCGTCGGTCGCCGCCAGCGTGTCGGGGATCCGGGCCAGGGCGTCCGCCGGTGCGATCAGCGCGTCCGCGTAACCCCCGTCGTACGCCCATCCGGGGACCTTCAGGTTCTCGCAGACGATGAAGTCGCCCTGCCGGCAGGGCCCGCAGTGACCGCAGTGACCGCCGAACCAGCCCACCGCCACCCGGTCCCCCACCCGCCAGGGCCCTTCCGTCCCCTCGCCGAGCTCCTCGACGCGCCCGGCGACCTCGTGCCCGGCGACGAGCGGGAACCGCACGCCGGGCACCATGGCCTGGACGAACAGGACGTCGCTGTGACAGATCCCGCAGGCATCCACGGCCACCCGCACATGCCCGGGCCCCGGCCGGGGCACCTCCCGCTCGACAATCTCGAACGGCTCACCGGCAGCGGCGACCTGTGCGACGCGATAGGTGCTCATCTGGATCTCTCCGGACTGGGCGCGTACGACGGCCCCCGGAAACCAGCAGACCAGCTCCGCCCGCATCCCGCGCGCCGAGCGAGGCGAATGGCGGCGGCGGGGCGGGGACTCCGCGTACGTGGTGAGCAGCCGCTGCTGCTCACCACGGAAAGTGCCGGAGGTGCGCTGCGCGCAGGGAGCCACCGGTGCCCCGCCCGACCTGACGGAGACGGAGCGGCGGCTGGTCGCGACGGCGAGAACCTGCCCGCCTTTGACACCCAGCACGTCGAGGACTACGAGCACGCTCGCGGCCGCGCCGAGGGCTTGCGGTTCCGAGCCGAGCAGTTGCGGATGCGGAACAGCGGCGCGCTCATCCTGCCTGCTCGCGCCACTGCGCGAAGCTGCCTTGGACCTCGGTGATGCTGGGGTGGCGCACGGCGTCCAGCCCGTCATCGGCAAGAAGGTCGGCGATCAGGGCCGGGGTGCCGAAGACCTCGGTCGCACTCAGGTCCCAGTCGGTGAGAACGAACCAGGAGCCCTCCACGGGCCACCAGTGCGCGGGGAACCGGGTCCCTACGGTCCGGTCGGGCCACGCGCAGACATCGTGGTGGGCAAGTGCCTCATCCAGCCGGCCCCGGCGGGCCGGGATCGGGCCGCCGAGGTTCTCGATCGCCGCCTGGGCCCAGTAGCACTCCGTGCGTATCCCGCGGGGGCTGTGGCGGGCGAGGACCTCGACCAGGCGGGCCAGGCTGCCGCGGTCGATCTCGCCCAGGTCCGGCCCCTCGAAGTCCTCGGGCAGGTCCAGCCCTTCGAAGACCCTGAAGGAGGGGGTGTACTGCCAGTCCGCCAGACGCTTGCCGACGTGCGCCAGCACGTCGTTCCACCGGGCCCGTTCGCCTCTCACCGAGACCGTATGCAGAACCCAGCAGCGGTCCGGGAAGCCTTCCTGGGGCTCGTAGCCCAGGACGGCCTCATCTCCGTTGAGGAACGGACGCATACCGCCCAGCGGATCATTGTCCGGCACAAGCTCCAACGCGGAATCCTTCGAGACTTCGATCATGCGTGTGGCGTTCTGCGACCCGTCGTCGGTCTGCTGATTCCGCATCGTAGCTTCGTGAGCTGCGAGTTCTTCCGGGGTGCCTATGTAGGCGGGACCGCAGCCCGGTGGCAGGAGTTCGACCACCATGGCGATGGCCTCTTGTGCTGTGCCTGCCGGGCCCACCGTCTCGGTGCGGAGCGGTCCGGAGACCCAGTAGGTTCCTTCGGCGGCGGGCTGTATGTAGGGGATGTCCCAGGTCCATCGGTGCTCGGTGCAACGGCTGAAGTGCAGTTCGCCCATCCCTGTCCAGGGGAACAACTGCCGCAAGCGCGGCTCCGCGTAAGCCGCTTCCAGCAGTTCGGTACGTACCCTCCCATCGTCACGTACGGCCTGCCAGCCCTTTTCGACAACGGCGTTGCTTGATGAGTCCCTGTTCACGGCCTCATCATGCGCGCTGATGGCCTGCCACGCACCGAGGGCATCTATGGATGTCGTTTCGATGCGCTTCCGGGACGACGGACAGGGCGTTGAGGACGAGGGTGCACATGATGCCATCGTCTTCGCCGCAGGACTCGGGAAGGGAGTCCCCCGCAGCCTGGGGCGCCGTGCCGTCACTGCCGTAGGCGGCATCGGTCCGCCCAGCGGAGATAAATCGGTACGTGTCAGCTCCAAACGCTCCTAGGCTCTCCGCCATGGCACGGAACCCGAATTCTCAACTGCGCCGTACCCCGAGACGTACCTGACGAGCCGTTGGGCAGAACGAAACGCGCGCAACGCGCCCGGCCCGTTCTGCAACGCCGACGCCGTCACCGGCTGAGGGCGACCGCGAACAGGGCGAAGGCCAGCACGATCACGCCCACCCGGACGTAGTGGTAGCGGTCCCAGCGGGCCGCCTGCTGCTTCCAGTCGGCGGGCCTGCCCTCCGCAGTCCAGGACTTGGTCCGGTTGTTGATCGGCACCAGCAGTAGCAACGACATCGCCACGCTCACCCCCAGCAGCGCGGTGGCCGCCGTGACCAGCGGGGCGCCCGTGCTTCCCCAGGCGGTGGAGGCCCAGACCACGCCGAGCAGCATTGAGCTGATGTACCAGACCGGCATGACCCGGCCGAGCACCTGGGCCCCGTCGCTGCGGGCGGCGATGCGGCTGTCGTCGGGGAGCCGGTTCAGGATCGGGTTGACGAACACCGCCACCGCGAACTCCACGCCCACCATCATTCCGGCCACGACGACCGTGACGACTGCCAATGCGTTCTGCATGACCCCTCCCCGGGGCGCGTTCTAGCGGTACTAGATTCTCGTTCGACGCTAGACCTGCCGTTGCTCACTTGTCTAGCGCCGCTAGGATCTGGGCATGTCTGTACAGGAACGCAAGGAACGAGAGCGGGCCAACCGCCATCGGCTGATCGTCTCCACGGCCCGGGAGCTTGCCGAGGCCCAGGGCTGGGACGCAGTCACCACGCGCAAGCTCGCCGAGCGGATCGAGTACAGCCAGCCCGTCCTCTACAGCCACTTCCGGGGCAAGCGCGAGATCCTCGGGGCGGTCGCGCTGGAGGGCATGACCGAACTGACCGCCGCCCTGCGCGCGGCGGTGGCCGAGCAGCCCGCCGGACGGCCGGCTGTGGCCGCGCTGGCCCACGCCTACACCGACTTCGCCACCAGCAGCCCGGCTCTGTACGACGCGATGTTCAGCCTCGAAAACGGCCTCCCCTTCGCCGTCGAGGCCACCCCCGCACCCCTGCGCGAAGCCTTCCAGGCCCTGCTGGACCCGCTGGGGGCGTACGCCGGCCCGGATGAGGAGCCCGGTCTCTACGTCGAGACATTCTGGGCCGCGCTGCACGGCCTGATCACCCTCACCCGTGCCGGCCGGCTTCCCGCCGACCGGATCCCCAGCCGTCTCACACTCCTGGTCAATCGCTTCGTTGGCAGCGAGGATCAGCCCGCGGCGCAGTAGCTCCTGGAAGCTGCCGCACGAGTTCGTGCGGGCCGGGCCGGTGCACAGATGGTGCTTCGTTCCAGGGCGGGAGGCTCCGCGTCGACATCTGGAGTCCGGATTCGCCAGCGGTGCGGGCGACCCGGCGGCCGGATGATCGGCGATGTGGGTCATCTCGGTGGCGCCCTGCACTCCCTCACGACAGTGTCGACAAGTTTGGGCGGCGGTTGGCGATCAGCGAGCCTGCGGATGTTCACCAGTTTCGTCAGCGCCAGCGGGCGTGTCGGGGGCAAGCGCAGCCGTTCCCTCCCACTCTCCTGGCATCCCCCAGCGCGACGAGGCCCTCGGGTCAGTGGCCGCCGTCGCCGGGCAGTTGGCTGTGGCTCGCACAGCGACTCCTCGCGACAGCGGTCCAAGAGCCGGTATTCCGCGCAGGCATTCCGCCTCTGCAACTCGCGGAAACGCGCGAGGACGTTGTGCGCGTCGCGATCCGCATGGCCGTGGAGCACTGCGCGGGTATCGAGGGCTCGCGCTCGTGGCATGACGCGCTCGGCCGGTAGCCAGGGCCCCGGCGCTGCACCGTTCCGACCGGTCGGAGACACAAGGGAATCGGCGGAGCGGGGTCACTGACTCAGCCGCCGTTCGTCCCGTGAGGACTCTGGCGCACCCCTGGCCAACTGCCGTGTGCCTTTGTTAGGTTGCGCCGGAACCGACCTTCGGCCACTCCCCCCTTCGGGCCGTAGCGGTCACCTCGCTGATCCGCTTACACCGTTCGGGAGAGTCATGCGCAAATTCAGAGTGTGGCACGCCGCGATCACGGGCTTCGTCACCCTCGCCGTCGCCGCTGTGCCCGCTGTCGCGTCCGGCGTTCAGCAGCCCTCGTCGACGACTGCCGGGAGCGACGCGTTCTACACCTACAACGGCAGCAAGCCGCTGTCCTCGTACAGTCCCGGGGACGTGCTCAAGGTCCGGACGCTGCCGTACCACGTCCTGGGTATCGCGACCCCCCTCCAGGCGACGCAGCTGCTCTACCGCACCACCGACGCGCAGGGCCACCCGTCCGCAGGCGTGACCTCCGTGCTGCGCAGCCCTGGTGGCGACGGCCGCAAGGTCGTGTCGTACCAGTCGTTCTACGATTCGCTCGACCCCGAAGACGGTCCGTCCCGGGCGGTCGCGGGCAATGTCAAGCTGCCCGGCGGCTTGATCGCGAACGGCGAGTCCACGCTCGTGGCGCCGCTCCTGCTGTCCGGCTACGACGTCGTCCTCCCCGACACCGAGGGGCAGGCCGCCCACCTAACGGCCTCCCGCGAGTACGGGTACAACACGCTGGACTCCCTGCGTGCCGCTTCCAGCGCGGCGTCGAGCACCGGCATCAGCCCCGACGCGCGCGTCGGCCTCATGGGCTACTCCGGCGGCGCCGTCGCGACCAACTGGGCCGCTTCCCTCGCGCCCACGTACGCCCCTGACGTCAACAAGCGCCTGGTGGGATACGCCGAGGGCGGGCTGCTCGTGAAGCCCTCGCACATCCTCAGATACATCGACGGCAGTCAGGTGTGGTCCGGACTCATCCCGGAGTTGCTCATCGGGCAAGCGCGTTCGTACGACTTCGACCTCAAGAAGTACCTGAACGACTACGGCAAGCAGCTGGTCGACGAGCACCAGCACTCCTCGATCGCCGACGCGCTGGGCCACTACCCCGGTCTGACGTGGAAGAAGATGGCGAAGCCGGAGTACGCGAACCCGAACTCCGTACCCGAGCTCGTCGAGGCGGTCAACAAGACCAACCTCGGCCTGGCACCGACCCCGACCGTCCCCGGCTACATCGGCCAGGGCAACGCCGGCTTCCTGGAGGGAACCACGAGCAACATCGCGGGCATCGGCTCGGGCGACGGCATCACGGTCGCCGGGGACACACGGGCGCTGGCGCGGAAATACTGCGCCGAGGGCGACGCCGCGGTCTGGTACCAGCAGTACGACGCCCTCAGCCACTTGACCGCGCCCACGGCCACGGTGCCCACCGCGCTCGCCTGGCTGCGCGCCCGGTTCGCCGGCAAGGAGGCCCCGTCCTCCTGCGGCAGCATCGCCGAAGGCAACTCACTCGCGGCTGACGAGCCGGTCCCCGCCGGATGAGGACCTGACGGGGGCCGCAGCGAACTTCGCCAAGACCGCTTAGGCAGCCGCACCCAGGCGGGAGGCACCGCCCGCCGCCTAGCGTTCGGACCATGAGTTCCACGCAGCACATCGATCCGTCCGAAGACGACACCCTCCCGCAACTGACGGGCACGTGGTCCCTCGTGCTGGGCACGCTCGCTGTCACGGCAATCGGCTGTCCTCTGCTGCCGGACGCGGTCCCGAACCAGTTCCGCTACCTCCCCATCTGCTTCATCCTGCCCCTGGGGCTCTGGGCGGTCCTCTCAGGAAGCATCGCCCTGCGGCGCATGCGCGGCGACCAGGCAGCCGGCCGCCACCGGGCGCGGGCCGGGATCACCCTCGGCGCCGTGGCCGTCGTGACAGCGGCGGCCGCCATCGTTTTCGCGTGCTGGGCACTGCGCCACATCTGACAGTGGTGGCCCACGAGGCTCAGGCGCCGGGACCCGAGCCGACACGCTCACATGTGCCGCAGCGGCCCACGGCACGCTCGGTGCCGACGATGCACTGCGATTCGACACGGCCGCGACCGGCATGGTGTCACGCGCCAGCTGCACACCGCCCCCTCGGGACTTGATGACCATTTGATGAGCGTTCTGCAAACTCGGCCGTCCCGACGGGTCCGGCGGCGCCTCGGCTCATAGTGTGGGGACCATGCTCCGCACCCCGGCCCCCGAACGATCTCGCGAGGAGATCAACGCCGAGATCCGTCTCTTCCTGGCGACCCGGCAGGACCACGCCCTGACCAGGAACGAACGCCGCGTGTACGAGCAGCTGCTGGCCGAGTGGCTCGCGGCGCCGCAGCGGCGCCTCCCGTGCCGTTCCCTGGTGTGAACCGGCCACTGAGCCGACCGCTGAGCCGGGCACTGAACCAGCCGTTGGACCGGCCACCGGACCAGCAATTGAACCGGCTCCCGAACAGGCCACCCCCTCCCCCACGAGCCGCCCCACACGGCCCCCGCTGCCCGACAGGGCACTGATCATTTCCCCTTCGGGCACGCCGCTTGGGGGCATACCCATGCGGCATACATCTTGTTGTCCGGGCAGAGGTTTCGCGCATGACGCCGGGAGGCCTCCCCGTCCTCCAGAGCCGGAAGGGGTCCTGCGATCATGGTTTCCGAGGCCGAGCCACGGCATCAGCTCACGCGCGACGGCACGCGGCAGGCGATCGGCCGGATCTGGGGAGAGGTCCTCCGTCTGGAGGACCTCGGCACCGACGACAACTTCTTCGAGCTCGGCGGCCACTCGCTCACGGCCTCGCAGGTCATCGCCCGCATGGCGAGGACACTGCACGTCGAGATCACGATGGCGGACTTCTTCGAGCGGCCCACCGTCGACGGCCTCACGGACCTCGTGGTGCACCGGGGCGCCACCGCGGGCGGGGCGCCGGAATGAGCGACGGCCCGCTGTCGTCGGCACAGCAACGCCTGTGGTTCCTGTGGCAGTTACGGCCGGACGGCAGCGAGTACAACGTCCCCAAGGCCACCCGTCTGCGCGGCGAGCTGGACGTGCGCGCCCTGCGAGGGGCCCTCGACCAGCTGATGGCACGGCACGACGCGCTGCGCGCCACGTTCCCGACCGTGAACGGCGCGCCCGTCCTGCGGATCGCGCCCGAGGGAGCGGTGCCGCTCACCCTGACCGACCTGAGCGGCTCTCCGGCCCGGACGCGCGAGCGGGCCACGGCCGACGCGGTGGCCCGTGCCGCGCTGGCACCGTTCGACCTGGTGAACGGGCCGGTGTTCCGGGCGGAGCTCGTACGCCTCGCCGACGACGATCACGCGCTGGTCCTCGCCTTCCACCACATCGCGGTCGACGGCTGGTCCATGGGCGTCCTGGACCGGGAGCTGTCCGCCCTCTACGGCGCCATGCTGACCGACGGCGTCGATCCGCTCCCCGCCCCGGCCCGCACGTACCGGGATCACGTCGCCGCCGAGCGCCGGCTCCTCGCCGGGCCGCGCCGCCGCGAGGCGCTGGACCACTGGCGCGCCGAACTCGCCGGCGCCCGGCTCGCCCTGCCGCTGCCGGTCGACCGGCCGCACCCCGCGACGCCGGCGTTCGACGGGGGCAGCCGCCCCTTCCCGATACCGGAGGGGCTCGCGCGGCAGGTCGACGCCGTCGCCTCCCGCTACCGCGTCACCCGCTTCCTCACCCTGCTGAGCGCCTACGCGGCCCTGCTGTCCCGGCTGACCTCCTCGGCCGACCTGGTCATCGGCGTGCCCGTCAGCGGCCGCACCGAGATGGAAGTCGAGGCCACCGTCGGGCTGTTCGTCAACATGCTGCCGCTGCACGTCCGCTGCACACCGGACACCACCTTCGCCGCGCTCATGCACCAGGTGCGTGACGCCTTCCTCGCGGGCCACGAGTACCAGGATCTGCCGTTCCAGCTGCTGGTCGAGGAGCTCCAGCCGGACCGCTCCACCGCACGCCACCCGCTCTTCCAGACCGTGGTCACCTACGAGGACCTGCCGCCCGCGGGCACGGACGCGCTCCTTCCGGGACTCGACTCCGCCCCGGTCCCGCTGCCGGCCCTGACCGCCAAATACGAACTCGCCCTGCACCTGGCCTGGAGCGGTCAGCGGGCCGAGGGCTGGGTGGGCTACCAGAGCGACCTCTTCGACGACCGCAGCGCCGAGTTGATCGGCCACCGGTACGTCCGCCTGCTGTCCACGGCCCTCGACGCGCCCGACACGCCTGTGTCGCGGCTGCCCGTGCTCGGGGCCGACGAGGAGCGGATGCTGCTGGCCGCCCCGGCCGGGCCGGTGGAGGTCGTACGCGAGCGCGTGGACCGGCTCTTCGAGCGCCACGCCCGCGCCCAGCCCGACGCGGTCGCGGTACGGACCCCCGACAGCACCCTGACGTACGCCGCGCTCGACCGCGCGGCCGGGCAGGTCGCGGCCGGGCTGCGCGCGGCGGGCGCGGGGCCGGGGAGCCTCGTTGCGACCTGCCTGCCCCGCGGCGCGGACCTGGTGACCGCGCAGCTGGCCGTCCTCAAGAGCGGCGCGGCCTTCGTCCCGCTCGATCCGGCCCACCCCCCGTCCCGGCTGAACGCCGTACTCGCCGAGGCGCGCCCCCTGCTCACACTGGCGGACCGGGAGCACCTGGCGGTCCTGGAGGGCGGGCGCGTGGAGACGCTCGGCGGTCTCCGGCACACCCGGGCCCCGCACACCCGGGCCACCGGCCCCGACGACCTCGCGTACGTCATCCACACCTCCGGCTCGACCGGGCGGCCCAAGGGGGTGCTGGTCGGGCACCAGGCGCTCGCGAACCTGGTGACCTGGCACCGGGACGAGTTCGGCCTCGGGCCGGGCGACCGCACCACGCTCGTGGCCGCCCCCGGTTTCGACGCGTCCGTGTGGGAGATCTGGTCGGCGCTGTCCGCAGGCGCCACCGTGGAGGTGCCCGACGCGGAGACGGTCCTGTCCCCGGCCGGCCTGCGCTCGTGGCTGGCCGAGCAGCGGATCACGGTCGCCTTCCTGCCCACTCCGCTGCTGGAACGGATGGCCGACACCCTCTGGCCCGCCGGCTCCGCGCTGCGCGTGGTGTTGACGGGCGGCGACCGGCTGCACGCGCCGGGCGGGCACCCACTGCCCTTCCGCCTGGTCAACAACTACGGCCTCACGGAGACCACGGTCGTCGCCACGTCCGGAACGGTCGCGCCGCACGAGGCCCTGCCCGGCATCGGGCAGCCGATCGCCGGGACCGAGGCGCACATCCTCGACGCCGAGCTCCGGCCCGTACCCGTGGGTGTGCCGGGCGAGCTCTATCTCGGCGGGGCGGGACTGGCCCGCGGATACCTGGGGCAACCCGCGCTGACCGCCGACCGGTTCGTCCCCCACCCGTACGGCCGCACACCCGGCGCGCGCCTCTACCGCACCGGTGACCTGGTCCGCCGGCGCACCGACGGGAGCCTCGACTTCCTCGGCCGCGACGACGACCAGGTCAAGGTCCGGGGCATCCGCGTCGAACCCGCCGAGATCGAGAACGCGTTGCGTGCCCACCCCGGCGTACGTGAAGCGGTCGTGGTCGCCGGGGAGACGGAAATCCTCGCCTATGTCGTGCCCGCCGAAGGGGACACCACCGGCCTCACCGGCCTGCACGGCCACGCGGCCCGGCACCTGCCGCGCCACATGCGTCCGCGCGGGTACTTCGTCCTGCCGTCGGTGCCGCTCACCGCCAACGGGAAGACCGACCGCACGGCTCTCGCCCAGGACGCCAGGGAGCTGACCCCACCGGCCACGGGCCGACGGCTCCCGGCGACACCGCTGGAGCGCACGGTCGCCGAGGCGTGGGCGCGGGCGCTGGGCCACGAGTCCTTCGGGACCGAGGACAACTTCTTCGACGTGGGCGGGCATTCGCTGCTCCTGGCGGCGGTACGGGACCGGCTCGCCGCCGGACTGGGCGGCGCCGTGAGGATCGCCGACCTCTACGCGTACCCCACCGTCGCCGCCCTGGCCCGTCGGCTGGCCGGCGCCGGGAGCCAGGCTCCGGGCCCGCGTGACGCCGACGCGGACCGTGCCGCGCTGCGCCGCCGGCGCGGCACGAACCGGCTGGCGGCGATGCGGGCGCGGACTTCTCAGGGAAGGGCTGGACAACAGTGACCACCGAGCACATCGACGACGCCTTCGACGAGGACGACGACACCCGCATCGCCGTCATCGGCATGGCCTGCCGCTTCCCCGGTGCCACGACACCCGAGGAGTTCTGGCACAACGTGGTGTCCGGCGTCGACGGCGTACGGACCCTGACCGAGGACGAACTCCGGGAGTGGGGCGAGGACCCGGCGCGGCTGAAGGACCCGCACTACGTACGCCGGCACGGAGTCGTCGCGGACATCGGTGACTTCGACGCGGAGTTCTTCGGCGTCTCCGGCCGCGACGCGGCCCTGCTCAATCCGCAGCACCGGGTCTTCCTGGAATGCGCGTGGGAGGCGCTGGAGCGCGCGGGCTACGACCCGCGCGCGGTCCCGGGCACGACGGGGCTGTACGCGGGGGCGGGGCGCAACGGCTACGCCTCGGTGGTGCGGTCCCGGCCCGACCGCTTCCCGGGCGTGGACGACCTCGCCGTCAGCCTCGCCGACGACCCCGAGCACCTGTGCACCCGCGTCTCGTACACCCTCGGCCTGACCGGCCCGAGCGTCGCGGTCATGACCGCGTGCTCGACCTCGCTGGTCGCGGTGCACGAGGCGGGCCGGGCGCTGCTCGCGGGCGAGTGCGACACGGCGCTGGCCGGCGGTGTCACCCTGCGCGTTCCGCTGTCGGGCTACGCGTACCGGGAGGGCGGGACGATGTCGCCCGACGGGTACTGCCGCACGTTCTCCTCGGACGCGCGGGGCATCGTGGCCGGGGACGGCGCCGGGATCGTCGTGCTGCGCCGCCTGCGGGACGCGGTCGAGGAAGGCGATCACGTGCACGCGGTGATCCGTGGCTCGGCCGTGAACAACGACGGGCGCGACCGCGCGGGTTACACCGCTCCCGGTGTGCGGGGCCAGGCGGAGGTCATCCGCCTGGCGCACCTCGCCGCCGGGGTGTCGCCGGGTGACATCTCCTACGTCGAGGCGCACGGAACGGGGACCCCGGTGGGCGACCCCATCGAGGTCACCGCGCTGACGGAGGCGTTCCGCGACGGGCGCGCGGCCGAGGAGACCGTGGCGCTGGGCTCGGTCAAGACGAACGTCGGGCACACCGACACGGCCGCGGGTGTCGCGGGGCTGATCAAGACGGTGCTGGCGCTGGAGGAGCGTACGCTCCCGGCCACCTTGCACTTCGCCGGGCCGAACCCGCGGATCGACTTCGCTTCGACGCCGTTCGGTGTGGTCACGCGGACGCGGAAGTGGGAGACCGGCAGGCTTCCGCGGCGGGCCGGGGTCAGCTCGTTCGGCATCGGCGGCACCAACGCGCACGTGGTGCTGGAGGAGGCGCCGGGTCCGGTCGCGGCCGCGCGACCGCCCGCCCCCGCCGAGCAGTTGCTCGTCCTGTCGGCCCGGACGCCCACGGCGCTGGAGGCGATGGCCGAGCGGCTGGCCGGGCACTTGCGGCGGCATCCGGACCTGCCGCTGGACGCCGTGGCCCGGACCCTCCAGCTCGGGCGGCACGCGTTCGCACACCGCAGGTACGCCGTCTGCTCCGACCGGGAGGAGGCGCTCGCCGCGCTGTCGGCACCGGACGGCGCCGCGCGACCGGCTGACGAACGGCCGGTCGTCTTCTCGTTCCCAGGCACAATCCCAGGCACGTGCCCAGGCACGTGCCCAGGCTCGTCCCCGAGCACGTTTCCCGGCACAGGGCAGGCGGGCTCCGCCCGCACGGCGTACGCGTCCTTCCCTGCCTTCCGGGCCGCCGCCGACGACTGCTGCCGTGCGCTGGACGCTCCCGCCGACCGCGACCTACGGCGTCTGCTGACCACGGACGCCGACACGGGACCGGGCCCTGTGGCGCGCTTCGTCGTCGCGTACGCGTGCGCCCGCTCGCTCATGGACTGGGGCGTGACCCCGGCCGCCGTCATGGGGCACGGCGTGGGCGCGTGCGTGGCGGCAGGTGTGGCGGGCGCGTTGCCGCTCGCCGACGCGCTGCGCATCGCCGCCGCGCTGGACCGGGGGCCGGACGCGCTGCGGGAAGTGGTCGGGGCGGCCGAGTGGCGCACCCCCTCGATTCCCTGGACGCACGCGGTCACGGGCGCGCGGGTGACACCGCACGACTTCTTGGAGAGCCTCATGAACGAGGGCGAGCGGCAAGGGCAGTTGGACGACAGCCGGCTCCTCCTGGAGTTGGGGCGCGCGCCGCTGCTCGACGCCGTGGGGCAGGCGTGGCGGAGCGGGGCGTCGATCGCCTGGGACCGGCTCCACGACGGAACGGACCGGCGCCGGGTGCCGCTGCCCACATACCCGTTCGAGCGGCGCACCCATCTGGTCCGGCCCGAGCCCGTCACCGCCACGCCGCCCGCTGCGGATCCGGCGCCCGCGGCGCACGGTCCGGTGGAGGCGACCCTGCGCGTGCTCTTCCGCCAGGTCCTCGGCATCGGGGAGGACGTCACCGATCCGGACTTCTTCGAGCACGGCGGTGACTCCCTCGCGGCCGTGCAGCTCGTCGCCCTCGTCGAGGACGCGTTCGCGGTGGCGATGCCTCTTGAGGACGTCTTCGAAGCGCCCACGGTCACCGCGCTCGCCCGCGTCGTGGAGGATCTGCGGGCCACGGCGGGCCCGGACAGCGGTGCGCGGGAGTCCTCATGACGGTCCCGAGGCCCGAGGCGCTGCCCGCCTCCCACGCCCAGCGGCGCCTGTGGTTCCTGGACCAGCTCGATCCGGGCAACGGCGCCTACAACCTGGTGGCGGCCCTGCGGCTGCGCGGGCCGCTCGACCTCAAAGCCCTGCGTGCGTCGCTGGACGGCGTCGTGGAGCGGCACGAGGTGCTGCGCACGGTGTTCCGGGCGGACGAGGGAGGGGAGCCCCGCCAGCATGTGCGCCCCGCGCTCCCCCTCGCCGTGCCGGTCACCGATCTGACGCCGGAGCCGGTGGCGGAGCGCGTCGGGCGGGCCCGCGCCCTCGTCGAGGCGGAGACCGAGCGCGCCTTCGACCTCGGCCGCGGCCCTCTGATCAGGGCCGCGGTGCTGCGTCTGGGTGACGAGGACCACGTACTGGCCGTGATCTGCCACCACACCGTGTGCGACGGCTGGTCCATGGACCGGCTCTTCGCGGAGTTCTCCGAGCTGTACGCGGCGCACAAGGAGGGCCGCGCCGCCGCTCTTGCCCCGCTCCCGATGCAGTTCGGCGAGCACGCGGTGCGCCGGCGCCGGGAGCTCGCGGGCGCCGAGGCCCAGGGTGCCCTCGCCTACTGGCGCACCCGGCTGCGAGGGGCACCGGCGCTGCTGGAGCTCCCCACCACCCTCCCCCGCCCCGCCGTGCAGGGCTTCGACGGCGCGTCGCACACCATGACGCTGGGCCCGAGGACCTGGCAGGCGGTACGGGCCGCCGCGCGGCAGCACAGGGCGACGCCCTTCATGGTGCTGCTGTCCGCGTTCGCCGTTCAGCTCTCGCGCCTGTCGGGCGCCCGGGACCTGGTCGTCGGGAGCCCGGGCGCCGGGCGGGCGCGGCCCGAACTCGCGGCGCTGATCGGCATGTTCGTCAACACGCTGCCGCTGCGGATCGACCTGTCCGGAGACCCCGCCTTCGAGGAGCTGCTGGCGCGGGTGCGCCGTGGCACGCTGGAGGCCCTGCCCCGTCAGGACGTCCCGCTGGAACGCATCGTGACGGAGCTCGCCCCCGAGCGCGCGAGGAGCCACGACCCGCTGTTCCAGGTGATGTTCGCCCTGCAACAGCCGCTGACCGCGCCCGCGCCGGCCGGGCTGACGACGGACATCTTCCCGGTGAGCCCACGCACGACCTTCACGGATCTGTGGCTGGAGATCCGGCCGCGGGGCGAAGGGGCCGACTGCTTCTTCCGCTACCGCACGGAGCTCTTCGACGACGCGACCGTCCAGCGTCTCGCCCGGCAGTACCGGCACGTGCTGCACACCGCGCTGAAGGCCCCCCGCACCCGGCTGTCCCGGTTCTCCCTGACCGACGAGGAGGAGACCGACCTGCTGCTGCGACGGTGGAGCCGGAGCGCACCGGAACACCCGTGGGAGGGCCCGGTGCACGAGGCGTTCGACCGGCAGGCGCGGCGCACGCCCCGGGCCACGGCCGTGACCTTCGAAGGAGAACGGCTCAGCTACGCGGAACTCGCGGGCAGGACAGTCCAGTTGGCGCGGCATCTGCTGGAGCACGGCGCCGCACCGGACACCCCGGTCGCCGTCTGTCTGCCACGCGGCACCGGCCTGGTCACGTCGGCCCTCGCGGTGATGGCCGCCGGGGGCGCGTATCTGCCCCTGTCGCCCGAGGACCCCTCGGCCCGGCTGGTGGACCTGCTCCGCGCGGCGGGTGCCGTCCACGTCCTCACCACGGACGCGCTGGCTCCCCTTTTCGCGGCCGCCGGTGTGCCGGTCACCTGTGTGGACTCCTTCCCCTGGGCGGAGGAGCCCTGGGCCGAGGAGCCCTGGGCGGAGGAAGAGCCCCGGGCCGAGGAGCCCTGGCCCGGCATACCGTCGGCCACCTGCCGGGTAGGGCCCGACCGCCTCGCCTACGTCATGCACACTTCCGGTTCCACCGGCACGCCGAAGGCGGTCGGCGTCCCGCACCGGGGCCTGGCCAACCGGATCCGCTGCCTCCAGGACACGCACGGCCTGGAGCCCTCCGACCGCGTCCTGCACAAGACCCCCTGCACCTTCGACGTGTCGCTGTGGGAGCTGCTGTGGCCGCTCACGGCCGGGGCCACGCTCGTCGTGGCCGCTCCTGGCGGGCACCGCGACCCCGCCTACCTCGTCGACGTCATCGAGCGGGAGCGGGTGACCACCGTCCACTTCGTGCCGCCGATGCTCGCGGCGTTCCTCGAAGAGCCCGGCCTGGACCGCTGCGCGTCACTGCGGCGGGTGCTGTGCAGCGGCGAGGAGCTGCCCGTGCCGACCCGGGACCGCTGTCTGTCCCGCCTGCCCGCCCGGCTGTTCAACGCGTACGGGCCGACCGAGGCGTCGATCGAGGTCACCGAGTGGGAGTGCCGGCCACCGGCCGGCGCCGACGTGGCGGACGCCCGGGTCCCCATCGGGCGCCCGGTCCCCGGCGCCGAGGTGTACGTGCTCGACGGTGAGCTGCGGCCGTCCCCGGTGGGTGTGCCCGGCGAGCTGTACCTCGGCGGGCCGGTGCTGGCCCGCGGCTATCTGGGACAACCGGCGCTGACAGCCGACAGGTTCGTCCCCCACCCGTACGGCCGGGTGCCCGGCGCGCGCCTCTACCGCACCGGCGACCTGGTGCGCCGGCGCCCCGACGGCAGCCTCGACTTCCTCGGCCGCGACGACCACCAGGTCAAGATCCGGGGCATGCGGATCGAACCGGGTGAGATCGAGAACGTTCTCCGCGCCCACCCCGGCGTGCGCGAGGCGGTCGTGGTGGCCGCGGGGGCGGAGCTCGCCGCCTACGTCGTGGGGCACGAGGCCGGGGACCCGGACGCCCTCGTCACCGTCCTGCGCGGCCATCTGCGCGACCGGCTGCCCGGGTTCATGGTCCCGGCGCACCTCGTCGTCCTGCCGCGCCTGCCGCTCAACGCGAGCGGCAAGGTCGACCGGGCGGCGCTGCCCGCGCCCGCGCCGGCTGCCGCACCGGGCGGTGCCGAGCCCGCGGACGAGGTGGAGAGGACGCTCGCGCGCATCTGGTCCCAGGTGCTCGGCCGCCCCCGGACCGGTGTCACCGAGGACTTCTTCACCATCGGCGGTGACTCCCTCAAGAGCATCCAGGTGGTCCACCGGGCCCGCGAGGCCGGGCTGTCGTTGCGCGTCGGCGACCTCTTCCACCACCCCACGGTCGGCGAGCTCGCGGCCCACGTGAAGCTGACCGCGGTGCCGCCCGAAGACCGGGAGACCCGGTGAAGAACCCCTGGCTGCTGCGCTTCCCGCCGCGCCCCGGCGCGCGGGTGCGCCTGGTGTGCCTGCCCGGTGCGGGGAGCCCGGCGTCCCTCTTCCACCCGTGGTCGACGGCGTTCCCGGAGTCGGTGGAGGTCTGCGCGGTGCGGCTGCCGGGCCGGGGCGGGCGGCTGCGCGAGGCCCCCTTCCGCCGCATGGAGCCGCTGGCCGACGCCCTGGCCGAGGCGCTGCGCGCCGAGTGCGACCGCCCCCTGGCCCTCTTCGGCCACAGCCTCGGCGCGCTCGTCGCGTACGAAGTGGCCGCCCGGCTGCGGCACCTGACCGGCGATGCGCCGGCCGCCCTGTTCGTGGCGGCACACAAGGCACCCCAGCTGGGGAGCGCGCGGGTCTCCTGCCACGATCTGCCGGACGACGAACTGCTCGCCTTCCTCGGCCGGATCGGCGGCACGCCCCCGCCGCTGCTGGCACGGCCGGAGATCCGGCGGCTGGCGCTCCCCGCGCTGCGTGCCGACTTCGAGCTCGACTTCACCTACACCTACCGCGAGCGGCCCCCGCTGGACATCCCCGTCAGCGCGTTCGGCGGCCGCGCCGACGCCATGGTGACGGAGTCCGAGCTCGACGCCTGGGAGGCGCGGACGGGCAAGGCGTTCCTCGCCCGGCGCCTTCCCGGCGGCCATTTCTTCCTCACCGGCCCGGCGGGCCCGCGGATGCTGTCGCTGATGCGCGGCGCGCTGCTCGCACCCGACAGCCCCGCATCGCTCACGCCCGCCCAGCAGGCCGGAAGACGGCGCGGGCCGTGAACACCGCACGGATCGTGCGGGAGAGGACCGTTCAGGAAAGGACCGTACTGACCGTGTTCGAGGACGATAACGACCGCGAGTACCGCGTGGTCCGCAATCACGAGGCCCAGTTCTCCGTCT
Source organism: Streptomyces sp. NPDC001407 (assembly GCF_042895325.1). NCBI lineage: Bacteria > Bacillati > Actinomycetota > Actinomycetes > Kitasatosporales > Streptomycetaceae > Streptomyces > Streptomyces sp. NPDC001407. The sequence goes on from NZ_JBIAWF010000002.1 coordinate 424,260, forward strand.
GGCCGGCGGACCGTCCGGCCCCTCCCGGCTGGGAGCCGGTGGGTGTTGCGGGCACCAAGTCCGCGTGCCTGGCCCACATCGCCACGGTGTGGACCGACCTGCGGCCCCTGAGCCTGCGCCCCTGACCGGCGGCCCTACGAGGAGGAACACTGCACGTGTTGTCACAGCTCTGTCTTCACCGGATATTCGAGGAACAGGCGGCGCGCACCCCGGACGCGCGGGCCGTGACGGACGGCCGGGAGACCCTGACCTACCGCCAACTCGACGAGCGGGCCTCCCGCCTGGCCTCCGCCGTCCTGCGGCACGCTCCCGCGCCGGGCACCCGGATCGGCCTGTACATGCGGCGGGGGAACGACGTGGTGGCCGCCGCGATCGCGGTGATGAAGGCGGGATGCTGCTACGTACCGCTGGACCCCGCCTACCCGCGCGAGCGCGTGCGGTACACCGCGCGCGACGCGTCGGTCGGCCTGGTGGTCGCCGACCGGGACACGAGTGCCGTCCTGCCCGGGGCGAGTGTGGTCACCGTCGACGACGCCCTGCGGTCGTGCCCGCCCCTGAGGCACGACCAGGTGGCGGTCACCCCGGACATGCCGGCGTATGTCATCCACACCTCGGGGTCGAGCGGCGACCCCAAGGGCGTCGTGGTCTCCCACCGGAGCGTCACAGCGCTGCTGGAAGCATGCGACCAGGTGTTCGCGCTCCGGGACGACGACGTGTGGACGCTCTTCCACTCCCCCTGTTTCGACTTCTCCGTCTGGGAGATGTGGGGCGCGCTCTCCCACGGGGCCCGGCTGGTCGTGGTGCCGGCCGAGGTCGCGGCATCGCCCGACGCGATGCTCGACCTCGTGGTCTCGCAGCGCGTCACCGTCCTCAATCAGGTGCCGTCGGTCTTCCGCCACCTCTCCCGGTCGGCGGTCGCACGGGCCGAGGAGACGGGAGGCGGGGCGGAGCTGCCACTGCGCTACGTGATCTTCGGTGGCGAACCGGTGGACCTCGGCTCGGTACGCGCCTGGCGGCGGGTCCACGGCAGGCGTGCCGAGTTCTTCAACATGTACGGCATCACCGAGACGACCGTCTTCGCCACCTGGCGGCGGCTCCCGGAGTCCGAGACCGACCGATCGCCGGACCCGGACGGCGGCACCCCGGCCCGCACGGCCCCCGACCCCGGGCTCAACATCGGGCGTCCGCTCGACGGCGTCGAGGTGGCCCTCCTCGACGAGTGGGGCGGGCGCACACCGCCGGGGCGGATCGGCGAACTCTGTCTCGCCGGCGAGCAGCTGGCCATCGGCTATCTCGGCCGCCCGGAGCTGACCGCCGAGCGCTATCCCCTCCTCGACCCGGCGGGCACGGGAGCCGCCCGCCGCTACTACCGCAGCGGCGACCTGGCCGTGGCCCTGCCGGACGGCACCTGGGAGTTCGCCGGGCGGGCCGACGACCAGGTGAAGATCAACGGCTACCGGATCGAGACCGGCGAGATCGAGGCCGCGCTGCGCACCATCGAAGGCGTCCGGGAGCTCGTGGTCCTGCCGGTCACCAGCCGCGTCGGCGAGCGCATGCTCACGGCCTTCTACTCCGGCACCACCCCGCACCCTCCGGACGCCCAGGACGACGACCTGGCCGTACGCCTCGCGGAGCGCGCCAGGGCCACGCTGCCCGCCCACATGGTGCCCCGCCGCTTCGTGCCGGTGCCCGAACTGCCGCTCACCCCGTCGGGCAAGACCGACAAGCGCGCACTCGCCCGGCAGGTGTCATGACCCACGCCTGGAGGACCCATGGCTGACCCGACCGGCCGGCGGCCGAAGGCCCCGGCCGCCCCCTGGCCCGCGCCCCACGACGCACTGCCCCTGTCCGTCGTGCAGGAGGCCATGTGGATCTCCTGGCAGCGCGACCCCGGCGGGCGCGGGCACCTCGTCCCGCTGGCCCTGGAGGTCAAGGGGGAGCTGGACACGGAACGCATGCGGGCAGCCGTCGCCGAACTGTCCCGGCGGCACCCCCTCCTGCGGGCCCGCGTCACCGAGACGCCCCGGGGCACCCGGCTGACCTGGGCCGGTTCGGAGCCCGTGCCCCTCACGGTCCGTACCGTCGACGCGAGCCGCGACGAGGCCGTCGCGGCGGCCGTCCGGCCGCTCGACCTCAGCCGCGGGCCGCTGGCCCGTGCGGAGGTGCTGCGCGGCCCGGACCACACCGTGGTGCTGCTCACCGTCCACCACCTCGTCCTGGACGGCAGGTCGACACCCCTGCTCCTCGAAGGGCTGCGCCGCGCCTATGCCGGGCTCCCCCTGGGCGGACAGGACGACCCCGGCCCGGTGATCGACCACGCCAGGCGCTCGTGGGAGCTTGCGCTGGGCGCCGAGGGTGAGCCGCTCCGGGCCTACTGGCGGACCGCCCTGGCCGGCCCCGCCGAGCCCCGCCCGCTGCCCGTACGGGCCGGGGCGGGCACCTTCCGCCAGTGGCCGTGCGCCGTCGAACCGGAACTCACCGAGCGGGTGAGGGTGTTGGCCAGGGAGCTGGGTGCCACCCGTTTCACGGTCATGTTCGCCGCCCTCTTCGTGACTCTGCACCACTACACCACCGACGACGACCTCATCGTCTCGGCACCCTGGCACGGACGCTCCGATCCCGCCCTCGCCGGCCGGGTCGGCTGCTTCGTCAACGTCCTTCCGTACCGGCAACGGCTGCGCGGCACGCGGACCTACGCGCAGTTGATCACCGACCTGCGCGCGCGGGTGCGCGCGGGCACCGCGCACGGCGATCTGCCGCTGCCCGCGATCCTGCGGGCGGCGGACCTGTCGGCGCCCGCCGAGCGGGCCCGCACCCATCAAGCGGTCTTCCAGTACGTGCAGTTCGGGCATCCGGTCGAGGGCGGCACCGACGTGAGCCGGATCGAGCTCACGGACGGGTGCGAGCTGACCCTCCTGGACCTCACCGACGTGGCGGACCACCGGCTCACCGTCCTGCTCGTCGAGGACGGCCGCGGCAGCAGGATGCTGTGGAAGGACCCAGGTGGCACCCTCGGCACGGATCTGCTCGCCTCGATGGCACGCGACCACCTCGCCGTCGTGGCCGACATGGCCGCGCACCCGGGGCGCACCCTGGCCGAGGGCCTGGCCCGGCTGCCCGCCCCCGGCCTCCCGGAGCCGGACGCGCGGCCCGTGGCCACTCCTGCGATACGGACCGCCGCCGGGCCCGCCACGCCACCGCCGCCCGCCCCGGCCTTCGTGCCCGCCTCGCCCACCGCCGCCGCGCTCGCCGGGATCTGGCACCGTGTGCTGGGCGTGCCGGTGCTCTCGGCCGATGACTCCTTCTTCGAAGTGGGCGGCCACTCCCTGCTCGCCACGACGCTGCTGACCCGCGTCGGCCGGCGCTTCGGGGTCGAGCTGTCCATGCGTGACCTCTTCGCGCATCCCGGCTTCGGCGAGCTCGTACGCCTCGTCGACCGACGCCTCGCCGACGCCGGACAGGCCGCTCCCCCGCCCGTGACGGCCGGAGCCCCCTCGGTCGGCCCGGCGCCCAAGGGGGCGTTCCCCGCCTCCGGCTTCCAGGAGAGCATCTGGCTCGCACAACGCCTGGACCCCGCCCACGCGACGTACCACGTGCCCCTGTCCTGGGACGTGACCGGCGACCTGGACCCGGAGGCACTGCGCGAGGCGCTCGCCCTGCTGGTCTCCCGCCACGAGATCCTGCGCACCCGCTTCCTCGGCCTCGACGGCCGGCTGTACCAGGAGGTGGCCCCGCCGTGGGCTCCCGAGCTGGAGCGGGAGGACCTCACGACCGCGGCCGAGCCGGACCGGCGCCCGGGCATCTGGGCGGACGACGCGGCGAAGAGCCTTGACCCGGCGAGCGGACGGCTGCTGCGGGCCGCGCTCTTCACGACGGCGCCGCACCGCCACGTGCTCTCCCTGTGCGTCCATCACCTCGTTCTCGACGGTGAGTCGGTGCCGGTCCTCGTACGGGAGCTGGAGCGGTGTTACGCGGCGGCCCGATCGGCGGCGCCCTTGCCGCCTGCGCCCCGGCAGCAGTACCGCGACCTGGTCGCCGCCCAGGGCTCACGGCCCGAGGCATGGGCCGATCTCGCCTACTGGCGCCGTCGGTTGGAGGGCGCGCCCAGCTCCCTCGGCCTCGACGCTCCCGAGCGTCCCGAGCCCGGGGGGAACATCGGGCTGTGCCTGGACCCCGGCACGGCCCGTGGACTTCTGCCCGTACAGCGCGCGGAGAAGGTCTCGGCCTTCATGATCCAGGCGACCGCGGCCGCCGCGGCCCTGCACCGGTGGACCGGTCTCGCGGACCTCACCTTCTGCGTCCCCGTGGCCGACCGCGGGGAGGCCGCCTTCCAGGATGTGATCGGGCCGTGCCTGAACACGCTGGTGCTGCGCTCCCGCTGCACCCGGGAGACGACGCTCGCCGGCCTGCTGCGGGCGCTGCGGGAGGACATCGTCGCCGCCTTCGAGCACCGCGCCGCGCCGTTCGAGGACGTCGTGGGCGGCCTCAGGCCGCCGCGCTCCCCCGGGCACACGCCGTACGCGGATGTCCTGCTCAACAGCGTCAGCCTGACCCGCTGGTCGGGGCGGCTCGGGACCGCCGGCATCGCGCCCGTGGATTTCGTCGCGCGGCGCACGGAGACGAGCAAGTTCCCGGTCACCATCACCTTCGCGGAGAACGCGGGCGCCGTACGAGGGTCGGTGGCCTATCGCGGCGACCGGGCCGGCGGCGAGGCCGTCGGGTGGCTGGCGGACGAACTCTCCGGCATCCTCGGCCGGTTCGGTGCGCTGCTCCCGGAACCGGTATTCGTCCTCGACCCCCATGCGTCAGCGGGAAGGAACCGAGCGGACTCATGAAAGAATTCCGGTTCGGTGTCAATCTCAATTCGGCGACGGGGCACCGGGAATGGACGGACAAGTGCCGTGCCGCGGAATCCCTCGGATACGACGTGCTCACCGTCCCCGACCACCTCGGTGTGCAGGCTCCGTTCCCCGCGCTGGTCGCCGCGGCCGCGGTGACCCGGCGCGTACGGCTGGCCACCTTCGTGCTCAACAGCGCCTTCTGGAATCCGGTTCTGCTCGCCCGTGAGGTCATGACGACGGACCGGCTCACCGACCGGCGCCTCGAAGTGGGGCTGGGCACGGGATATGTGCGCTCGGAGTTCGACAAGGCCGGCGTGGAGTGGGGTACGGCCGGGAGCCGGGTGGACCGGCTGGAGGAGACCGTGATCGGGATGACGCGCCTCCTGGACCACCCAAGGGAGTTGGGGGATACCCTGCCACCGTCCCGGCCGCCCGTGCTCATCGGCGGCAACGGCGACCGGGTGCTGCGGCTCGCGGCGCGGCACGCGGATGTCGTCGCGTTCACGGGAGCCGTGCTCAAGCGCGGCGCGACGCGGGGCACGCTGGAACTGCTGGACGCCTCGGCGGTGGACGACCGGGTGGCCCGCTTCGCCGCAGCCGCGGGTGACCGGGCCTCCGGGATCGAACGCAACATCCTCGTCCAGGCGGTCATGGTGACGGCCCGTCGGAAGGACGCGGTCGAATCAGTGCGGCGCCGGATGCCGCACCTGACGGCCGGACAGGTCGCGGACGCCCCCACGGTGCTGATCGGGTCCGTGAAGGAGATCACGGCCCAGCTCCTGGAACGGCGGGATCGCTACGGTTTCTCGTACATCAGCGTGCATGAACCGGCCATGACCGCATTCGCGCCGGTGATCGAGTCGCTCGCCGGGTACTGAGCCGCGGGGCGTCAACACCGGGCCCTGCGATCTCGCTTGAGTGGCCGGAAGAAAGGGGGCCAACCGCATAACCCCAGGGCAAAACTTGACACTCGGTGTATGGAACAAGTGATTCCATCGGGTTACGTTGGGCCTGACCACTTGATCCGTGCATGCCCGGGAGTGCTGGTATGTGTCCGTACGCGCCCATGCCGAAAAGGCCGATCGCCGTCGCCGTGCTCGCAGACGACCCCATCACCGAAGAGGGGGCCATCATGCGCTTATCCGCGTACCAAGAGATCAGCCCGCACCCCTCGGATTCACGCCGCGCCGCCGACGTACTGCTGGTGCTGGCCAACGAGGTGACCGGGGACACGCTGACGCGGGTGGACCGCGCGCGCCGCGAGAACGGGGGCACGACGCGCCGGCTGCCCGTCGTGCTCGTCGCCAATGAGTTCCCGGAGCACTCCATGCTGCGCGCGATCGGACTCGGCCTGGTCAGCCTGCTGTACCGGCGGAAGAGCACCTTCAACGCCATCGTGCGCGCCGTCGTGGCGGCGGTGCGCGGCTACGCGACGGACGACGGGCTGCAGCAGTCCCTGATCGGTCAGATCCAGGCGATCAGGGACAACGCGCTCACCCCGCACGGGCTCAATGTCGCGGGCCTGGGAGCCCGGGAGGTCGATGTGCTCCGGATGCTCGCCGACGGTCTCAGCACGAAGGAGGTGGCGGGAGAGATCGGCTGCTCCGAGCGCACCGTCAAGAGCGTGATCCACCGGCTCGTGGCCCGCCACAACCTCAGGAACCGCACCCACGCGGTGGCCTTCGCGCTCCGCACCGGCGTCCTCTAGCGGAACCCGGGCCCTGGATCACGCGGTCCGGGGCCGCGGACGCGGCCGACCGCCGGGTATCGCTTCGCCGGGCACCTTGTAGCCGGGCACGGAGGGCCAGCGAACGGTCAGCACGACGGACTCCTCCTCCGCGTACCAGGAGTGGTCGACGCCCCGCGCCCATACGACGTAGTCGCCCTGCTCCGCGAGCAGGACGCTGCGGCCGGGCAGTTCCACGCGGAAGCGCCCGCTGATGAGGACCAGCAGGGCCGTACGCTCCTCGCCGGTCACCCACCGTGCCCGCTCGTCGCCCCGCGGGTGGACTCCCCACTTGATCTCGACGTCCACACTGTGCCGGGGGTCGGCGGCGTCCTTGAAGTGCCCGAGCAGCCAGCCCCGGTCCAGTGCCGCGTCCTTGCCCGCGTTGCCTACGTACACGCTGTCGTCCATGTCGTCCATGGAACCGGAAGGTAGCAGTCGACTTCACGGCGCACGTGTGCCGGAGCCGACCGCGTCACCTACGGCGCGTTCGAAGGGCGGGTCATGCCGGTGGCCTCCAGCTGCACCTGGCCGTTGCTCTCGCGAATGCCTGGGGCGAGGCAATCCGTGGGCAGTTGGCCTGGCAGCAAGGCCGCGGAGCGTCGCGCGGACAGTCCCTCGCCGCGCCCTTGGGCGATCCGCCCGTGCAGGGTGGTGAAGAGTACGCCCGCCACACGGGCGGTGGTGGAGCCGGCGTAGACGATCAGGGATCGGGCGCCGTCCGCGTACCGGACGGTCTCGGTACCTCCGGCACCGGTCAGCGCGTTGCAGGCCGATTCGGGCGCCGTGACGTCGAGGGATCCGTCGGCCGGTACGTTCCGGCCCGGTGCGATGGTGCACGTGTACCGTGCGCGCCCCTGGACGTGGACCGTCCCGGGCGTGAAGGTCAGAGGCGGGTCGTAGCGGGCCTCGTTGGTGCCCGTGCAGACAAAGCCGCCCTCGCCGCCGCCCGGGTGGGCGTGCCCGGCCGGGGCCCAGATCAGCGACGAGCCCACCAGCACCAGAGAACTCAACGCCACCGCCGCACCACGTCCGCCGCCCATGCAACCCTCCAGTCAGACTCATCCGCCGCAACCAGCCCCTGCCTACCCGGATCCGGGGCCGGTCCCCACCAGCTCTCGCAGCGCATCGGCCGCGCGCGCACCGCGTCGAGCGCCGCCGCCTGCGTCACTGCCTCCCCGGGTGGCACGTTGAACCGACCCCGGCCGCATGGCCCCCTGGAGATACCGGGTAGAGAGCCGAACGCGCACGGACACACACCGCACACACGCCAAGGAAGGCCCCGGATGCCCCTCTCCCATGCCAAGCCGCAGGCAGCCCTCGTGGATCTCGCCACTCCGAAGGGCCGCATCTTCGCGATGCTGGATTCGGACGGGGACGGAGTCGCCTCCCGGCACGACTACTTCGTCCGGATCGAGCGTGCGACGCAGGCGACCGGGCGCAAGGACGACGATCCCCTCGTCATCGCCGCTCGCGTCACCGGTGAGCGCGCGTGGGCCGCGATGGACGCGAACGGCGACGGCTTGATGACCTACGACGAGTACGCGGCATGGGTGGACGCCGAGAAGTTCGACACCATCTGCCAGTACGCGCTCGGCGCCCTGTTCGACCTCGCCGACGCCGACCAGGACGGCGCCCTGAACCGGACGGAATTCACGATGCTGCGCCAGGCACTGGGCAACCGGGCCGGCAATGCCGATGCGGCGTTCGACGCGCTGGACGCCGATGACGACGGCCTCGTCGGCCGTGCCGAGTACCTGGCGGCGATCCGCTCCTATGTCACCGGCGACGACTCCGCCATGGGGGATGCCTTGTACTGAGCGGCGGGCGGAGCGCCTACGCGCCGTAGAGCGCCTTGGCGCGCGTCAGGTCCACCGGTCCGTCCGCGGGGACGGGGAGGAAGTGCTCGACCTGCCATGCCTGTGTGCTGTGGGCCTGCCGGTTCTCCGTCGTCGCCCAGGGCGGATAGACGCGGAACCCGCGCTTTCCGGCGGAGCCGTTCCCGGACACGATCTTCCGCTCGCACAGCACGTCCCGGGGGAACACGAACTGCCCGAACCCGTGGGCGTCGTGGCTGCTGATGACGAAGAGGTCCACGGCGTCGTCGATGTCGAAGGGCCGGATCGGCCCCGCCGCGGACCGCTGCCACACCGTGACGAACTGGCCGGTCTTCGTCGGGGTCGTTTTGGCCACCCGGAATCTGGCCGAGCGTCCGTTCACGGTGAACGCGCAGGCCGCGTACTCGGCGCTTTCCGCCTCCGGCACCGGCTGCGAGCAGGTGAACCCGCTCGGGTCGTAGACCTGTGTCTTCGCTGCCAGGAGGTCGGGGTGGGCGGCTGCCCACGGCTGTGTCGTCACCATGTTCCCATCCTGGCAGACACCCAAGCGGAACCTTTCACGCCAGTTGGCACACCTGTGGGTCACAGGTGTGCCGCGAAGGCGATCGACCGGTTCAGCGCGGCTGGATGCGGAAGTCGAACGCCGCGGTCCCCGGGTCCAGGGCCGTCACCCCGCCGTCGACCGTCAGCGTCGCGCCGTTGACCAGGGAAGCCGCCGGGGAGAGCAGCCAGGCGATCGCCTCGGCGACCTCCTCCGGCCGGCCCGGGCGCCGTACGGGGCTGAGCCGGGTCACCTCCTCGTAGGCCGCCTCGGCGCCGCCCTCCCCCAGCTCCGCCTCCTCGGCGAACCGCGTCATCCGCCGGTCGGCCATCTCGCTGCGCACCCAGCCGGGGCACACGGTGTTGGCGCGCACCCCGCGCGGTCCGTAGTCCACGGCGACGGACGAGCAGAGCTGGACGAGCGCCGCCTTGGAAGCCGCGTACGCCGCGTTGGCGAGCCCGTTGCGCAGCGCGGCGACCGAGGCGACCGCCACCACCGAGCCACGTGCTTCCAGCAGGTGCGGCATCGCCGCGCGCAGCGTCAGGAAGGGGCCGGTGAGATTGGTGCTCATGACCGTCTCCCAGTCCTCGACCGAGAGGTCACCGACGGCCCCGCCGCGCCCGACACCGGCGTTGAGGACGAGCCCGTCGAGCCTTCCGTAGGCGGAGAGTGCCGCCTCGACCAGGCCACGGACGCCGTCCGGGTCGGTGGTGTCGGAGGGGTGCGCCAGGGCACCGGTCTCCTCCGCGACCCGCCGCAAGGGCTCGGCCCGCCGCCCGGACACCACGACTTGATGCCCGTCGGCCCGCAGCAGCCGGGCGGTGGCGGCACCGATGCCGGTCCCTCCACCGGTCACTATGACAACGCGCTGCTTCGTCATGGTCGTTACCTCCGTACGGTGATCGCGTGCGGGACGTACCGATCGTACGTATCCGTACAGCTGCCGGGTGCCCCGCGCCCGCCCCGGGGACGGGAACCGGCTACCGGGCGATCCACTTCCGCAAGCATGCGTCCGCCGCGCGAGGCAAAGCTCTCCTCATGACAAAGCACCGAGTGATCGTCGCGGAGCACGGCCGGCCCGGCTCATCAGCAGGCGGCGCAGGACGGGAGGGCCGAGCGTGATCACGCACTCCTCCTATGCCGTCGAGCCGTGGGCGCTGCGCGAGACGTGGCTGAATCCGGATCTGCTGCCGCAGAGCGAGTCCGTGTTCTCGCTGTCCAACGGCCATGTGGGCTGGCGCGGCAACCTGGACGAGGGCGAGCCGCACGGGCTGCCCGGGACCTATCTCAACGGGGTGCACGAGGTGCACCCGCTGCCGTACGCCGAGTCGGGGTACGGCTACCCCGGTTCCGGGGAGACGGTCCTCAACGTCACCAACGGCAAGCTGATCCGGCTGCTGGTGAACGACGAGCCGTTCGACCTGCGGTACGGACGACTGCACGCGCACGAGCGCACGCTCGACCTGCGGACCGGGCTGCTGCACCGCACCTGCGAGTGGACCTCCCCCGCCGGGTGCAGGATACGGGTGCGCTCCACGCGGCTGGTCTCCTTCACCCAGCGGTCCATAGCCGCCGTCCGCTATGAGGTGGAGCCGCTGGACAGCGCGGTCCGCGTCGTCGTGCAGTCCGAGCTCGTCGCCAACGAGCAGCTCCCGGACGGCTCCGGCGACCCACGGGCCGCCGCGGCGCTCACCGACTCGCTGGAGCCGGAGGAGAACTTCGCCTCGGACATGCGGCTGCGGCTGGTGCACCGTACCCGCGGGAGCGGCCTGCGGGTGGCGGCGGCCGCTGATCACCTGGTGACGGGCCCGGCGGGGACCCGTACCGCCGCCGAGAGCGGGGAGAACGTCAGCAGGCTGACCGTCACCTCCGAGCCGGCACCCGGGCAGACGCTGCGGCTGGAGAAGCTGGTGGCCTACGGCTGGTCGGGGGTGCGTTCGCTGCCCGCGGTGCGGGATCAGGTGGACGCCGCGCTGGCGGGGGCGGCCGACACGGGCTGGGAGGGGCTGGTCGCCCAGCAGCGCGCGTTCCTGGACGACTTCTGGGCGCGGGCCGATGTCGAGGTGGACGGCGACGCGCAGATCCAGCAGGCCGTGCGGTTCGCCCTCTTCCACGTGCTCCAGGCCGGTGCCCGCGCCGAGCAGCGCGCCATCCCCGCGAAGGGTCTGACCGGCTCCGGTTACGACGGCCACTCCTTCTGGGACACCGAGTCGTTCGTACTGCCGCTGCTCACCTACACCTCGCCGCGCGCCGTGGCCGAGGCGCTGCGCTGGCGGCAGAGCACGCTGCCGGCCGCCCGTGAGCGGGCCGGTCAACTGGGCCTGCGCGGCGCGGCCTTCCCCTGGCGGACGATCGACGGGGCGGAGTGCTCGGCCTATTGGCCGGCCGGTACCGCCGCGTTCCACATCAACGCCGATGTCGCCGACGCGGTCGTGCGGTACGTGGCCGCCACGGGCGACGAGGAGTTCGAGCGGGCGACGGGGGTGGAGCTGCTGGTGGAGACCGCCCGGCTGTGGATGTCGCTCGGTCATCACGACCGGTACGGGACCTTTCACCTCGACGGGGTGACGGGGCCCGACGAGTACAGCGCGGTCGCGGACGACAACGTCTACACCAACGTGATGGCCCAGCAGAACCTGCGGGCCGCCGCCGACGTGGTGTGGCGCCACCCCGAGGCGGCCGCCGCGCTGGGCGCCGACGAAGAGGAGAGCGCCGCCTGGCGGGACGCGGCCGCGGCGATGGCCATGCCGTACGACGAGAAGCTGGGGGTGCACGAGCAGGCGGCGGGGTTCACCGGGCACCAGGTCTGGGACTTCGCGGGGACGCGGCCCGAGCAGTACCCGCTGTTGCTGCACTTCCCCTACTTCGACCTGTACCGCAAGCAGGTGGTCAAGCAGGCGGACCTGGTGCTGGCGATGTACAAGCGCGGTGACGCGTTCACCGCGGAGCAGAAGGCCCGCAACTTCGCCTATTACGAGCCGCTGACGGTCCGGGACTCCTCGCTGTCCGCGTGCTGTCAGGCGGTCATGGCCGCCGAGGTGGGCCATCTGGACCTCGCCTACGACTATGTGGGCGAGGCGGCCCTGATGGATCTGGAGGACCTGGAGAACAACACCCGCGACGGGCTGCACATCGCGTCGCTGGCGGGGACGTGGATGGCCCTGGTCGCGGGCTTCGGCGGCATGCGCCACGCGGCGGACGGCGTGCTGGAGTTCGCGCCCGTGCTGCCGGAGAAGCTCACGCGGCTGGCGTTCACCGTGCAGGTGCTGGGGCGGCGGCTGCGGGTGGAGGTGTGCGGCGCGTCCGTCACGTACACGCTGGTGGCGGGAGAGCCGCTGGAGATCCGTCATGCGGGACGGCTCCTCACCGTCACCGCGGCGCCCGTCACGCGCCCCGTGGTCCCGCCGGCCCGCCGCCCGGCGCCGGACCAGCCGGCGGGCCGGCGTCCGGTGCGCCGGAGCTGACCCTGCCCGGTCCGCCGCCGCTGCGTGATGCGGCAGCGGCGGCGGGGACCGGTCAGTCCGCGCCCACGACGAGGGCGTACGAGCCGAGCCCGATCAGCCGTTCGCCCGGGACGTTGCCACGGGTGGTGTGGAGGGTGCCGATGCGGCCGGTCCTGGCGTCGAAGGCGATGTCCTCGACGGCGCCGTGCTCCTCGCCGAGGTCCGTCAGGACGCGGGCGCCCAGGATCCGGTTGCCGGCCGGGTCCGGAGCGGGGTCGCCGCCCACGGTGACGGTGGAGTGGACGATGACCGCGTCCGGACCGACGGCCCGGACCCGGCTCCAGGGCAGGGCGGAGGGCCCGCCGTGCCGGGCGCCGGAGAGCAGGAGGTGGCCGACGCACTTGGTGTCGGTGTCGATCGTCAGGGCGTCCACGGTGCCGAGCTCGACGGCCTCGTCGGCGGTGACGACGGGCAGGCCGCGGGTGTGGGAGAAGAGCATCACCGGACGTCCTCCGTTCCACTCGGCCCGTGCCCGGCGGCCTTGGCCTGCCGGGCGCGGAAGACCTCGACCTGGGCGGTGAAGCTGGGCAGGTCGTCGGCGGTGAAGCAGCAGGCGCCGGACGGCACGACGAGCGCCTGGCCGGAGGCGGCCAGGGCTTCTCCCCGGGGGACGAAGAGGCTGCGCCGGCGGTGGTCGAGCGGTTCGGCCGCGGCGACGCGGAATCCGGCGACGCGGCCGTCCCGCTCCACGACGACGTCCTGGACGCTGCCGACCTCCCTGCCGTCGTCCGTCAGGACCCGCACGCCGAGGACGGCTCCGCGGGCCGCCTCGCCGGAGGCGACGACGGCGCCGGGCTCTGTCAGGACCCCGGGGCCCGGGATCATCACGGCGTGCGGGCCCAGGGCGTGCACCCCCGACCAGGGCAGGCTCTGCGCCAGCGGGCCGGACAGCAGGCCGAGGCCGTTGAGGGTGAAGCCGGTGATCTGCCCGGCCAGGCCGTCGAAGACGGTGTCCTTCACGCGGGCGACGGCCTCGCCGCCGAGCGTCACCACCGGGCGCTTGCTGAGCTCGGAGGCCAGGGTCAGAGGTCCGCTCACCGCACACCTCCCCCGGTGCCGGGGCGGCGGCGGCCGCGCTGCACCGCGATCACGGTGCCGGACCGTCGGCGTACCTGTATGCCGGCTGTCGCGACGGCCACTGCGAGCAGACCCGCGACCACGACGATCAGCCACCCCCACCAGACCATGATGTCCTCCCGGTCGGTTGCAGTCGGATCCTTGCCGGACACCTGCCGGTGCGGCCGGGTTCCGGTGTCGTCCCGTATGCCCGCCCGTCAAGCACCGATGCACCCCAACGGGCGTGCAGGAGAAGGAGGTTGCGAGCCGGGGGCGCACGCGGTGCGGGCGGGCGCCCAATCCTGGCGCCCGTCGGCGCGCCCGCCTGCGGGGGCCGGGCCGCACGGAACCGCCCCCGCGCCCCTCGAACTTCCTGGTCCACAAGGAAAATAGCCTCGCCCCATCACCATGTCTATCTCGGTCGCAATAGTTTTTCCGGTGCTGCAAGTGGATATATTCCGCCTGCTTCCTCGGCTCCCCCGTGCCGGCCGGCGCGGGGGAGCCGAGGAAGGGGCACGAGTGAGACACGAGTGAGAAAGGCCCCGCCCGGGCGCCGGGGGCGGGATGATCGCGACAGTCACCCGCGGTCGTGGCGACCGCGCCGGACGAGGAGGCAGAAGCGTGAACACCAGGCTGGTGGCCCTCCCCAGGCATCGGGAACGTGAGGACCAGCTCGTGCTGCGGCTGGCGGGCGAGCTCGATCTGGACAGCGAGACCGTACTGGCCGAGGCCGTGGCCAAGGCACTCAAGCGCGGGCACAGATGGATCGTGCTGGACTGCTCGCTCCTCACCTTCTGCGATTCCCGGGGCATGAACGCCCTCCTCGCCGCACACCGGCACGCCCGGGAGGCCGACGGCGGGGTGGGCGTGGCCGCGGCCGCCGAGCACGTCCGGCACGTGCTCAACCTCACCGGCATGGACCAGGCCCTCGCCACGACCGCCTCCGTCGACGCGTGCTTCGACCGTCTCGATCCCCCGGCCGGCACCGGGCCGCGGCATAACAGCCCCCTCACTTGACAGCGGCACGGGAAAGAAAGGTGAGTGGAGCGCCGACGGCAGGGCACACGTCCGGCTGGAGGGTGATGACTATGGTTCCTCTGCTCCTCGTGGGCCCGGCCCCGGCCGGCCCGCGACGGCAGCGTGGGCGGGGAGGCACACATGGCGCGGAGACGGTCCGATGCACGGCAGGCTCCGTCGAACGTCACATGGGCGTCCCCCTTCCCACATGACACGGCAGCAGCGATGACATCCGCGTCCGAGCCGTTCGCGCACCCGGCTCTGTTCTACCGGGACGACACCGAATACCTGGCCGGCACCGTGCCGTTCGTCGAGGAGGGACTGGCCCTCGGGGAACCGGTGGCCGTGGCCGTGCCACGCGGGAACCTCGACCTGCTGCGCGAGGCCCTGGGGCCGGCGGTCACCGGCGTGCGGCTCGTCGACATGGAGGAGGCCGGGCGCAACCCGGGCCGGATCATCCTCCGCGTCCTGCGCGCGTTCGCGGACGCCCACCCGGGCCGGCACGTCCGGATCGTCGGCGAACCGATATGGGCCGGCCGCAGCGCGGCGGAATACCCCGCCTGCGTCCAGCACGAGGCGCTGATCAACCAGGCGTTCACCGGCCGCGACGTCACCATCGTCTGCCCCTACGACACCGGCCGGCTCTCCCCCGGCGCGCTCCTCGACGCCCGGGCCACCCACCCCGTGATCATCGAAGGCGGCCGGGAACGCCACAGCGTCGCCTTCGCCCCCGACCGCGCCCTCGCCCGGCACAACCGGCCGTTGTCGCCCCCCGCCGGAGCCACCGCGTTCGACTTCACCACGGACAGCCTCCCGGAGGCCCGGCACCGCGCCGTCGGCCTCGCCGCCGGACTCGGCCTCCCCCGGGCCCGGCACAGCGATCTGGAGCTGGCGGTGGCGGAGCTGACCACCAACAGCGTGGTCCACGGCGGCGGGCACGGCACCCTGCGGATCTGGGCCGAGGACGGCCATGTGGTCTGCCAGGTCGAGGACGGCGGGCACCTCGACGACCCCTTGGCCGGCCGCCGCCCGCCCGTGCACGGCAGGCCCGGCGGGCGCGGGCTCCTCCTCGTCCACTGCCTCACCGATCTCGTCCGCACCCACACCCACACCCACGGCACCACCACGCGTTTCTCCCTGCGCCGGTGACGTGCCGATCCCGTGGACGGACACGCATGCCGTACCCGCGGAGGGTCAGACGAACAGCATGACAACACAACACACCGACACCGACGGAACACGAGTGGGTACGCGGCCCAGGGAGCAGGTCGAGTCGGCGTGCGAGAGGCTGCACGCCACCGCGGCCGGGCCGGACCGTCAGACGCAGTTCTCGCGCGGCGCCCTGGCAGGCTATCTGTGGGCGCTGGGCCGCGGGGACGCGGCACCGATCACGGGCGCCTCCTCCGACGGCACCCCCGGCATGGGCCCGCTGACGGCGGAAGTGGACGCCGTACTGGTCCAGATGGAGGACTGCGCCCAGCGCACCGTGCCGCGCGACTACCTCTACGGCGTCCACAGCGCGCTGGCCTGGATCTGCGGGCAGAGCGACGACCGCCCCTGACGGAACGGGCGGGCTCGCACCTCACCCGGAGCTCATGAGACACCAGGTGCCATCTGCCCGGTCGGCGGCTTCTGCGCGCCGTCACGGGCCGGTCACGGGCCTGCGGGAGCCCGGTCGATGTTCAATGCGGGGAACAGAAGTCATGGCCCATGAGCAGACATATGCCCCGGCAGCCCCAGGGGTGACCTGGATCCCCGACCCCCCGACAGGTGAGCATGAGCGCCGACCGCAAGAAGACCCGCACACCCAGCAGACCGGCCCCCTCGCGCGGGGGCGCGGCGGCCACCGACCGGATGCTCCGCATCCTGCTGCGA
Organism: Streptomyces sp. NPDC001407; assembly: GCF_042895325.1. Lineage (NCBI taxonomy): Bacteria > Bacillati > Actinomycetota > Actinomycetes > Kitasatosporales > Streptomycetaceae > Streptomyces > Streptomyces sp. NPDC001407. The sequence goes on from NZ_JBIAWF010000002.1 coordinate 440,657, forward strand.
CGCGGCAAGAGCCCGCTGAACATCGAGGACGTCACGGTCACGGACCGCCCCGAGGTCCGCCGGGCGGTCATGGCCGCCGCGCTGGGCAACATGATGGAGTGGTTCGACTTCGGGGTGTACGCCTATATGGCGGTCACCCTGGGCAAGGTCTTCTTCCCCTCCAGCTCGTCCGGCGCCCAGGTGGTCGCCGCCTTCGGCACCTTCGCCGCCGCGTTCCTCGTCCGGCCGCTCGGCGGTCTGGTCTTCGGCCCGCTGGGCGACCGCGTCGGGCGCCAGCGGGTCCTCGCCGCCACGATGATCATGATGGCGGTGAGCACCTTCGCCGTCGGCTTCCTGCCGAGCTACGCGACGGCCGGCTTCGCCGCTCCCATGCTGCTGCTCCTCTGCCGGCTCGTGCAGGGCTTCTCCACGGGCGGGGAGTACGCGGGTGCCACGACGTACATCGCCGAGTACGCCCCCGACAAACGCCGTGGCTTCCTCGGCAGCTGGCTCGACTTCGGCACCTTCATCGGATACGCGCTCGGATCGGGCCTGGTGACCGTGCTGACCGCCGCCCTCGGCACCGACGGCATGACCGACTGGGGCTGGCGCCTGCCGTTCCTGGTGGCCGGGCCGCTCGGGCTGATCGGCCTGTACATGCGGATGCGGCTGGAGGAGACGCCCGCCTTCCGGGCGGAGACCGAGGCCGCGCAGGCGCGCCCGCTCGGTGCCGTGGGCCCCGAACCGCACGAGGTGGACGAAGCGCGCCAGTCCGGCCACGGGCGGCTGAAGACCATCTTCACCCGGCACTGGCACGCCGTGCTGATCTGCATGGGGCTGGTGGTGGTCTACAACGTCACCAGCTACATGGTCACCTCGTACCTCCCGACGTACATGACCGAGACCCTCGGCAAGGACGCCACCACGGCCCAGCTGCTGATCCTCGGCACCATGATCCTGGTGGCCCTGACCATCACCGTCGTGGGTCACTCCTCCGACCGCTGGGGCCGGCGGCCGATGTTCATGACGGGCAGCGCCGCGCTGATCGCGCTGGCCGTCCCCGCGATGCTCCTCGTCCGAGCCGACGGGGCGCTGCTGCCGGCGTTCGGCTGCCTGATCCTCGGCCTGCTGCTGGTGTGCTTCGCGGGAACGGCCGCCGCGACCCTGCCCGCGCTCTTCCCCACCCCGCTGCGCTACGGAGCCCTGTCCGTCTCGTACAACCTCTCCGTGTCGCTCTTCGGCGGCACCACCCCGCTGGTCGTCTCCGCCCTGCTGGAGTCGACGCACAACCAGATGATCCCGGCCTACTACCTGATGGCGGCGGGTGCGATCGGCTTCGTCTCCGCCTTCTTCCTGCACGAGACGGCGGGCAAGCCGCTGCGCGGGTCGGGGCCGATGGTGGAGACGCCGGAGCAGGCCAGGCTGCTGGTCGCGGACAGCCGCACCGAGGCGGGCCGGCGCGCCAGGGAGATCTGGACGCGCCTGCGCCACCCGGGGCACCACAGGCACCACGACGAGGGGTGACCGGCCCGCCCCCGGCTGCCGCTGACGGCACGTCACATCGCGTGCCGCGCCGCTGTTGGGCCGAACGACGGAGTCGTTGGGCGTGGTCCGCGGCCGGGCCTCGGCGGTGGATGCGACTGTTGCCTGTGTCCGTTTGGACAATCCGATCAGCCGTACGGCCCGCTGCCGCTCCGCGATGACACGGCAGCCGGCGCGGCGCGTTCCGGCCGGCACCGTGGAGGCGAGTGAGTCGTGGTGGGATGCGGGTGGCCCGGACGGCCGCGACGCCGTGGGCGGTTGGCCAAAGCGATGGTCTCGGGCCTGTTGCTGATGCCCTCGCAGGCGCTGGGCACCGACGCGGCGGCCACCGCCCCCGAGCCGGTGGAGGACCCGGCGTCGCTGGTGAACCCGCTGATCGGCACGGCCGGCACGGTCAACACCTTCCCCGGCCCCGACATGCCGTTCGGCATGCTCCAGTGGGGCCCGGACACCTTCCCGCACCGCGCGTTCGGAGGGGGCTACGAGTACCGGGACAGCAAGATCTCCGGCTTCAGCCTCACCCATCTGTCGGGACCCGGCTGCCGGGCCGCCGGGGACGTGCCGATCCTCCCGGTCACCGGCAAGCTGCCCGGGAGCCCGGGCGACGCGGTGTCCGGCTTCAGCCACGCGCACGAGCACACCGGCATCGGCTACTACGGCGTGACCGACGACGCGGGCATCACCACGGAGCTCACGTCCGCGGTCCGGGCGGGGCTCGGCCGCTTCACCTTCCCCCGGGGCACCGACTCCCGGCTGCTGCTCAAGCTCAGCGGTGGCGCGACGCCCGTCGACGGCACCCGTGTCCGGGCGGTCGGTGACCACGAGGTCGTCGGCGCGGTCGACAGCGGCCACTTCTGTGGCGCCAAGAACCGCTACACCCTGCACTTCGACATCCGCTTCGACCGCCCCTTCACCGACACCGGCACCTGGACGGGCGACGCCGTCCACCCGGCCCCCCGGACCCTCGCCGAGGACGGGCGCGCCCCCTCCGCTCCCCCGGCCCCGGGGACGGGCGGGATGTATCTGACCTTCGACACGAGGGCCGCGCGGACGGTCACGGCGGAGGTCGGCATCTCGTACACCAGTGACGCCAACGCCGCGCGGAACCTGGAGCACGAGGTGGGCGGCCGCGGGTTCGACGGCATCAGGCAGGACGGTCACGACGCGTGGAACCGCGTCCTGGGGCGCGTGCGGGTCGGTGGCGGAAGCCGTGACCAGCAGGTGCAGTTCTACACCGCGCTCTATCACTCGCTGCTGCACCCCAACGTCTTCTCCGACGTCAACGGCCAGTACGCGGGCATGGACGGGCGGACGCACACGCTGGGTGCCGGGCAGCGGGCCCAGTACGCGAACTTCTCCGGCTGGGACACCTACCGCTCCCAGGCGCAGCTGATGGCCATCGTCACGCCGCGGACCGCGAGCGACGCGGTCACCTCGATGCTCAACGGCTACGACCAGACGGGCCTGCTCCCCAAGTGGGCGCAGAACAACAGCGAGAGCCATGTGATGGCCGGGGACCCGGCAGCCGCGATCATCGCCGGGACCCATGCCTTCGGAGCCCGCGGCTTCGACACCGCGCACGCGCTGGAGGCACTGGTCCGCGAGGCGACCGAGCCCAACGCGAACCGGCCGGGTGAGGCGGTGCGCGACGCGAAGGGGTATCTCCCCGCCGACCACACCGCCTGGGGGTGCTGCAACTTCTACGGACCGGTCTCCACCCAGCTGGAGTACGACACCGCGGACTACGCCCTCGCGGCGCTGGCCAGGTCGCTGGGCCGGGCCGGGACGTACCGGCGCTTCGCGACCCGGGCCCAGGACTGGCGGAACGTCTTCAACCCGCGGACCGGCTACCTCCAGGCCAGGCTCGCCGACGGCCGGTTCGCCCCGCGCTTCAAGCCCGCCACCGCCTACGGCTTCATCGAGGGCACCTCCGCGCAGTACACCCCGATGGTGCCGTTCGACCTCAAGGCGCTGATCGCGGCGCGGGGCGGCACGAAGGCGTACGGCAGCTACCTCGACAGCCTCTTCACCGACCTCAGAAGACCCAGTGGCACCAACGCCGACCTCGGCAACGAACCGAGCCTGGGCACCCCCTGGCAGTACGACTACCTCGCCCAGCCCTGGAAGACGCAAGCGCTGATCCGCCGGATCCAGCGGACGCTGTACTCCGACTCGCCCGCCGGGGCCTTCGGCAACGACGACCTCGGGGCCATGAGCTCGTGGTACGTCTTCTCCGCGCTCGGCATGTATCCCGGGACCCCGGGCACGGACACTCTCGTGCTCGGCAGCCCGCTCTTCCCCCGGGCGGAGCTGACCCTGGCGGAGGGCCGCACGCTGCGCGTCAACGCCCCGCAGGCCAGGCCGGACGCGCCGTACGTCAGCGCGCTGGAGGTCGACGGCCAGGCGTGGCAGAAGTCGTGGGTCGGCTTCGAGTCGCTCCGCCACGGCGGCAGCCTGGACTACACGCTGGACAGCCGCCCGCACACCGACTGGGCCTCCGCACCGGATTCCGTACCGCCGTCGGACACGACGGGACTGCGGGAGGTCCACGCCACCGCCGACCACCGCAGGGCCCGTCACTTCCTCCGCACGAACCACCGGTCCAGATAGGACCTGAGCGCCCGGTCGTCGCTCGTCCGGGCGCGCAGGCCGATGTGGCCGTCGGGGCGTACGAGCAGCAGCGTGCTGTCGGAGGGGGGCTCCGTCCGGATCCGGAACAGCGCGATGGGCATCACGTACTTCTCGGTCAGCTTCCTCAGCTCGGCGCTGTCGCCGCCGTCCCCGGTGAGCAGCAGGGACCAGCGCTGGTAGGAGAGCAGGTCGTGCAGGCGGGCGGGGCCGGTCTCGCTGGTGACCGCCAGGTCGGGGAGCCTGTCGCCGGGGCGTGGCCCGCCCCGGCCGCCCCGGCCGGTGGAGAGGGCGCTCGCGCGGTGGTTCCTGGCGAAGTCGCTGAGGAGCAGGGACCCTTGGTGTCCCATGCGTTCGCTGCGCAGGACGTGCGGGAGGAGCAGGCCGATCGCGGCGAGGGTGGGGCGGTTCGGGGGCAGCTCCAGGACGTTGCGGCGCATGTGGCGCATCACTTCGCGTGCCGTGTGCCGCTGTTCGGTGCTGTAGGTGTCGAGCAGCGCGTCGGGGGCCCAGCCGTGGTGCACGGCGGCGAGCTTCCAGCCCAGGTTGTGCGCGCCGAGGAGGCTGGTGTTGAGTCCGCGGCCGCCGATCGGTGCCCACAGGTGGGCGCTGTCGCCCGCGAGGAGGGCCTGGCCCCGGCGCAGTGTGACCGCGAGCCGGTCCTGGAAGCGGGAGCGGTTCGCCCAGTGGGGGTCGGTCGGCACGAGGCGGACGCCGGCTTCGCCGGTGGCGCGGGCGACCGTGGATTCCATCTCCTTTTGGGTGGGCGGCCGTTGGAGGGTGGGGTCGGGGTCGGGGCAGAAGGCGAAGAACCGGGTCGCGCCGCCGGGGACGGCGTCGGCGATGAGGGTGACGCCGTGGTTGATGAAGATGTGGGTGACGGCGGGGTCGTAGGGGAGGCTCCAGTCGGGTTTGGCGTTGAGCTGCAGGCACTGGAGGTCGGGCCGTCGTTCGCCCTCGAAGGGGACGCCCAGGGATTTGCGCACGATGCTGCGGGAGCCCTCGCAGCCGATCACCCAGCGGCAGCCGACCGTGCGGGTGTGTCCGTCGGGGCCGCGCAGGTCGACCTCGGCACTGTCCTCGCCGAGCCGTACGGCCACGGCTTCGGTGGACCACTGGACGTCGGGGCCCAGTTGGCGGAGGCGGTCGTGGAGCAGGCGCTCGACGGCGTCCTGCTCGATGGAGAGCGGGCCGGGATAGGCGGTGTCCGGCATGTGCATCTCGTGGCTGCCGGCCGGGCGGCCACGCACGTGGAACTCGGCCCTGCTCAGCGGCAGCCCCTCGCCCATCAGCGCATCGGCGCAGCCGAGGTCGCGCATCGCCTCCAGGGCACGCTGCCAGATGACGCTGGCCCGGGATTCGCGTTTGGTGCCGGGGCTCTTGTCGACGACCACGGTGTCGATGCCGTAGCGGCGCAGGGCGATGGCCAGGGTCAGCCCGGTGGGTCCCCCGCCGATGACCACGGCGTCGCGTACGTTCCGGACGGCGCTCACGCCGGACCGCCGCCCTTGCGGATGAACTCGATCAGCCGCGCGAAGCTGTCGTCCCCGTGTCCGGCCTCGATTCCCCGCCCCACCAGTCCCTGGCACAGCTCGGGCAGGCCGGAGGAGACTCCCCGCAGCTCACCGGCGTGGGTGAGGATGTCCATCGTCATGTGGTGGAGCCGCAAGGGGAAATCGCCTCCCGGGTACCGGCCCGCGTCGATGTGGGGCGCGTACGCGGTCATGAAGGTGCGGACGGTCGTCATCCAGCGGTCGGCGACGGCGGTGTAGGCCGTCGCCGTCACGTTGCCGCCCGGCCCGTCGGCACCGACGAGCGCCGCTCCGTGCAGCCAGCCGGTCAGGGTGCCCCACATCAGGGCCAGGAGTGCGGTGTCGTGCACGGAGGGCAGCGCGGGGTCGGTGCCCAGGTGCACCGGGTCACCGAGGGCGGACAGGGTCTCGCGGCAGGCGTCGAAGTCGGCCTGGGGGCCGCCGAAGAGGAGCAGGACGTCCGGGGTGCCGATGCCCGGCGGAGTCGTCATGATGACACCGTCGAGATAGCGGATGCCGTGCAGCCCGGCCCAGGCGGCGGTCTGCCGGGCGTGGTCCGGGGGCCCCGAGGTGAGGTTGACGACCGTGCGTCCCGCGAGTTCGCCGGCCGCCGGGGCGAGGACATCGCGGACGGCGTCGTACGTCGCGAGGCAGATCACCGTCAGCGGGCTCGCGGTCACCGCCTGCCCGGCCGAGGCCGCTTCGGCGGCGCCTTCGGCCACGAGGGCGCCCGCCTTGCCGGGCGTCCGGTTCCAGACGGTGGTCCGGTGGCCCGCGGCCAGGAACGCGCCGGCCAGCGCCGCCCCCATCGGCCCCAGGCCGAGTACGGTCACATCGGCACTCATGATTCCCCCCTGCCTCATGAATCAATGCGGAACCACTGATTTCCCCTGGCGTCCGGCATTCACCTCTTTCTTCCCCGGCGACACCTGGTTACGCGTCGGGAATTCCCCGGGAGGGCGCACAGGGGCGCATTCACAGGGCTTGCGGAAAGTGAAACGGGCGTGCGTTCACCGAAGCTCCACCGAACAGTTGGGGCTTTGCCATCGGCAATCCGCGTACCCGGCCTACGCAGTTCGTCGCCGAACCCTTGAATTCCAGTTGTCAAATTCAAGATGCCCTGAAATCCTCTTACTCCCGGACGAGAGCGCATGAAATTCCTGTAGAGCTCTCCGAAGGGGATTGCCGAGCATTGCAAGGAGCGGGGGGAACGCTCGACATGTTACGCGATTGGCATGCTCACGGACCTGAGAAGAAGTCCTGGTCCGAGGGGCCCAGCGTCCTCGTCGTGGGTGCCGGAATGGCCGGGCTCGTGGCGGCGTACGAACTGGAACGGCGCGGCTGCCGCGTCGAAGTGCTCGAAGGCAGCCATCGCGTCGGCGGCCGTGTGCACACGCACCGCTTCGGCCCCGGACCCGGCGCACCCGCGGTGGAACTGGGCGCGATGCGCATTCCCACCCACCACCGGCGCACGCTGGAATACATCCGGCTGCTGGGACTCGAAGGAGAACTGCGCCCGTTCACCACGCTGTTGTCGGAGGAGAACGCCTATCTGCGGACCGCCGGCGGTTTCGTGCGGATCCGCGACGCGGCCCGGCCGCTGTGCGAGGGCTTCCGGCGCGAACTGGAGATTCACCGGCCGGGACTGCGCCAGGCCCATGAGGTCACGGTCGTCGGGGCGTGGCTGACCGCCGTCGTCGACGCCATCGCGCCGCCGGACCTGCGCGAGGCGCTGCGTGACGATCTGCGCCGTCAACTCCTCGATCTGGTCGCGTGCGTGGACCTGCTGCCGCACCTGCGCGGCGCGGCAGGGGACCGGGTCGACCTGCACGCGCTCTTCGCCGCGCACCCGGCGCTGCGCGCGGGGTGCAGCAGGCGGCTGAACAGCTTCCTGGACGACATCCTCACCGAGACCAGCCCGGCGCTGCTGCGGCTGCACGGCGGCATGGACCGGCTCCCGCGCGCACTGGCGGCGCGGCTCGCCGGCCCGGTGCGGCTCGGCCACCGGGTCGTGGGCCTCCGGTCGCGGCGTGACGAGGTACTGGTCCGGGTGCGCGCGGGCGGCCGGACCACGGTGCGCCGCGCCGACTTCGCCGTCTGCGCGCTGCCCTTCCCGGCGCTGCGGCGGATACACCTGAGCGGCCTGGACGCCGACAAGCTGGCGGTGCTGGACGCGGTGCACTACTGCCCGGCCACCAAGGTGGCCTTCCACTGCCGGGAGCCGTTCTGGCGGGCGTACGGCATCGAGGGCGGGGCCTCGTACACCGGCGGGAGCATCCGCCAGACCTACTACCCGGCCGTGGACGGCACGCCGGGGCGCGGCGCGGCGCTGCTGGCCAGCTACACCATCGGGGAGGAGGCCGCGCGGCTCGGCCGGCTGTCGCCGCGCCGCCGGCACCGCCTCGTGCTGGAGGAGCTCGGGGCGGTCCACCCCGAGCTGCTGCGGCCCGGCATGGTGCTGGGCGCGGTGAGCACGGCCTGGGGTGACGGCTCCCGCTGGAGCGTGGGATGCGCCACGCGCTGGGGCAAGTCTCCCGAGGAGTGCGAGGCCGAACGGGCGCGCGCGGCGCGGCCGGTGAACCGGCTGTTCTTCGCGGGCGAGCACTGCTCCACGGCTCCGGCCTGGATCGAGGGAGCGGTCGAGTCGGCCCTGGAGGCCGTCGAAGGGCTCGTCGCCCACGGGGCGGTCCACCGGGCCCCGGCCGCTCACGGTCACCACGACCCCGCGGGAGCCCTGTGATGAGCGTGTTCGAGCTGCCGCGGCTGCACTTCGCCGGGACGGCGACGACCCGGCTGCCGACGGGCCCGCGCTGCGGGCTGGTCGACCTCGCCACCAACCGGGCGCTCACCGACGACGGCCCCTTCCCCCCGGACCGGCCCGCCGCCGAGTACCACGCGTTCCTGCACCGCCGCGGCCCCCGCTTCGACGCGGACGGACGGCCGCACCCGCACGGGGAGTTCAGCGCCGCGAAGGGCTGGAACTTCGACGGCAACGGCCACTTCTGGCTGGACGCCCAGGTCATCGGCACCGAGACCGGGGCCGGCCGGGACGGCACAGCCGATCCCGTCGTCGGGAGCGGCGTCGACGTCTGGGGCCACTACAACCCCTATCTGCGCACGACCGTCAACCGCGCGCGGATCCTCGACGTCGACCCGGCCTCGCGCTGGACGACGGCGCTGATGGTCGGCCGGTTCGGGCTCGGCCGGCGGGGCCGCTCGCACGACGACGGCTACCTCTTCACCGGGGGCGTCAGCGGCCTGCACCCGCCGCGCTGGGTGGACTTCGGGCACATCCGGGACGTCGGCGACCACTTCCTCGCCGCGCAGCTGCGCTATTGCGCCGTCCACCAGTTCGTGGTCCCGGGGGGCGAGCTCGACTGGCTCCCGGACGCGGCGCGATCCCCCGCCGTGAGCGCGCTGCGCGCCGCGCTGGAGGGCGGGGCGGACGGCGTTGCCGTGCAGCTCGCGCTGGACGGCATGGCCTCGCCGCGGGTCCCCGACGCGCCCGGTGTCTGGCGGGTGCGGGGCACGGTCGCGCCCTGGCACGCCCACGAGCTGCGCACCTACCCCGCGGGACGGCTCCTCGTCCCCCGCCCGCACGCACCCCTGCACCACATGACCGTCGAGGTGGCCCGGGGCCATGCCGTCCTCAACATGCTCTCGGCCGTGCCGCTGGCCTCCCGGGCGCCGGAGGCGGGCCCGGGGCCGCTGCACCGGCTCGGGCCCCCGCTGGACGCCGGTGAACTGGAGCTGCGCACGGCCGGTACGGGCCGGCTGATCGCCCGGGTCCCGCCCGGCGCGTACCCCTCGGACGCCACGTGCGGGATCGTCACCGTGCCCGCCGAGCCCGGCTGGCGGGAGGCCGAGGAGCAGGCGCTGTATCTGACCGGCGTCGGCGCGTCGGGCAGGCGCGAGACGCTGCTGACCGAGCGGGAGACCAACATCCAGACGGACGAGGCGCTCCTGGTCCTGCACCACCGCGACGCGGCGCGCGGGCACGACCACGCCGTGGAGGTGCCGCTGCGCGCCTATGTGCGTGGCCGCCCGGCGAGCCCGGGGAAGATCCACGTGCGGCAGTTCTTCAACCCCCGTGCCCTGCCCGGTGACCGGGCGGCCGGGGCCACCGGCGCGCGCTGCGGGGACGCGACCGTACTCGGGGCGCGCGGGGCGGCCGAGGCGTACGCCCGCGAGTGCGTGGTCGAGACCGACGCGCGCGGGCAGGGCACGCTCACGCTGCGCGGCGAACGCGCGGGCACCTGCCGCGTGCTGCTCACCGCGAGCCCGGCCGACGTGCCGCCCGTCGACCCGCAGATGCCCGGCTCGGCCTGGCGGACGTACGACGACGAGGACGCGCTCGGCTACTGGGCGGGCGCCGGTTCGCTGGCCGTACGCGTCCTGCCGGACGACTGGCACCTGGACGACGTGCCGCGCGAGGACGTCGGCTTCGACCTGCTGCACCGGGAGGTCTTCGCCTACTACGAGCACATCTCCTCTTTCATGCGCTCGGAGGTCTTCAGCCTCGCCGACCGCTGCAAGGTCGAGACCTACGCCGAACTGGTCTGGCAGATGTGCGATCCGGCGAACAAATCGAAGACGTATTACATGCCGCCGACCCGCGACCTGTCCGACCCCAAGGCCCGGCTGCTGCTGGCGTATCTGCGCAACGTCCAGGCGCGCGTCCGCCCGTCCCTGACCGCCCCGGGCCCCCTCGCCACGGAGCCGGCGATCACCACGCGGGGCGAGCTGTGGGCGGTGCTCAAGCAGGCGGCCGCGCTCGAACTCGCGGTGATGCTCCAGTACCTCTACGCGGCCTTCTCCGTGCCGACGCACGGGGCGGCGCTCGCGTACGTGCGCGGCGGCCGGTGGACGCGGGAGCAGCTGGAACTCGCGTGCGGCGGAGGCGGGGAGACGCTGGACGACGGGATGCGCGGCGGCCTGCTGACCGTGGCCCGCGAGGAAATGATCCACTTCCTGTTGGTGAACAACATCATCACGGCCCTCGGCGAGCCGTTCCACATCCCGGTGATCGACTTCGCGACGCTCGCGGACGAACTGCCCGTCCCGCTGGACTTCGCCCTGGAGCCGTTGAGCATCGGCAGCGTGCAGCGCTACATCGCCATCGAGCAGCCGGCGGCGCTCGTCCCGGAGATCCGCCGCGAAGCGGGGCACGTGCCCGGCCGGGCCACAGGCTTCACGTGGACGTCGGTCAGCGAGCTGTACGCGGGGGTGCGCGAGGGGCTGCGGCGCGTGCCGGACCTGTTCCTGGTGGAGAAGGGGCGCGGGGGCGGTGAGCACCACCTGTTCCTGCGGGAGTCGGTGAACACCGCGCACCCGGACTACCAGTTGGAGGTCGACGACCTCTCCAGCGCGCTCTTCGCTGTGGACCTGATCACCGAGCAGGGCGAGGGCGGGGCGGGCACCGGCGGCGGTGACGGTGGCGCCGGCCGGTCGGAGATGTCGCACTTCAGGACGTTCCTGCGGATGAGCGAGCTGCTCACGACCGAGCGGGTGCCCGGCCCGTACGGACACCTGGTGCCGTGGTCCCCCGCCTACCCGGTGCTGCGCAACCCGACCCTGCGGGCGGGCGACGGGGCGCGGAGCGTGATCACCGACCCCGAAGCCCGCGCGGTGGCGGCGCTGTTCAACCGCTCGTACCACCTGATGCTCCAGCTGATGGCGCAGCACTTCGGCGAGAGCCCGGACGCCAGCCTGCGGCGCTCGAAGCTGATGAACGCCTCGATCGACGTGATGACCGGCATGATGCGCCCGCTCGCGGAGCTGCTGGTCACCATGGACTCCGGGCGACGCGGCAGGACGGCCGGGCCGACGTTCGAGCTGGACGCGGCGCCCACGGCGTGCCCGCGCCCCGACGTGGCACGTCGCTCCCTCGCCCTGCGCTTCGCGCATCTGGCGGCAGCGGCACGCAAGTGCGGGCCCGTCCCCGGGCAGGTCTGCGAGCTGATGGAGTTCTACGCCGACGTCTTCCGGCGGGCCGACCGGTCATGACGGGACGTCAGTTCGCGACCACGAGGCGAGGTGCACCATGACCGCCCAGGCCCCGGGCCCGTTCCGCACGGCCGACGTGCCCCTCGCCGACCCCTACCCCTGCTATCGCCGGTACCGCGAGAGCGACCCGGTGCACCTCGGGCCGGACGGCAGCTGGTATGTCTTCCGCCACCGCGACGTGGCCCACGTACTGGCCGACCGGCGTTACGGCCGGGGGAATCAGACCGCCCGTATCCCCGCCGAATGCCCGCACTTGAGGCACACCGTGGCCAACTGGATGGTCTTCATGGATCCCCCACGGCACACCGCGGTGCGCGCGCTGGTGGCCAAGAGCTTCACCCCCCGCATCGTCGAGGCCCTGCGCCCGCGCATCCGGCGGCTGGCGGTCTCGCTCGTCGCCGCTCTGGGCGAGGAGCGCGAGGCCGACCTCGTCGACCGGCTGGCCGCGCCCTTCCCACTGCTGGTCATCAGCGAACTGCTGGGCGTGCCGCGGGAGGACCGTGCCTGGTTCCGCGCCCGCGCTCTGGACCTCCAGCAGGCGACCGCCTCACGCGTCGCCCGCACGCCTGACGGCTTCGCCGTCGCGGACTCGGCGGCCCGCGAACTGGACGCCTACTTCCGCGCGGAGCTGGCCCGGCGCAGGGCGCGGCCCGCCGTCGGCGCGGACCTGATCGGGGCCATGCTGGAACACGCCGGGGCGGCCTCCGCCGACGACGACACGCTGGTGGGCACCTGCATCCATCTCCTGACCGCGGGGCACGAGACGACGACCAACGTGCTGTGCAAGGGGCTGCTCGCCCTCTTCGCCCACCCCGGCCAGCTCGCGGCGCTGCGCGCGCGGCCGGAGCTGACGGTGAACGCCGTGGAGGAGCTGGTCCGCTACGACTCACCGGTGCAGATGATCACCCGGCAGGCCGGTGAGCCCGACCGGATGGGCGGGCGTGCCGTTCCCGCAGGCAGCCGCGTCGTCCTCGTACTGGGCTCGGCCAACCGCGACCCCGAGCGCTTCCCCGGCCCCGACCGACTGGACCTCACCCGTGACGCGCGCCGCCACAGCGGCTTCGGCATGGGCATCCACTACTGCGTGGGCGCCCCGCTCGCCCGCGCCGAGGCCGAGATCGGACTCACCGAACTCCTGCGCGGCCTGCCCCGCCTCGCCCTGGCCGGCGAGCCGGTCTATGCCAAGGATCTGGTGTTCCACGGACCGGCGCGGATGCCGGTCCGGACCCGGTGAACGCGCCGCTCCCCTCGACACGGCCGGAGTAACAGCGGTCGCGCCGCTCCCCCGTAAGGCGTAACAAGGAAGTGGCGCGGAGGAGTGGGCCCGGATGCAGATCGTTGTCGACCTCAATCGCTGTCAGGGGTACGCCCAGTGCGCGTTCCTCGCCCCGCGGGTGTTCGCCCTGCACGGCGAGGAGGCGCTGATGTACACCCCTGCCGTCCCCCGCGACCAGCACGAACGCGTCCGCCGGGCGGCGGCCGCCTGCCCCGTGCAGGCCATCGTCGTCGGCGAGCGGGCGGGCACCGGTGACCGGTGAGCGCGACGGCGGCCGGATCGTCGTCGTCGGCGCGTCCCTGGCCGGGCTGCGCGCCGCCGAGGCGCTGCGCGAGGAGGGGTTCACCGGATCGCTGACGCTGGTCGGCGAGGAGCCCCACCTCCCGTACGACAGGCCGCCGTTGTCCAAGCAGGTGCTGCTCGGCCACGCCCGCGCGCGGGACGTGGGGCTGCCGGCCCGGCGTGACATCGACGCGCGGTGGAAGCTCGGCGTACGCGCCGTGGGCGTCGACCCGGCCGGGAAACAGGTGCTGCTCGACGACGGCGAGCGGCTGCCGTTCGACCGGCTGCTCATCGCCACCGGGACCCGGGCCCGCCCCTGGCCGGTGCCCGCCGAGGCCGCGCTGGACGGGGTGCTGACGCTGCGCACGCGTGACGACGCGGAGCTCCTCGCCGAGCGCCTCGACGCCGGGCCCCGCCGCGTCCTGGTGATCGGCGCGGGGTTCACCGGCTCGGAGATCGCCTCGGCCTGCCGGGAGCGGGGCATCAAGGTGACGGTCGCCGAACGCGGGCCCGCGCCCCTGGTCGGTGCCCTCGGCGGGACGCTCGGCGCCTTCGCCGCGACGATGCAGCGCGCGCACGGCGTCGACCTGCGCTGCGGAGTGACGGTCACCGCGCTGAAGGGCAGGAACGGCCGCTTCACCGGCGCCGGGTTCTCCGACGGCGGGCGGATCGACGCCGACGTCGCCGTGGTCGCCCTGGGCGCCGTGCGCAACACCGAGTGGCTGGCCGGGTCGGGGCTGGCGGCAGGTCCCCGGGGCCTGGCCTGCGACGCGGGATGCCGGGCCTTCGACATGTACGGGATCGTCACCGACGACGTCTTCGTCGCCGGGGACGTGGCGCGGTTCCCGCACCCGCTCTTCGAGTACCAGATGCTCTCCCTCGAACACTGGGGCAACGCCGTCGCGCAGGCCGAGGTGGCGGCCCACAACATGATCAGCCCGGGGCCGCTGCGGCGCCCGCACCTGACGGTGCCCGCCTTCTGGTCCGCGCAGTTCGGCCTCAACATCAAGTCCGTCGGCGTGCCGACCTTCTCCGACCAGGTGGTCATCGCGCAGGGGTCGCTGCGCGAAGGCCGTCTGATCGCCGTCTACGGCTACCGCGGGCGGATCACCGCCGCCGTCAGCGTGAACCGGGCGAAGTGGCTGGAGCACTACCAGCGCCTGATCGAGACGGCGGCCCCGTTCCCGCCGGGGCCCGGCGCCGCCGACCTGCCGGAGGCGGCGGTGCCCGTCACCTCCGACGTACCCGACCCACGGCACCTCTCGCACGGCCCGACCGTGGCCCTCACCGGCCACCTGCCGGACCGGCGCCTGACCCTGGTGCGGCCGGGCGACTGAAGACCCCCACCGTCCGACCACCGTCCGACGCCGAAAAGGAGCCCCGCGCATGCAGCCGGACACCCTGTTCCAGCGGATCACCGACTACGCGAACCGCGCCGACCCCTACCCGCTCTACGCCGAACTCCGCGAGAACGGCGTGACGCGACAGGAGGACGGCGGCTATCTCGTGGGCACCTACCACGAGATAGCCGCCCTCCTCCACGACCCGCGGATCAGCTCGGACACGCGCAACCGCACCGACCCCGACCCGGCGACGCTCAGGAGGGGCGACCTGCCACCGGCCTTCATCGGTCTCGACGACCCCGAGCACGACCGGCTGCGCCGCATCGCGATGCGGCCCTTCGGCCCACCGCACTCCCCCGGCAGGATCGACGGCCTGCACGACGACATCACCCGGACCGCCGAGGAACTGATCGACTCCTTCCGGGGCGCCGACCGGATCGACATCGTCGACGAATTCGCCTACCCGCTCCCCGTCACCGTGATCTGCCGGCTGCTGGGCGTGCCCCACGAGGACGTACCCCGGATCCGCGCGTGGACCGACGCGATCGTCACCGGCCTCGACATCACACCCGGCACGGACCAGGAGGAGCGCCGGCAGGCTGCCATGGCGGGCCGCGACGCGATGGCCCTGTATCTGGGGGAACTGGCCGGCAGCCGCCGCGGCCACCCCTCGCACGACCTGCTCTCCGCCCTCGTCAACGACCCCGGCCCCGAAGGACAGCTCACCGAACGGGAAGTGATGGCCACGGCGACGCTCCTGCTCATCGCCGGGCACGAGACGACCGTCAACCTCATCACCAACGGCGTCCTCACCCTGCTGCGCCACCCGGAGGCACTGAAGCGGCTGCGCGCGGAGCCCGAGCTGATGCCGAAGGCGGTGGAAGAACTGCTGCGCTACGAACCGCCCGTGCACATGCTGCCGCAGCGCACCCCGCTGGCCGACGTCGAGGTCGCCGGGGTCACCGTCCCCAAGGGCGCGCCGCTGATCCTCGTGCTCGCCTCCGGCAACCGCGATCCCCGCCGCTTCGACGAACCCGGCCACTTCGACCCGGCACGCGAGGACAACCAGCACTTCGGCTTCGGCGCCGGCGTCCACAGCTGCTTCGGCGCCCCGCTCGCCCGCCTGGAGACCCAGATCGCGCTCGACGCGCTCCTGCCCTACCTCGACGGCTTCCACCTGACCGAGGACCCGCCCCCGTACCGCCGCAGCCCCATCCTGCGCGGCCCCCGCCACCTGCTGATCAACCGCACGGGCACGCAGCCCTAGAGGTGGGTGGGCGCGAACATCCGCAGGACGGCCGGGAGGACGACCACGGACGGGCCCGGCGTGGACAGGGCCTCGGTCAGGTCGTCGCGGAGGTGGTCGGGGGTGGTGCGCACGGCGGGGACGCCGAAGGAGGCGGCCAGCGCGACGAAGTCGGGGCGGGCCAGTTCCGTCGCCGTGGCCTCGCCGAAGGCGTCGGTCATGTATTCCCGCAGGATGCCGTAGCCGCCGTCGTCGACGATCAGCCAGGTGACCGGCAGGCCGTACTGCCGGGCGGTGGCCAGTTCGGCGATCGAGTACATCGCCCCACCGTCGCCGGATACGGCGAGCACCGGGCGGGCGGGGTCGGCCACCGCGGCTCCCAGGGCGGCGGGGAAGCCGTAGCCCAGGCCGCCGGCGCCCTGCGCGGAGTGGAAGGGAGCGTTCCGGGGGTCGAACGCGGACCAGGCCCAGTAGCCGAGGATCGTCATGTCCCAGAAGCTCGGGGCGTCGTCGGGCAGCGCCTCGCGCACGGCGTCCAGCACCCGCCGCTCGGTCTTGAGGTCCTGCCCGGCGATCCGGTCGTGGACGCGGTCCAGCAGGGCGCGCGCCTCGTCCGCGGCCGTGCCGCGCGGACGGCCCGTGACGGCGTCGGCGAGCGCGCCGAGGGCGAGGGCCGCGTCGGCGTGCACCCCCAGGGCCTGGTGGTTGGACTCCAGCTTGCCGAGGTCCGCCTCGATCTGGATCACCCGGCCCGAGGGGCGGAACGTGTGGTAGTTCGAGGAGAGTTCGCCGAGGCCGGAGCCGACGACGAGCAGCACGTCGGCCCGCTCCAGGAAGTCGGTCGTGTGCCGGTCCTCCAGCCACGAGCGCAGGGACAGCGGATGCTCCCAGGGGAAGGCGCCCTTGCCCCCGAAGGTGCAGGCGACCGGGGCGTCGAGCTTCTCCGCCAGTCTCCGCAGCGCCGCCTGCGCCCCGGCCCGTACGACTCCGCCGCCCGCGAGGACCACCGGCCGCCGGGCCGCGTCGAGGGCCGCGGCCGCTTCCTCGATCAGCTCCGGCCTGGGCGGCAGGGGCCGGGGCGCGGCGTCCAGCGCGCGGACGGGCGGGACGCCCGCGGGCGCGAGCAGGACGTCCTGCGGGATCTCCACCCAGACCGGCCCGGCGGGCGCCTCCAGCGCGGAGCGCCAGGCGTCGGCGAGGGCGGAGGGGATCTGCGAGGCGTGCCGTACGGAGTGCACACTCTTGACGACGTCGCGGAACGACGCCCGCTGGTCGCGGAGTTCGTGCAGGTATCCCTTGCGGCCGCCGCCGAGCCCGGCCGCCGGGATCTGGCTGGAGATGCCGAGCACGGGCGCGGACGCGGCGGCCGATTCCTGGAGGGCGGCGAGCGTCAGCAGGGCGCCGGGGCCGGTGGAGACCAGCAGCGGGGTGACGCCGCCGGTCACGCGGGCGTGGGCGTCGGCGGCGAAGCCCGCGTTGTTCTCGACGCGCAGGCCGGTGTAGCGCAGCGTGGAGCGGCGCAGCGCGTCGAAGAGGCCGAGCGCGTGCTGGCCGGGCAGCCCGAAGACGGTCGTGGCCCCCAGCGCCGTGAGCGATTCGAGGACCAGGTCTCCGCCGGTACGGGTGGGGTGCGCGGTGCTCATGGGCTGCTGCCTTCCGGTGTTCGCCGGTCCTGTAGTCGGTTTTCTGCGGGTGGTGTCGTCCGCACCACCGCTGCGCGGCGGTGTCCTCAAGCGCCGGACAGGCTGGATGTGGCTGATGTGAGGGCGCAATTCAGCCTGCGGGGCACCGCGGCCTCACTCCGTACGGGACCTGCTCAGCTGGCCCGTTCCGGAGCGCACGGCCCAGAAGAAGAGGGCCAGTGAGACGGCCGCGACCGTGAGGGAGTCGTAGGGCGCGGGCAGCCGGCCCGTCCCCTTGAAGGTGCCGAGCCAGGACAGGGTGGTGAGGAGCACCAGATAGACGACCAGCCAGGCGCCCGTGCGCAGTTCGGTCAGGAGCGGGGCGTCGTCGGGGACGGACCGCCGCATCGCCAGGAAGATCAGCAGGCCGGCCAGCACGAGGGGCAGGGCCAGGCGCAGGTCGTGCCAGCCGGACCAGTACACGAACTCGCTGGACACCACGAAGCTCAGGGGCGCGATCCAGCGCAGGCCGGGCACCCAGCCGGCCATGCCGCCGCTGTCCGGGTCGGCCCGGAAGACGGCGGCGGCGACCGCGGAGGCGGCGTAGATCAGGAGGTACATGTCGCCCATGACGCTGACGATGTGCTGCCAGCCCCCGAAGGGCAGCAGGAAGACCACGATCACGGCGAGGTTCAGCAGGAGCGCCCGGTGCGGGATGCCGGAGCGGGGGTCGACGTGCATGAAGGCGCGGGGGATCGTGCGGTTCTTGGCGAGGGCGTAGGTGTGGCGGGCGTCGAGTGCCACGCCGACGTACGCCGAGCCGCCGGGCGAGACGACCGCGTCGGCGTAGAGCAGGCTCGACAGCCAGTGCAGGTTGAGGATCAGCGCCAGCTGGCCGAACGGCGATTCGAAGCTGACGCCCTGCCAGCCGTGGCCGAGGAGGTGCTCGGGGACGGTGAAGAGGAAGGCCAGTTGGAGGGCGAGGTACATCAGGACGGCGAGGCCGATGCCGGTGAGCACGGAGGCGGGGATGGTGCGGCGGGGGTTGCGGGTCTCGCCGGAGAAGTCCAGCGGCGCCTGGAAGCCGTTGACCGAGTAGACGATGCCGCCGCCGGCGAGCGCGGACAGGCAGGCGGCGTAGCCGTACGGGGCGAATCCGCCGTGGTCGGTCAGGCGCCCGGAGTGCCAGCCGGAGGCGAACAACGCGATCACGGTGATCACCGGCACGACGATCTTGAACACCGAGACGAGGTTGTTCAGCCGGGCGAACGCCCGGACCGTGAACCAGTTCAAGGCCGTCAGCAGGACGCTCAGCGCCACGGCGATGCCCAGGCCGAAGGGGCTGAGCGAGTGGCCGTGGTAGATGTCCGGCAGATAGTGGTCGGCGTACTGCATGATCGCGCTGATCTCGGCGGCGGTGCCGCCCACGGACAGCAGGACCGACCAGCCGACGAGCGTGCCGACCAGCCGGCCGCTCGCGTAGAGCGGCCAGCGGACCGTTCCTCCGCCCTCCGGCCGCGACGCGCCGAGCTCGATCATCACCAGCGCGACGAGGCCGCACAGCAGGCCGGCGCCGACCCAGGACAGCAGGGCCGCGGGCCCCGCCGTCTGGGCGGCGTACATGGCGGCGAAGAGCCAGCCGGAACCGACGATGTTGGAGAAGCCGATCGCGGTCAGACCCCAGAACCCCAGGTCCCGGTGCAAGCGGCGTTCCTGGACGAGCACGGGTGGCGCGACGGCCCCGCCCGTCACCTGACGATCCGACACGACGGCCTCCTCGGTTCCTGGTCCGGCACAGCAGATCAGGATTCTGCCCGGCCGCGCGCGTTCGCGCCGTGACGTGTGCCGCGCGGGGCCGGTCGGTCAGCCGAGTTCGAGGCTGGTGACGCCGTAGGTGCGGCCGTCGAGGGCCGGGGTGGCGGGGCCCGCGTACATGCGGATCGTGTGCGAATCGGCGGTCAGGCCACGGGAGGCGGCCAGCGCCGTGGCGGTGCCGTGCGGTTCGGGGATGTCCATGAAGACGTCCTCGTCGGGGCCGAGGCCGGCCGTCAGGGCGTCGAACAGCTCTTCCGCGCCCTGGGGCGTGTCGGCGAACAGCGGCCCGACGCGCCGGCCGTCGCGCGAGGGCCGGATCACTCCGTAGCCGGTGACCCGCCCGTCGTCCAGGCGCACGTAGGCGGTGTGGCCGGGGGCGGTCAGCCAGCGGGCGAGGAAGGCGCGCCGCTCGGCGGGGAAGCACTGCCGGTCGTACGCGGCGACGGCGTCGAGGTGGGCCGCGGTGACGGGTGCGACGGCGGCCGCCGGGGGCGTGGTGCCGCCGGGGCGTCCCTTGTGGCGGACGGTGGTGTAGGCGGGGCCGAACCCGGCGCGCGCGTACGTGGCTTGCTGGGCGGGCACCGCGTCGAGGCCGACCGTGCGGGTCCCGGCGTGCGGGAACGCGGCGCGCCAGGTGGCCAGGCCGCGGCCCTGCCCGCGGTGGTCGGGGTGGACGAGGTAGTAGCCGAGGAAGGCGTAGTCCGGGGAGTAGGTGACGACCGAGACCGCGGAGACGGGCCGGCTGTCGAGGCGGCCGATGAAGAAGCCGGCGGGGTCGGTGGGGTGGAAGCAGGCGAGGTCGCCGGTGCCGGGGTTCCAGCCCTCCGCGGCGGCCCACTCGCCGATCAGGTGCCAGTCGTCCAGCGTGGCCGGGGCGACGGTGAAGGCCCCGTCGCCGGCGGTGGCGGAGGCCGCGTCGGCGGTGCGCGGGTGCGGGAGTCGGCCGAGGTGGTTCATGCGGGGTGTTCGTTCCTTCCCGGAATGTGACGGTGTATCAGATGAGGTCCATGGCGGCGACTTCGTCGGGCCGTCCGTAGCTGACGGGCCCCTGGAAGCGGCGGCGGGCGCTGGCGAACCACCAGATGGTGGCGATCAGCAGGACGGCACCGAGCGCGATCGGCGCGTAGTTGAAGGAGGTGGCGGTGAGCGGGGACGCCTGGGGCAGCATGAAGAGCACGTTGCTGATGACGATCCAGGTCACGGCGACGCGCGCGACGGGCTTGCCGTAGCGACCGAGGTTCCAGGGGCCGGGCTGGAAGTCCTCGTCCAGCCGCAGCCGCAGGAAGATGGGCACGCCGTAGGCGAGGAAGAGGCCGACGACGTTGACGCTGACGACGGCGGTGAACGCGGTGTGCGACCACCAGCCAGGCAGCACCAGCACCAGGGGGCAGGCGGCGGCGAGCCAGACGGCCTTGACGGGGGTGCGGGTGCGCGAGGAGACCGAGTGCCACCAGCGGGAGCCGGGCATCGCGCCGTCCCGGGAGAAGGCGAAGATCTGGCGGGTGTTGCTGGTCATGTTGGCGAGCCCGCAGAAGAGCATGGCGCCGATCACGATCAGCAGGAGCAGCCTGGCGGTGCCCATGCCGAGCGCGTCGACGAGGATCTGCACCGGGGGCGCGGACGCGCTCGCCTCCTGGTCGTAGTCGCGGATCGCGTAGACCAGGGCCAGCATGAGGACCAGGCCGGTGAGCGCGGAGCAGACGATGGCGCGCATGATGCCGCGGGGCGCGTTGACGGTGGCTTTGACGGTCTCCTCGGACATGTGGAAGCTGCCGTCGAACCCGGTGAAGGTCCAGCTGGTGACGAGCAGGCCGAGCATTCCGCCGTAGATCGCGCTGTCGAATCCGGTGTTGTTGACGAAATGGGTGGCGTAGGAGACCGACTGATGCTGGTCGGGGACCACCGTGAGGGTCACGACGATCACGACCATGCCGATGAGCAGCCACCATACGGAGATGCGGTTCACGAGGGCGACGAGCTGGACCGTGTAGGTGTTGGCGAGCCCCTGGAGCAGCAGGATCACGGCGGTGATGGCGACGGTGTGCCGGGGATCGGGGTCGTAGGAGGGCCACTGCATGGCGATGAACGCCTGGATGAAGGTGGCCGCCGCGTAGTTGGTGGCGGCCGTGCCGCCCACCTGACCCACGAAATTGAGCCAGCCCGTGTACCAGGACCAGGCGCCGCGGTGCCGCTTGGCGAGTTTGCCCGCGGAGAAATACAGGGCGCCGCTGGTGGGGTAGGCGGAGGCGATTTCCCCCATCGCGGCGCCGACGAAGAGCACCATGACGGACACGCCGATCCAGCCGAACACGAGAATCCGCGGGCCACCGGCCGTCATTCCGAATCCGAAGGAGGAGAAGATTCCGGAAATGATATTGATGATGGTGAAGGATATCGCGAAATTGTCGAAGGCCCGGAACCGGCGGGTCAGTTTCCGCGGGTAGCCCATGGCGTGCAGCGTCGCGTCGTCGTCCAGGGCGAGGGGCGCCGCTTGGCGGCGGGCTCTCATACGGACGAGGAATGCGGGTTCGAGCACAGCCACAGCCTTTCTGATGGAGGGACAGCACAACGCCCCGGGGGGTTCCCGGAGGCTTGACCGGCGGCTCGGGGCGGCCACCGGCACGGTCAGGCGGCGGGGACGGGAAGTCCGCAGAGCCGTCTGACGCGGGTCAGTTCTTCCTCGGGATCACCGAACGCGCTCCAGGGCATCCGGGAAGCGTACGGGCCCATGGCCACGAGGACGGCACGGGCCTCGCTCTCCCGGTGCGACATGAACAGCGCGTGGGCGAGATAGGCGAGGTCCAGAACCGGGGTGAAGCGATAGCCGGCCACGTGCGGGAACCAATTCTCGTAGACCCCCATCGCCGTTGTTCTCCACTGGTGTTGCTCCCAGGTGCGGTGGGCCAGCGGGGCGGCCGGGTCGTGGTCCTGGACCAGCGTCACCAGCGGGAGCAGGCGCAACGGCGAGGAGGCCGGTGCCCGTTGGCCGAGAAAAGCGGCCACATCCCACGCGGCATTCGCCGAACCGCCGTGCCGGCTGAAGAAGAAGGCCAGAAAGCGGTGGTGTGCCTCGCGGTGCCAGGGGTCGAGACGGAGGATGCGGGCCAGCAGCGCCCAGGGGCCGGGCGGCGCGGTGAGCAGACCGCGCGGGGCGGGGTCGCGGGGCCGGTGATAGCGGGCGAGCGTCAGTTTCGCGACGAGGGGCGTGGGGTCCGCCGGTGACATTTCCGCGGCCCGTTCGCAGGCGGTCAGCGCGATGCGGCCGAGGGCGACGGCTCGCCTGTCTCCTTCGTCGGCCGCGCGCAATGCCCGTAGCACCGCCACGCGGGCCCAGAGCAACGCGGCTTCCGCGCCCGGTTCTTCCGCGAGCCAGCGCTCCGCCAGATCGGAATCCGCCGCCTCCGAAGCGAGGACCGACGAACGGTGGGCCCGCAATCCGAAATCCTCCCGCGCCTCTTCCAGGACGTCGTGTGCGCTCAGGTATCGCCCCGCCCGTACGTCCACGCAGGCGCGCGCCAGTCGATGGTCCCCCGCCGCCGGATGCCAGACGTACTGCCCCTCGAATAACCCAGCGGTCATGCTCTCCTGCCGATCCTGCCGACGACACCGCCCATGCCGAACTCAGCCCGTACTCTCCCCCGGCTCCCTCGGCAGCACGCCACACCCTACTCAGCATCAAGTCGAAACGGAACGGGTCATCCGAATTACCTGGTTCAGTGGGATTTTCCAGGTCCTTCGGAGTTGTGTGCGCGCTCTTCCATTCCGGATATCGAGTAGACCCCCGACATATGCCCCTCGAATGCGGGGCGCATGCCGGGGGCCGGTGGGCGCCGCCCAGGAGCCCGGCCGGCGACCTGACGGCACATCACCCGATTCCGCCTTTTATGGGGCTGAGTGATGGGTATTCATCAGAAACATCCTTCCGCCCGCAGCTCACTTCCCGCACCCGGGGGCCCTGCCATGACCTCGCCCGTCCCGACCGCCGCCGTGCCGCTCCGCCCCGTTCCCGGCCCGGTCCGGCTGCCGCTGCTGGGCAACCTCCCCGCCTTCGGCCGCGACCCGCTGGCCTTCCTGGCCCGGCTCCGCGACGACTTCGGCGACGCCGTGACCTGGTCGCTGGGCCCGCGGCGCAGCCTGTTCCTCTCCCACCCGCAGCACATCGCCGAGCTTCTGGGCGCCGTGGAGCACAGCTTCGACATCCTCGACATCGGCTGGGCCTTCAAGCAGGTGACCGGGCAGAGCGTCATCCTCAGCCGGGGCGCCGACTGGCGCCGCAAGCGCTCGCTCGTCCAGCCGACCGTCCGCCCCCGGCAGGTCCGTGCCTACGCCGCCACCATGACCGACTGCGCGCGGGAGGCGGCCGACCGCTGGCAGGAGGGCGAACGGATCGACGTACGCCGGGAGATGGCGCTGATCACCCAGCGGGTCGTGGTGCGGACGCTGTTCGGCAATGACCTCGGCGACCGGACGCGCGCGCTCGGCGACGCGATGGAGGTGGCGCAGCGGGAGGTCGGCGCCGAGCTGCGCGGCATCAACCTCTTCCTGCCCGCCTGGGTGCGCACTCCCTCCCGGCGGCGGGTGCTCGGCGCCGTCGCGGTCGTCGACGCCGAGGTCGGCCGGCTGATCGGCGAACGCCGGCGCGCGGGAGCCGAGGCGGCACAGGGCGACGACCTGCTGGGCAGGCTGCTGGCCGCCCGCGACGAACAGGGGCTCCCGCTCTCGGCGAAGGAGGTGCGGGACGAGGCGGTGACCCTGTGGGCCGCGGGCCACGAGACGACCTCCACCCTGCTCACGTGGATCTGGTATCTGCTGGGGACCGCGCCAAAGGCCCGCGCCCGCCTCGACGAGGAACTCGGCCGGATGCTCGGCGGCCGGCCGCCCGTCATCGACGACTACGAACAGCTGCCCTGGGCCCAGCAGATCGTCAAGGAGGCGCTGCGCGTCTGTCCCCCGGTGTGGATGATCCCGGCCGTGGCCAGGGAGGGCGCGACGCTCGGCGGCACGGGCGTGGCGGCAGGCACGATCGTGTGGTGCAGCCAGTGGACGACCCACCGGGACCCCCGCTGGTTCCCCGACCCGACCGCCTTCCGCCCGGAACGCTGGTCCCCCGACGCGCCCGACGCGGTGCCGGACCACGCGTGGTTCCCCTTCGGCGGCGGCCAGCGCACGTGCCTGGGCGCTCGTTTCGCTCTGGTGGAGGCGGTCATGGTGCTGGCCACGCTGGCGCAGCGCTGCACGCTGGAGACGGATCCGGGCACCCCGGGAATCCAGGCCGGCCTCCTGCTCCAGCCGGCGAAGACCCTACGGGCGACGGTCCGGCACCGGGGGCGCTGAGCGGCTGACGGTGGTGAGGGGGTGGGTGCCGGGCGCCGCGCCCCCAGCGGTCAAGCGTCCAAAGAGATCGCGTTCTTCGCCTCGTCCAGCGCCCCTTCAGGAGCCGCGCCGCCCGGATTCGCCGTGGCGAGTGCCTGGTTGAGGGTGGCGAACGGGCGCAGGCGCTCCTCGTAGCGCGAGAAGGCGACACCGTGGTCGCCGTCCGCCTTGGCGAGCTCGTCGGCCAGGACGTGTGAACCTCCTCCTCTACAGCCACGCCCAGGGCCTCGCCGTCCACCTGGAACGGGAGGCCCAGGCGCAGGGCGTGACGGGCCTCTCGGAGGAGGAGTGGATCGACAGCCAGGCTCCCGCCCTCGCCGCGCTCACCTCGTCAGGCGACTACCCGGCGTTCGGCCGCGTCATCGCCTCGCTCTCGGAGACCGGCTACGACCTGCACCTCGACGAGATCTTCGAGATGGGGCTGACGTCGATGCTCGACGGGCTGTCAGCCCTCATCGGCGGCGGGCACGGCTGACGCCCGACGGGGTCACTCGCGTACGGGCACCGTGTTCGCCACCGCGGTGACGTGCAGTTCGCCGTTGTCGACGAGGTCACCGAGCTCGATGGTGCGGTACGACGTGGCCGCAGGCGGGGTCACCCGCAGGTAGGCCGCCTGGCGTGCGGCGGAGCCGGAGTGGGTCCAGGCGACGACGGCCTGGGCCGTGCCGCCGGGCTCGATGCGTACGACCTTGTTGCCCGGGTCGTCGGCGTACCACGTGCTGCCCCGGACCGCGTGCGAGGACAGCTCCTCATGCTGCGCGTTCTCCAGTCCCAGGCCCGGGTATCCGCGCAGGGCGCACTCCCGGGCGCCGGTGTTCTTGAACTCGAGCGTCCCTCCCGCGTGGCTCATCCCGCCACCGAGGCGGTTGTGGAACGACACGCTCAGATCCGAGGCCGCGCAGGTCGCGAGCCCGGCCGAGCCCGCCGCGGGCGCCTCCTGCGCGACGGCTCCGGTCGTGAGCCCGGCGCTCAGCACGACGGCGGCGGCCCCGGAGAGGGCGAGTTTCGCGTTCATGCGGGGTATCACTTTGCGCTCCTTCGTACGGTGCGATGCGACCTGATCAAGGTCGTGTTCCCGCCTACCCATAGGGCGTGCGTTCGAACATGAAGGGTCGACAACCGGCCACGTCCTGGTTGCGGGGCGGTGTCGTTCAGACATCGAACTCCGCACCGGACATGGGGCCGGTGCAGCGGGCCAGGGCCGGGCCCCGCTCGTGCTCCTCCGCCGGGAAACGGGCGAAGAAGTCGAGCAGGAATCCGGCTGAATCCGGCGGAAGTTCCTCGCGTCGCGGAAGGTACGGGACAAAGTCACCCGCGACATGTAGAGGTACCCCGGCGACGCAAGTGATCTCGGCTGTCGCCAGGACGGACGCCCGCTCCCCCTCCCCGGTTCCACCGGCCCCGGCAGAGCTCGCCTCCGTACGAGCCCTGCCGGGAGACGCGGATCAGTCCCGTACGGCCAGCGACTCGAGCCCCTCCGGCAGGGCCGTCGTGTGGACGACGCCCAGCCGCTGGGTCGGGCGGGTGAGGGCGACGTAGAGGTCGCTGACCCCGAACTCCGCCGGTTCCGCCACGATCACCGTGTCGAATTCCAGGCCCTTGGCCTGTCTGGGGTCGAGCAGGACGACCGGGCTGGTCAGGTCCGGGGCCGGGCCCGTGGAGGCGGTGGGGAGGGCGGCGGCCAGCGCGGCGTGGTGGGAGCGCGGGGCGATCACCGCGAGGCGGGCCTCGTCGTGGGTCTCGCGCGCGACGGCGGCGGCGACCGCGCGGGGCAGGTCCCCGGTCCGGTGCGCCCAGGGCCGTACGCCGGTGGAGCGGACCGAGCGCGGCGGCGCGAAGAAGGGGTCCGCGGACCGGATCACCTCCGCCGCGACCTCCATGATCTCGGCGGGGGTGCGGTAGTTGACGCCGAGCCTGACGTGCTCCCAGCGGTCGTCGACGTACGGCGACAGGATCGTCTCCCATGCTCCGCAGCCGCCCGGTTCGGCGGTCTGGGCCGGGTCGCCGACCAGGGTCATCGAGCGGGTCGGGCAGCGGCGCATCAGCAGCCGCCACATCATCGCGGACAGCTCCTGCGCCTCGTCCACGATGATGTGGCCGAACGCCCAGGTGCGGTCGGCGGCGGCGCGCTCGGCGGCGCTGCGGTGGTCGGCCTCCTCGTGCCGGTCGGCGAGCCGTTCGGCGTCGACCAGGTCGTGGGCGGCGAGCACCTCCGAGTCCTCGTCGACGCGGTCCTCGAACTCCTGGGTGCGGGAGCCGTAGGAGAGGTCGAGCACGCCCTGCGCGTACGCGATGCGCTCCTGGCGCTCGGCCTCGGCGGCGGCGCGGGCGGCCGAGTCGTCCTCACCGAGGAGTTCGGCGGCCTCGTCCAGGAGCGGGACGTCGGCGGGGGTCCAGGGGCCTCCCTCGCGGCGGATCGCGGCGGCGTCCGCTTCCGGGAGGTGGACGGGGTCGGCGAGGAAGTCGGCGACCAGCTCCTGCGGCGTGAGCAGTGGCCACAACTCGTCGATGGTGCGGCGGACTTCGGCACTGGCAGCGATCGCCTTGCCGAGCTGGGCGATGTCGTCGGGGCCGAGGAAGTTCGGTCCGCCGTACGGGTCCGCGCCGATGCGGTCGGCCAGCTGGGCGGTCAGCGCGTCGATGACGCGGAACGCGAAGTAGGGGCGGGCGAGGTTGTGCGGCAGGTTGGTGGCGCGCGCCTGCTGCCGGGCCTCCTCCGCGATGGCCGTGTCCAGCAGCAGCTCGCCGTCCTCGTGGTCGATGACCCGCACGGGGTCGGGCAGGGTCTGCCGGTCGCGTACGCAGCGGGCCAGCGCGTCGGCCATCGTGGCGGCGCCCTTGACCTCGGCGGCGCGGGCGGTGTCGGTGCCGGTCGCGGTCACGCCCGGGAAGAGCTCGCCGGGCGTGGCGAGCAGGACGCCCGTCTCGCCGAGCGAGGGCAGCACCTCGCCGATGTAGCCGAGGAAGGCGGGGTTCGGCCCGACGATCAGCACGGCGCGGCGGGCCAGTTGCTCGCGGTGGGCGTAGAGCAGGAAGGCGGCGCGGTGCAGTGCCACCACGGTCTTTCCGGTGCCCGGCCCGCCCTCGACGACGAGGACACCGTGGTGCGGTGCCCGGATGATCCGGTCCTGTTCGGCCTGGATGGTCTGCACGATGTCGTGCATGCGGCCGGTGCGCGCCGCGTCCAGCGCGGCGAGCAGCACGGCGTCCGCGTCGGCGCCTTCGTGCCCGGTGCGTTCGGCGTCGGCGAGGTCCAGGATCTCGTCGTGCAGGGCGGTGACCGTGCGGCCCTCGGTGGTGATGTGCCGTCTGCGGCGCAGCCCCATGGGGGTGTGTCCGGTGGCGAGGTAGAAGGGGCGCGCGACCTCGGCCCGCCAGTCGACGACCAGCGGGGTGCGGTCGGCGTCGTCGCGGCGCATGCCGATCCGGCCGATGTGGTGGTCACGGCCGTCGCGGAAGGTGAGGCGGCCGAAGCAGAGGCCGTTCTCGCCGGCGTTGAAGGCGGCGAGCAGGCCGGACTGTTCGGCGACGAGCACGTCCCGCTCCAGGCGCGCCTGGAAGGTGTTCCCGGCAGGCGACATGGCGGCCTTCACCGCGGCCTCGGCCTCGGTGCGCAGTTCGGCGAGGCGATCGTGGAGCAGATCGATGAATTCCTGCTCACGACGCATTTCCTCGTTTGACAATTCGACTCCCACCCGGATACGATGCACTCATAAAGCTTCTCCGCACCCTGAGTTACCCGGGTTGCGGAATTTTCTAATATACGCAGAGAAATACCCCAGCCGTCAATACGGTCGGGGTATTTCTCTTTTCCGGGGCCGCCTGGAAGGCCGGTTCAGCGGGCGAGACGGCCCAGCAGGGAGGCCGCCGCCGTGATGCCGAGGAGAGCGGCGAGGACGAGGACGCCGAAGTCGACGGCGAGATGGGCCGGGGTGCCGATCAGCAGCCCGCGCAGGGCGTCCACCTCATAGCTCAGCGGGTTGACCATGCTGACGACCTTGAGCCAGCCCGGCATCACCGAGACCGGATAGAGCGCGTTGGAGCCGAAGAACAGCGGCATGGTGATGGCCTGGCCGATGCCCATCAGACGGTCGCGGGTGAGGACGATCCCGGCGATCGACATGGAAAGGCAGGAGAAGAACGCCGATCCGAGCAGCACCACCACGGCGACGCCCAGCAGCTTCAGCGGATTCCCGGTCAGGGCGACGCCCAGCACCGCCGCGAGCACGACGACGACCACGGCCTGGATCAGGGCCTTGAGCCCGGCGGCGAACGCCTTGCCGGTGACCAGGGCCGCCCGGGGCGTGGGGGTCACCAGCAGCTTGGTCAGGACCCCGGAGTCCCGCTCCCAGATGATCATGATGCCGTAGAAGATGGCGATGAACATGGCCGACTGCGCGATGATCCCGGGCGCGAGGAAGTCGAGATAGGGGACGTTCCCCGTGGGGATGGCCCGGATCCGGGTGAAGGTCTCGCCGAAGATCAGCAGCCAGAGGGCGGGCTGGATCGCGCGGGTGTAGAGCTCCGTGCGGTCGTGGCGCAGCTTCTGCAGCTCCACCGCGCACATGGCCCAGGTGCGGGCCGGGACCACCCGCCAGCCTCCGCGCGCGCGGGGCGGCGACAGCAGCAGCGCGAAGGGGGCTTCCGGCGGGGCGGCGTCAGCCGACGCGGGAGGCGGTGCGGCGGGTACGGCGGACATCGCGGAACTCCCCCTCGCTGCTCGTCGGCGCCGGTCTCCTCCAGTCCGCTCCCGGCGAAGTGCCGGAAGACGTCCTCCAGGGTCGGGGGCGCGGGATCCTCCTTGCCCTTCTCCCGGCGGTCGGTGACCAGCTCGCTCTTGAGCTCCTCGGGGGTGCCGAGCGCCCGGATCCGCCCCCGGTGCATCAGGGCCACGCGGTCGCAGCGCCGGTCGGCCTCCTCCATGGAGTGGGTGGTGACGAGCACCGTCATCCCGGTGCCCGCGCGGATGCGGTTGATGCGGTCCCACACGCTGTCCCGGGCGATGGGGTCGAGGCCGACCGTCGGCTCGTCCAGGATCATCAGCCGCGGCGCGCTGACCAGCGCCTGCGCCAGCTCCAGCCGGCGCACCATGCCGCCCGAGTACGTGGCCACCAGGCGGCCCGCGACCTCGGCGAGGCCGACCGCCTCCAGCGCCTGGGCGACGCGGGCGTTCCGCTCGCGGCGGGGCGAGTCGAAGACCCGGGCGAAGAGGGCGACGTTCTCCCGGCCCGTCAGCGCGCCGTCGGCGGACAACTGCTGCGGTACGTAACCGAGCAGGCGCCGCACGGCCATCTTCTGGCGGGCCGCGTCGTGCCCGAAGATCTCGACGACGCCGGGCGGCACGGGGAGGAGGGTGGTGATCACCCGCAGGGTGGTGGTCTTGCCCGCGCCGTTGGGCCCGAGGAGGCCGAAGACCTCACCGGGGGCGACCGAGAGGTCGAGCCCGTCGACGGCGGTGACGTGCCCGAAGGCGTAGCACAGCCGGGCGCAGCGGACGGCGGGTGCGGTCATCGTGCCTCCCCTGTCTCGCGGAGTGACCGGGCGAGCCTGCGCAGGGCGGGCAGCGCCGCGGCCAGGGCGGCCTGGTCCTCGGCCGGGAGGGTCCGCACCCGCGCGCGGAAGAGCGCGCCGCGCCGGGCGTCCCAGGCCCGCAACCGCTCCCGGCAGGCGGGGGTCGGGAACAGCATGGCGACGCGGCCGTCGCTCGGATCGGCCTCGCGGCGCAACAGCCCTGCCTTGACCAGCTGGTTGACGAGGGTGCTCACGGAATTGGCCGCCAGATAGAGCTCGTCGGCGGCGCCCGAGACCCCTATGCCGGGGCGTTCGGTGACAATGTGCAGGAGTTCGGCCTCGGCACCGCGCAGACGTGGCTTCGTCAGTCCGGCCCACAGTCTGCGCCGGACCATTCGGTGGATGCCCGTCAGCACTCCGGCGAGCTCGTCGGAGAGGCCGTCTGCGCTCACCCGTCCAGCGTACCTCTGTATGAGAGGTACGGGAGGGGGCCGCGGACATCCACGTCCGCGGCCCCCTCCCGCCGTACGTCCTCCGCTGTCAGCGCCTGCGGCGGCCCGCGTAGAGCGTGCTCGCTCCGGTGAGCGCGAACAGCCCGGCGGAGATCTCCAGTCCGAGAGGACCGGGAGTGCGGTCGCCGGGGGCGACGAGGTAGGGATCGAGGAGCCCGGCCGGGTCGCGGAGCAGCGTCACGTGCTGCCCGCCCTTGAACTGGCCCGTGCAGTTCTGCTGCTCGGACAGGTGGTGGACGCCGCCGGAGGCGTCGACCACCGTGCAGGTGTCGAGCTCGGTGCCCTTGCCGTTCTTGTGCGTTCCCGTCCCGGCGACCACGGCGTCGGCGGGGTCGCCGAGCTTCTTGGCGTAGAGCTCGTAGAGCGCGGGGCCGCCGCAGAACAGCAGCGCGCCGGCCGAGAAGCAGGCGAGGGTCGCGGCGCCGGGCCGGCGCCATTCACTGCCCGCGACGATCCCGGCCGCGCCGACGGCCACGAAGGCGAGCGGGGTGGCGAGCCAGAGGCCGTACGGATACTGGGCGCACCAGCCGGCGAGCGTGGCCAGCACGGGAATGAGCACAGTCCATTTGAGGGTGTCGCTCCACGTGTGCCGCTTGCCGGGCAGCGTCATCCGCCTGGCGCTCACGTCTTCCGGCGTGAGTTCGTGCGTGTTCAATTCTTCCCCCGTGCCTGCCGGACATGATCTCGGCAAACCTATCCGAACGTATCCGACGCGGCGGCCGGCCACAGGCGTGGGCCGGGAGCGCCAAAAAGGCCGGGAGATATGGGAGATACGGTGTGTGCCCGGAGATACACCGGGCACCGGCCCTCTCCCGTACGGACCACGAGGTACTCACCGCCATGCTGAGCCTGCACCACGACGCGCGGTCGCCCGTCCACGCCCTGCCCGCCGGGGTGAAGCTGCTCGTGCTGTTCGCGGTGGGTACGGCCCTGTTCTTCGTCACGTCGATGACGGTGCTGGGTGCCGCCGTGGCGGGGGTCGGGCTGTGTTACGCGCTGGCGCGTGTTCCCTGGCGGACGGCGGGGCGGCAGTTGCTCACGGTGCTGCCCTTCGCCGTCTCGATCGTGGCCGTGCAGTGGCTGTTCACCGGCTGGGAGACCGCCGTGCTGGTGGGGCAGCGCATCGTGGTGCTGGTGATGCTGGCCAATCTGGTCACGCTGACCACCCGGACCTCCGCGATGATCGCTGCGATCGAGGCGGCGCTGCGGCCGTTGCGGCCGCTCGGGATCCGGCCGGAGCGGGTCGGTCTGGTGGTGGCCATGACGATCCGTTTCATCCCGGTGATCAAGGAACAGGCGGATCAGGTGCGTGCCGCGCAGCGGGCGCGCGGGGTGGAGCGCAGCACGGCCTTCCTGGCTCCGCTGCTGGTCAAGACGTTGCGGCTGGCGGACGGGCTGGGCGAGGCGCTCGACGCCAGGGGCGTCGACGGCCCCCGGCGGCCGGAGGAGACCCGCCCTCTATGATGACCCGCTGTGAGCGAGAGGCGCTCGGGGCCGGGGGTCGGGGTTGCGTACGAAGGACATGGCGCAGATCGCGCTGTTTGCCGCGATCATGGTGGTGCTGGGCTTCTTCCCGCTGATCGAGCTGCCGCTCGTCCCGGCGCCGTTCACCTCCCAGACGCTCGGTGTGATCCTGGCGGGTTCCATCATCGGCGCACGCCGGGGCGGTCTGGCGATCCTGCTGTTCGTGGTGCTCGTGGTGATCGGCCTGCCGGTGCTGCCGGGCGGCCGCGGTGGCCTCGGTGTCATTCTCGGGCCGACGGGCGGCTTCATCCTGGCCTATCCGGTCGGGGCGTACGTCACGGGGCTGCTGACCGAGCGGCTGTGGAAGCACTACAACCAGTGGACCGCCATGCTGTGCAACCTCGTCGGCGGGGCGCTCGTGCTCTACGCCATCGGCATCCCGTGGATGGCCGTCGCCGCGCACCTGCCGATGGCCAAGGCGTTCACCGGCTCGGTGGTATTCCTCCCCGGTGACCTGGTCAAGGTGGTGATCGGCTCGCTCGCGGCGGTGACCGTCCGCAGGGCCTACCCCATGATCACGCCCGGTGTGCCGCGCACCGCCGGGGACGAGTGCGCGTGATCGAGATCGAGGGTGTGAGCCAGTGGTTCGGCGAGCGGCAGGTGCTGCGGGACGTCGATCTGACGCTCCGTGAGGACCGGATCGGCGTCATCGGGTCGAACGGCTCGGGCAAGAGCACGTTCGTCCGGCTGCTGAACGGCCTGCTGGTGCCGTCCAGGGGCCGGGTCACCGTGGACGGTCTGGACACGGGCCGCAAGGGCAAGGAGGTCCGGCGCGAGGTCGGCTTCGTCTTCCAGGACCCGGACATCCAGATCGTGATGCCCACGGTCGCGGAGGACCTCGCGTTCGGGCTCAAGCGCCACGGGCTGAGCAAGGCGGAGACCGGCCGGCGGGTGAGCGAGGTGCTGGCGCAGTACGGGCTGAGCGAGTTCCGTGACCACCCGGCGCATCTGCTCAGCGGCGGCCAGAAGCAACTGCTGGCGATCGCCGCGGTGCTGATCACGGGCCCGCGGTACGTGGTCTTCGACGAGCCGACCACGCTGCTGGACCTGCGGAACAAGCGCCGGGTCGGCAAGCTCGTCCGGGAGCTGGACCAGAAGGTCGTGGTGGTCTCGCACGACCTGGAGCTGCTCGCGGAGTTCGAGCGGGTGATCGTGTTCGACGGTGGCCGGGTGGTGGCGGACGGTCCCGCGGCGGAGAGCATCGCGGCGTACGTCGCGATGCATCCGCCGCTGTAGCCACCCGTCGCCCGTCACCCGTCGCCCCGGAGAGCGGCGGCGGTCGTCAGCCGCCCAGCTTCTTCGGGGACGGGAGCGGCATGGGATCGCCCGACTTCGTGAAGGTGTCCGTCCTGCCCGCTCCCCAGGAGACGACCAGGGTCTTGCCGTCCGAGCGGTCCACGGTGCCCGCGGTGCGCTCGGTGTCGCCGTCCGCGCACTTCAGCGTGATCTTCGCCGGCCGGTCCTTCTCGTCGACCGTGCCCATGCAGGCGCGCTTGCCGTTGTCGGCGTAGACGACGGCCTTGCCCTGGGCGATGGTCATGCCGATCATGCCGTCGTCGGAGCGGGCTCCGTAGACACCGTCGTAGTGCCCGGCCGGGCCGGTGGCCGCGGAGTCGCCTGAAGTCCCGGGCGGCGTGCTCGCGGACTGCTCGTCGGCGGACTTCTTGTCACCGCCACTGCCGCAGCCGGTCATCAGCACAGCGGCGACGAGCGCCACCCCGCGTACCGCGCTGCTCTGCGCACGTGACGTCCTTCCCTCGTGGGCCCCCGGTGGGTCCGGATCCACAAGCTAACAGCCGTGTGCGGCGGCGTGCTGCGAGATCTTCCCCACCCGGCCCCCTTCCCGGCGGCCGGTCCTCAGGCGCCGGGCGGGCCGGGCGACAGGTGGGCGGGCCGGTGCAGGAGGTCGGTGAGGGTGCGCACGAGCGGGCCGAGCCGCCCGCGTTCCGGGTAGTGGACAGGGACCCCTGCCGTACGCAGCGGCTCGGCGCAGAGCTCGCCGACGCAGACGACGGCGACGTCGGAGCGGAGCGCCGTGAGCACGTCCTCCCGGCGGCCCGCGGCGGCCGCGGCCTCCAGGAAGGCCACGGCGGCCGGCGCGCTGGTGAAGGTCAGCGCGTGGAGGTCGTGGCGGGCCGTCGCGTCCACCAGGCGGCGTACGGCCTCCGGTTCCTCGGGCGGCCCCCAGCGGTAGACCGGCACCTCGATGACCTCGGCGCCGCGTTCCCGCAGGGCCGCGGTGAAGCCGCGCATGGGTGCGCCGTGTTGCTGGACCGCGACGCGGCGGCCGCGCAGGTCGTGGGAGAGGAGCCAGGTGAGCACCTCGCGGCTGGCCTCGGTCGGCGGCGAGAACACCTCGGTGAGACCACTGGCCCGGACCGCCCCGAGGGCCTTGGGCCCGCGGGTGACCACCGCGGCCGGCCGGCAGGCGCGGAGGAGCGCCGTGCCGTGGCCCCAGCCTTCGGCGGCGCTCGTCCAGCCGCGCCAGCCGACGCCCGTGGTGACGACGACGTAGTCCAGGGGTGCGGCGAGGCAGCGTTCGGTGGCGGCGCGCAGGGCGGCGTCGTCGCCCAGGGGCACGACGCTGAGGGTGGGGGCCTCGATGACGCGGGCGCCCCGGCGGAGGAGCAGCGCGGTGAGTTCCTCGCGGCGGCGTGCCGCTGTCACGCCGATGGTGAAGCCGGTGAGCGGCCCCGGGGTGGCGGTGTCGGTGGTACTCATCAACGCAGCTTCTCTCCGGGGTGTTTCCGGGAGGTTGCCACTTTGTCAGCCGGCGGGGCCGTCTCATCACCCGTGGTAACGACTTCGTGACGTCGGCGCAACTCCGGCGACGTGGGTGCGTAACGGGCGAAGGCCACCATTCATGCCATGGTGAGCACCGATACCCACTGTCCGTACTGCGCGTTGCAGTGCGGCATGGGATTGCGTCCGGCGGCTTCCGGGGGAGTGCCCGGGGCGCCCGCCGTGGAGGTCGTCGAGCGCCCCGCGTTTCCCGTCAACCGCGGGGCCCTGTGCGGCAAGGGGCGCAGCGCCGCGGCCGTGCTGGCGGGTGCCGCGCGGCTGTCGGCCCCGCTGGCCCGGGACCCGCGGACGGGCACGCTCCGCGAGCTGTCGTGGGAGCGGGCCCTGGATCTGGTGGCGGCCGGTCTCGCGGGCGCCGCGGAGCGTCATGGCCGCGCGGCGGTGGGGGTGTTCGGCGGGGGCGGGCTGACCAACGAGAAGGCGTATCTGCTGGGGAAGTTCGCGCGGGTGGTGCTGCGTACTCCGCACATCGACTACAACGGACGGTTCTGCATGTCCTCGGCCGCGACCGCGAACCGCGCGGCGTTCGGTGTGGACCGCGGGCTGCCGTTCCCGCTGGAGGACATCGCCACCGCGGACTGCGTCATCCTGGCGGGCGGGAATCCGGCGGAGACGATGCCTCCGGCGCTGCGTTACTTCACGAGGATGCGGGAGAACGGCGGCCGCCTCGTCGTCGTCGACCCCCGCCGCACGCGGACGGCCGAGCACGCCGATCTGCATCTGTCCCCGGCGCCGGGCACGGATCTGGCGCTGGCGGCGGGGCTGTTGCACCTGGTCATAGCCGACGGGCTGCTAGACCGGGAGTTCATCGCGGACCGCACGACGGGGTTCGCGGAGGCGCGGGCGGCGGCGATGGCGCACTGGCCCGAGCGGGTGGAGGAGCTCACGGGGGTGCCGGTGCCCCGGCTGCGGGAGGCGGCCCACCTCTTCGCACGGGCGCGCTCGGCCATGGTGCTCACGGCCCGGGGCTCCGAGCAGCACAGCAAGGGTACGGACACCGTCCGGGCGTGGATCAATCTGTGCCTGGCGACGGGCAAGGCGGGCCGTCCGGGCAGTGGGTACGGCTGCCTGACGGGTCAGGGGAACGGTCAGGGAGGCCGTGAACACGGGCAGAAGGCCGACCAGTTGCCCGGCTACCGCTCCCTGACGGACCCTCAGGCCCGCGCCCATGTGGCCGGTGTCTGGGGGGTGGACCCCGAGGAGCTGCCCGGTCCGGGGGTGTCGGGTTACGAGCTGCTGGACCGGGCGGGCACGGCGGACGGCGTGCGGGCGCTGCTGGTCATGGGGTCCAACCCGGTGGTGTCCGCCCCGCACGCCGCTCATGTCACCGACAGGTTGCGGTCGCTGGACTTCCTCGTCGTCAGCGACGTCGTGCTGTCGGAGACCGCGGAGCTCGCGGACGTCGTACTGCCGTCGGCGCAGTGGGCGGAGGAGACGGGCACGATGACCAATCTGGAAGGCCGGGTGATCCTGCGCCGGGCCGCCGTCGCTCCTCCCGAGGGTGTGCGCAGTGATCTGTACGTCCTCAAGGAGCTGGCCGGCCGGCTGGGCACGGACAAGGGTTTCCCCGACGACGCGGAAGAGGTCTTCGAGGAGCTGCGGCGGGCATCGGCGGGCGGTGCCGCCGACTACGCCGGCATCAGCTACGCCCGGATCCGGGCCGAGGACGGGGTGTTCTGGCCGTGCCCCGACGCGACGCACCCGGGCACGCCGCGGCTGTTCCTGGACCGGTTCGCGACCCCGGACGGCCGGGCGCGGTTCGCCGCCGTCGGCCACCGCCCGCCCGCCGAGGAGACCGACGCCCGCTTCCCGCTGTACCTCACGACGGGGCGGGTGGGGTCGCAGTACCAGAGCGGGGCGCAGACCCGGCGGGTCCCCGCGCTGAACGCTGCCGCGCCCGGCCCGTTCGTCGAGCTCCACCCGCGGCTCGCGGAGCGGCTCGGCGTCGGCGAGGGGCAGTTGCTGACGGTGACGAGCCGCCGCGGCCGGGCCACCGCTCCCGCGAGGATCACCGACGGCGTGCGGCCCGACACCGTCTTCATGCCCTTCCACTGGGCCGGCCGGGGCAGGGCCAACACGCTCACCAACCCCGCCCTGGACCCGGATTCGAGGATGCCGGAGTTCAAGGTGTGCGCGGTGCGGGTGGAGCGGGCGGCCGAGGAGGAGGCGTCATGAGGGCCCGGCGGATCGCGGTGGCCGGCGCGGGCATGGCCGCGGCCCGCTTCGCGCAGCAGCTCCTGGCACATGCGGCTCCGGGCACCGTGGAGCTGACGCTGTACGGGGCCGAGCCGGACGGCCCGTACAACCGCACCTTGCTCACCGAAGTGCTCGCCGGGCGCTACGACGGTGACACCATCTGCCTGCCGCGGGGGCGGGGCGCCGAGATCCGCACCGGCGCCGAGGTCACCGCCGTCGACCCCGCCGGGCGGACGATCTCCCTGGCCGACGGCTCGACCGCCCGCTACGACGCGCTGGTGCTGGCGACGGGCGCCGAGCCCGTGCTGCCGCCGGTGCCGGGGCTGTGCGGGCCGGGCGGCGGGCGGCTCGGCGGGGTGCACACGCTCCGCGCGCTGGCCGACTGCCGCCGTGTGGCCGACGGGGCGGGGCGGGCGGGCCGGGCCGTCGTCGTGGGCGGCGGGGTGCTGGGGGTCGGGGTCGCCCGGGCGCTGACCGCCCGCGGTCTCCCCGTCACCCTGGTCCACCGGGGCCCGTGGCTGATGGGTCGTCAACTCGACAGCGGGGCAGCACGGATACTGACGGCCGGTCTCGCGGCGCTGGGTGTCGCGGTGCGCA
Source organism: Streptomyces sp. NPDC001407 (assembly GCF_042895325.1). Classification (NCBI taxonomy): domain Bacteria; kingdom Bacillati; phylum Actinomycetota; class Actinomycetes; order Kitasatosporales; family Streptomycetaceae; genus Streptomyces; species Streptomyces sp. NPDC001407. The sequence continues at coordinate 478,443 of NZ_JBIAWF010000002.1, forward strand.
CCGGCACCGAGGTGTGCGCCCTGCGTGGCACGGGCCGTGTCACGGCCGTGGAGCTGCCGGACGAGGCGCTGCCCGCCTCTCTCGTGGTGTTCACGTGCGGGGTCCGGCCGCGCACCCACCTGGCGCGCGCCGCCGGGCTGGTGGTGCGCGAGGGCATCGTCGTCGACGACGCCCTGGCCACTTCCGCCGCCGGGATCCACGCGATCGGGGACTGCGCCGAAGTCCACGGCACCGTCCACGGCCTGTCCGGCCCCGCCTGGGCGCAGGCCGACGTGCTCGCGGCCCGGCTGTCCGGGGCCGGCCCCGATGCCCGGTGGCCGGGCAGCCGTCCGCTGGTCCGGCTGACGGCCGGGCCCTTGCAGCTCGCGGCCTTCGGCCCGCCCGGCGACGGCGCCGCGGACACCTGTGACGTGCTCCGCGTCGCCGACGCCAGACAAGGCACGTACAAGAAGCTCGTCCTGCGCGGCGACCGGCTGGAGAGCGCCCTTCTCGTCGGTGACCTGTCGGCCGTGGGCGGCCTCATCCACGTCTGGCGAAGCGACGAACCGCTGCCCGCCGATCCTCTGGACCTCATCCGCACGTCATCGTGACCGAAGGAGCCCCGCCCGTGCCCTCCCCACTCCCCGCCCCCAGCCGTCTGGTCCTCGTGGGACACGGCATGGTCGGCCAGCGGTTCCTGGAAGCCCTCTTCGAGCAGGAGGGTGCGAGCGAGCGCTGGCACGTGACCGTGCTCGCGGAGGAGCCCCTCCCCTCCTACGACCGGATGCGCCTCACCTCGGTGTTCACCGGCACCGCGCCCGAGGAGCTGGCACTGTGCCCGCCCGGCTTCGCCGGCCGGCACGGCATCGAGCTGCGCCTGGGGGACGCCGTCACGGGCGTGGACCGCCAGGCGCGGACCGTGCGCACCGCCTCCGGCCACCAGGTGGACTACGACGAACTGGTCCTGGCCACCGGCTCGTACCCCTTCGTGCCGCCCCTGCCCGGTCACGGCACCGAGGGCTGTCACGTCTACCGCACGCTCGAGGACGTCGACGCCATCCGCGCCCGCGCGGCGAAGGCCCGGACCGGTCTCGTCGTGGGCGGCGGCCTGCTGGGGCTGGAGGCCGCGGGGGCACTGGGGGCACTGGGCCTCCACACCCATGTGGTGGAGTTCGCCCCGCACCTGATGGCCATGCAGATCGACGCGGCCGGGGGCGCGTTGCTGCGCCGGAAGGTCGAGGCGCTCGGGGTGTCCGTGCACACCGGTGTGGGTGTGGAGCGGATCGACCCCGGTCCCGACGGGCGGGTCGGTGCGGTGAAGCTGTCGGACGGCACCCGTCTGGCGGCGGACCTCGTCGTCTTCGCCGCGGGCGTCCGGCCCCGCGACCAGCTGGCCAGGGAGTGCGGCCTGCCCGTCGGCGAGCGCGGCGGCATCGTCGTCGACGCCTCCTGCCGCACGGCCGACCCGCGCATCCACGCGATCGGCGAGTGCGCGCTGGCCGCCGACGGCAAGGTCTACGGCCTGGTGGCCCCCGGCCAGGCCATGGCCGAGGCCGTCGCCCGCGAACTGGGCGGCCAGGAAGGCAGCTTCACCGGCGGTGACACCTCCACCAAGCTCAAGCTGCTCGGCGTGGACGTGGCGAGCTTCGGTGACGCGCACGGCCGCGCCGAGGACGCCCTGGAGGTGCTCTACGCCAACAGCCGGGCGGGGGTCTACAAGAAGCTGGTCGTCGACGCGGACGGCGCCCTGCTGGGCGGCATCCTCATCGGCGACACCGACTCCTACGCCTCGCTGCGCCCGCTCGCCGGGAACGGCCGGCCGCTGCCCGTATCGCCGGAACAGCTGGTCCTGCCCGCCGCGGCCGGGCAGCGGACGCTCGGCGCGGGGTCCCTGCCCGACGACGCCGTCGTCTGCTCCTGCCACCACGTCAGCAAGGGCGTGGTCAAGGCGGCCGTCGGCGAGCAGGGCTGCACGTCCTTGGCCGCGGTCAAGAAGTGCACCAAGGCCGGTACGGGCTGCGGCAGTTGCGAGAAGCTGCTCGGCGAGATCGTCACCGAGGAGCTCGGAGCGGCCGGCGTCGAGACCGCGCGCGGCCTGTGCGAGCACTTCGCCCAGACGCGCGCCGAGCTGTACGAGATCATCCGCGTCAAGGGCATCACCACCTTCACCCAGCTGATGGCCGAGCACGGCAGCGGGCAGGGGTGCGCGGTCTGCAAGCCCGTCGTGGCCTCCATCCTGGCGGGGCTGGGCGACACCTCGTACATCCTGGACGGCGAACAGGCCGCCCTCCAGGACACCAACGACCACTTCCTCGCCAACATCCAGCGCAACGGCTCCTACTCCGTGGTGCCGCGCATTCCCGGCGGTGAGATCACTCCCGACGGCCTGATCACCATCGGTGCCATAGCCCGTGACTTCGGCCTCTACACGAAGATCACCGGCGGGCAGCGGATCGACATGTTCGGCGCGACCGTCGACCAGCTGCCCGCCATCTGGCGCCGCCTGGTCGACGCCGGCTTCGAGTCCGGGCACGCGTACGGCAAGTCCCTGCGCACCGTGAAGTCCTGTGTGGGGCAGACCTGGTGCCGCTACGGCGTACAGGACTCCGTGGCGCTCGCCATCGAGCTGGAGCTGCGCTACCGGGGCCTGCGCTCACCGCACAAGCTCAAGTCGGCGGTGTCCGGGTGCGCCCGCGAGTGCGCCGAGGCCCGCGGCAAGGACTTCGGGGTGATCGCGACGGCCGCCGGCTGGAACCTCTACGTGGGCGGCAACGGCGGCACCTCGCCCCGCCACGCCGACCTGCTGGTCGAGGACGTCGACCGCGACACCCTCATCCGGACGATCGACCGCTTCCTGATGTTCTACATCCGCACCGCCGAGCGCCTCGAACGCACCGCGCCCTGGATCGAGCGGCTGGAGGGCGGGCTGGACCACCTGCGCGCCGTCGTCGTCGACGACTCCCTCGGCATCTGCGCCGACCTCGACGAGCTGATGGCACGTCACATCCAGGGCTACGAGGACGAGTGGGCCGCCACCCTCGCCGACCCCGAACGCCTGCACCGCTTCTCCTCCTTCGTCAACGCCCCCGGCACCCCCGACCCCGCCGTGCGCTTCGTACCGGAACGCGCCCAGATCCGCCCCGCCCGCGCGGACGAGGACGGCCACCGCCTGCCCGTTCCCGTGGGCATCGCACTCGCAGGGAAGGCATCCGCACGATGACCGACGCCGCGCTCCCCCGCACTCAGGAGCCACCCGCCGCCGCGTCACCGATCGTGGAGATCGGTGACGGCACCACCTGGACGGCCGTGTGCCGCTACGCCGAACTCACCCCCGGCCGGGGCCGCGCCGCCCTGGTCGGCGACGAGCAGGTGGCACTCTTCCGCGACGACTCCGGCGCCCTGTTCGCCCTCACCAACCGCGACCCGTTCAGCGGCGCGTACGTCATCTCGCGCGGCATCACCGGCAGCCGGGACGGTGTGCCGGTGGTGACCTCACCGATGTACAAGCAGTCCTTCGACCTGCGCACCGGCACCTGCCTCGACGAGGGGGACACCGTCGACGGGGCGCCGCCCACGCTGCGCACCTGGCAGGTCCGCACGGTCGACGACCCGCCCGCCGGCGCGCGACCACGCGGCCGGGCCCTGACCGAGTGGCGTCCGGAGGACCTCGAATTCTGGGAGCGCACCGGCGCCCGGACCGCACGGCGGAACCTGGTGCTGTCCGTCCTCACCGAGCACATCGGCTTCTCGGTGTGGAGCATGTGGGCGGTGCTCGTGCTCTTCCTCGGCCCGGAGTACGGCATCGACCCGGCCGGCAAGTTCACGCTCACCGCCCTGCCCACCGCCCTCGGGGCGCTGCTCCGGCTGCCGTACGCCTGGGCCGTCACCCGCTTCGGCGGCCGGAACTGGACCCTGGTCAGCGCCCTGCTCCTGCTGGTCCCGGCGGTGGCAGCCGTCGTCGTACTCGAACCGGGGGTCTCCTATACCACCTTGCTGGTCACCGCCTGCGTGGCCGGGGTCGGCGGCGGCAACTTCGCCTCCTCCATGGCCAACATCAACGCCTTCTACCCGCAGCGGCTCAAGGGGCGGGCGCTGGGCATCAACGCGGGCGGCGGCAATCTCGGCGTGCCCGCCGTGCAGTTGGTGGGCCTGCTCGTGCTGGCCACGGCGGGCGCGGACCATCCCCGGCTGCTGCCGGTGATCTATCTGCCGCTGATCCTGCTCACCGCGCTGCTCGCCGCACTGCGCATGGACAACCTCCCGGCCGGGCGCGAAGACCGGCCCGTCCTGCGGGAGGTCGCGCGCGACGGGCACACCTGGGCGCTCTCGCTGCTCTACATCGGGACGTTCGGGTCGTTCATCGGCTTCGGCTTCGCCTTCGGGCAGGTTCTACAGGTGCAGTTCCACGACCAGTTCGACACTCCTGTGAAGGTCGCGTACCTGACGTTCATCGGCCCGCTGCTCGGGTCGCTCTCCCGCCCCTGGGGCGGGGCCTGGGCGGACCGCTTCGGCGGTGCGCGGGTCACGCTGGCGACGTTCGTGGCCATGGCGGCATGCGCCGCGCTCATCCTCGCGGCATCGCGCCACCACTGGCTCGCCGGTTTCTTCGCCGGGTTCGTCGCGCTGTTCGTGCTCAGCGGCATCGGCAACGGCTCCACGTACCGCATGATCCCGGCCGTCCACGACGCGCGGGCGCGGGCCGCGATCGCGGACGGCGCGGACCCGGCGGCCACCCGGGCGGGCGCGCACCGCCGCGCGACGGCCCTCATCGGCCTCGCGGGCGCGATCGGCGCCCTGGGCGGCGTCCTGGTCAACGTCGCCTTCCGCCAGTCGTTCCTGGCGACCGGGCGGGGCGACGGCGCGTACATCGCCTTCCTGTGCTTCTACGGGGTGTGCGCGGTGGTGGTGCACTGGATCTACAACCGGCGGGGGTCGGTGGCGCGGGTGTGAGCGCTCCGCCGACGCCGGGGTGACCGCACCGGTGGCCGCGTTCAGAAGTCCTCGTGCTCCGTCACCGTGGACGTCGGGACGTGCGGCATCCCGTCGAAGGCGTCGAGGACGGGGGTGTGGACGTAGGCCCCCTGGGCGGATCCGGTCGGGGCCGCCGGACGGGGACCTGGGCGCGCCGCGGAGGCCGACGGCGCTCAGCCCCGTCCCGGCGGCCTCGAAGGCGGCCTCGACGCTCCCCGGCGCGGGCGGCTCCAGCCTCAGGTTCTCGACCGTGAAGCCGAAGCGGGCGTTCTCGTGGAGGTGCATCTCCGCGGTGTGGCCCGCGTGGTGCGGTTCGGCAGCGCCCCGAAGAGGCGCGGGGCTCTTTCGGCATGCGGCTCCGCCGCGTGGGCGCGACCGGCCGCGAACCACTCGCAGACGACGCACCGGACTTCCGGCGGAGCGCTTGGCATGCGGCCGAGCCCAGCCAGACAGACGACCGGTGATCGAATGCTTTTCCGTAGCGTGCCGCCCGGCTCCGGGGCGCCGTCGTCCGGGTGACATACCGGACGCGTCTCGGGCGCGGCGCGGCCCGTACGCATCAAACTCTCATCCTGCTGCCCCCATCCGCCTCGACAGGCCCAGCCGCCACACGGCTTCGTCCCCGCTCCGGCCCGTCCCCAGCCCGCTCCCCGGGCCGCACGCCCGAAGAGCCCGACGCGAGATCTGCCCGGAGGTCGCCATGAACATCCTGCTGCTCGCCGACGCGCTCAACAGCCTCACCCAGCGCGTCTACGCCGAGCTGCGCGACCACGGGCACACGGTGGCGGTGGAGCGGGTGCCCCACCGGGGCGACCCCGCCGGGATCGTGGGCCGCCACTCCCCCGATCTGATCCTCGCGCCGATGCTCACCACGGTCATCCCGCACGAGGTGTGGTCCGCCCACCCCTGCCTGGTCGTCCGCCCGGGCCCGGTGGGCGACCGGGGTCCGTCCGCGCTGGACTGGGCGATCCACGAGGGCGTACGCGAGTGGGCCGTCACCGTCTTCCAGGCCGAGGCCGAACTGGACGCCGGGGACGTGTGGGCCACCGTCCCGTGCGCCGTACCGGCGGTGGCCAAGAGCGATCTGTACCGCAACGAGATCGCCGACGCGGCCCTCGCCGCCGTGCTGCTGGCGGTGCGGCGCTTCACCTCCGGCACCTATCTGCCGGTGCGGCAGAGCGGGATCGACGGGGCGGAGGGCGTGCCGGTGCGCTCGCGCCCGTACTTCCGGCAGGAGCTGCGGCGCATCGACTGGGAGGCAGACCCCACCGAAACGGTCCTGCGCAAGCTGCGCGCCGCCGACTCACGGCCGGGCGTGCTGGACACCCTGCTCGGCCGCGAGTGGTATCTGCACGGCGGTCATGTCGAGGACCGGCTGACAGGGCCTCCCGGCGAACTGCTGGCCACCCGGGCGGGGGCCGTGTGCCGCGCGACCGCCGATGGCGCGGTGTGGATCCCGCGGCTGCGCCGACGGCGCCTGCCGGGGGAACCGGCCGCGGTCAAGCTGCCCGCGACCCTGGCGCTGGGCGATGCGCTGCCCCGCCTGCCGGAGGCGAAGGCCCCGCTGGACCTGAGCGGTCATCGCAGCACATGGACCGACATCCGCTACAGCGAGGAGGGACGGGCCGGCTTCCTGTGGTTCTCCTTCCCCGGCGGCGCGATGAGCACGACCCAGTGCCGCCGGCTGCTCGCCGCCTACCGCTACGCCCGCTCCCGCCCCATCTCCGTGCTGGTCCTGTGCGGCGGCCGCGGCTTCTTCTCCCACGGCATCCACCTCAACGTCATCGAGGCCGCCGCCGACCCGGCCGAGGAGTCCTGGGCGAACGTCAACGCCCTCGACGACCTGGTCCAGGCCGTCCTCACGACCACCGACCGGCTGGTGGTCGCCGCGCTGGGCGGCAACGCCTCCGCGGGCGGGGCGATGCTGGCCCTGGCCGCGGACGAGGTGTGGTGCAGGACCGGGGTGGTGCTCAACCCCCACTACCGGCTGATGGGGCTGTACGGCTCCGAATACTGGACGTACTCCCTGCCGCGCCGCGTCGGCGCCGAGATGACCGAGCGGCTCATGGAGGAGGCCGCGCCGTACAGCGCGGCCGCCGGGGCGCGCATCGGGCTGGTCGACCGGCTGGTCGACGCCGCGCCCGCGGAGTTCGGCGCCCGGGTCACCGATCTGGCCGTCGACCTCGCCTCCTCCCCCGGGCTGCGCCCCCGGATCAGCGCCAAGGCGGCGGAGCGGGAACGCGACGAGGCCGAGCGGCCGCTGGCCGCCTACCGGGAGGAGGAACTGGCCCTGACGCGCGCCGTCTTCTTCGACCGCGGAGCGCCCTACCACGCCCGGCGCCGCGCCTTCGTCAGGAAGGAGCCGCTGGCCGAGACCGGTGCCGGTACGGGTGCCGAGGAGGCCGTCACAGCAGGCCGGTGAGGGGCAGCTCGACGACGTCGGCGGCGGGACGGGAGAGATAGAGGTCGGCGTGGTAATAACCGTCGGCCTCCTTGCCCGCCGTGCCGAGCCCCTGCGTGGCGAGCGCCTCGAACGCGGCCTGCCGCTCGGCGGGTCCGGCGAAGCGGCGCTGCCGGAAGGTGCGGCCGGGGAACTTCTCCGTGACCAGGCCCGCCCGGCCGAGCAGTTCGGCGATGGGCTCGTACGGCACCGTCCGCAGCACGAAGGCGGCCACCCACGGCGGGCGGGGCATGGCGGCGAGGAGCCTTGCGAAGGTCTGGGTGAAGACGTAGCCGATGCCACCGGTGACGGTGACGAGATCGGTGCCCGCCAGCACCTCGCGCAGGGCCGGGCTGGGGTCGGTGGTCTCGAGGTTCTCCGCGAAGGCGTGGTCGAGCAGGCCGGTGGCCCGGGCGTACGCGACGGCCCGGGGCGCCGCGTCGATGCCCGTCACGGTCACGGGCGCGGGGCGGCGCCGGGCGGTGAAGAAGGCCCGGTCCTCGGCCAGCAGGTGCGGGACGGGTGCCCCGGCGGGGCGCGCGGTGTAGCGGGCGTAGAGGTCGTCGAGGGTGACCTGGTGGTTGAGCAGGGCGGCGTTGATGCCGTACGAGCAGCACACGTCGACCACAGCCGGTGGTCCGTGACCGGCGCGGCGGGTCCGCAGCGTCTCCGTCAGTGTCCGGAAGACGGCCTGGCCGTGGTGGGGGATCTGATACGCGAGGGGCAGCAGGGTGGTGAAGTAGGAGCTGGGGTCCGGGCAGTCGTAGATGTCGCCGAAATCGGCCTTGCCCCAGTCGGGACTCGCAGTCGTGAGATCCGTCTCCGCTGTCATCGGTGACCCCCAGGGGTTGGTGCCACGGGAAGGACTCGGCAGTCATCCAGGATAGGGCCGCGACCGCAGGTCGCGCGCGGGTGCCGAGGGCCACGTCCGGGTGAACGGGAGGGCGCCGCCGGTGGCGTGGCGTCGTCATTCGGGGCGCGCGAGGAGGCGCGGCCGGGCAGCGGCACGGCCGGGGGTGGGCGCCGCTCCCCGGCGCGTTCCGGCCAAGTCCCGCCGCGAGGGCCGCCGTCGGGCGTACGGACCGGTGCCGGCACCCCGGGGCGCGGGGAACGGCGGTGGCCCTTGACACTTCAGTGATTGTCATGGACATTCTCACCGCTTGGTCCGGACCAGCCCACCGCCGGCCCCGGGCCCACGCTCCCACCCCCGCCGCATTCCGTCCGGTTCCGGAGGAGCCTCATGAAGAGATACCGCACCTGTCTGGCCGCGGTCCTGCTCACCGCGTGCGCCGCACTGGGCACCACCGTCTCCGCCGCCGCCCACCCCACGACCGGGCCCGCCTCCGGCACGGCGGCGCACACACCCTCGCCCGACGCACCGCACCGCGGGACCGTCACCCTCGCCCGCCGGCCGGCCGACTCCCCCGCTCCGGGACGGGACCGCGCCGTGCGCGCCTTCGCCGAGGGCCGCCGCGAACAGGCCGCCCAGCAGGCCCGGATATCCGGCCGGCAGCCGAAGGACGCCGACGTCACCCACAACTGGTGGGGCGTTTTCCCCCAACCGGGCACCCACGACGGCATCATGGCCACCCACAGCGTCGACCCCGCCTACCACGTGTCGGACGCCGACAACTTCACCTACGCGCCCACGACCAAGGCGCAGAACTCCTGCATGGAGATGGTCACCGCCTACTGGAACTCCGGCGACGAGCTCTGGGCCTGGGACTGGTGCTCCAGCCCCGGCGGCCCCGCCAAGACGCTGGCCATCGACGCGAACTTCCTCGCGACGTACACCACCTCGGCATCCGGGCACCCCGCGTACACCGTGCAGATGGTCCAGGACAACACCTCGGCCAACCAGTGGTCCGCGTACCTCTACAACTACCGCACCTCCGGCTGGGACCTGCTCTACCGGCAGTCCGGCCGCGACCAGAGCGGGCTCGACCACGGCTGGGACATGTTCGAGATCTACGCGAGCGTCAACCCCTCGACGGGCAACGGATATTACTGCACCGAGGCCCGCGGCACCGTCTTCGACAGCAGCGCCGTCCAGCTGCGCAGGGGCGGCACCTGGAAGTCCGCCCGTCCGGCGGACTCCCCCTGGACCGAGGACAATCCACAGGGCAGCGCGTTCCTCTGCCCCGCGCTGCGCTTCCTCCAGGCGGGGGCGAACGACCACTGGACCGTGCGCCAGTAGCGGGCCGGCCCGGGTCCGGGGAAGTCACCGGTCCTCTCGGCCAGTTGACCGCACTCGACCGAATCGCTTTGACGGTTCGTCAAATCGCGACCCCTCAGCCCCAGCGGGCCAACACGCATCGTTACCCCGCACCGTCCTCACTTACACGCAGCGTCACCGATGCGGGGGAGACATCCCACGATCACCCCACTCCCCCGCCGAGGACTCCCCGACAGTGGACCGCATGAGCTTGACGACCGCAGGAAAGACCCCCGGACCTGTCCGGTTCTATCTGGCGTGCGACCACCGCGGCTGCGACGCCCGCACCACCTTCGATCTCGTCATCTCCGACCCCGGCCCGTCACGCGACGACGACCTGTGGGGATACCTCCTCCATCACGCCCACACCGCGACCCCCCACATCAAGGAACTCGGCTGGGCCTACGTCCACGGCGACGGCTACTGGTGCCCCGAATGCTCCACCCCCGCTCACCATCCCCTTCCCGGCCCCGCCTGACCCGCCCGGCGCCCACGGCGGCCCGGCAGCGGCGGACGTGCGATCTAATAGCGATCTGACAGCGACACAGGGCGACGTGCCACCCCCGGAGGGGCCCGGCGGCTCCGGCCGGGGGTGGCGTCGTCCGGCGCCGCGGGCCACGAGGAGGCAGCTCATGGACAGCACCGAACGTGAACAAGCAGGGTCACAGGCCCGGCAGCACGCCGCCCGGCTGACCGCGAAGGACATCCACGGCGTCGCCCTGACCTGGGTCGACAACGCGGGCATGACCCGCGTCAAGGGAGTGCCCACCGCCCGTCTCTCCCACACCGCCCAGTGGGGCGTGGGCATGTCCCCCGTCTTCGACGTCTTCCTCTCCGACGACTCCACCGTCGACAGCGCCCACATCGGCGGGCCCGTCGGCGACCTGCGCCTGATCCCCGACCTCGACCGCCTCACCGTCCTCGCCGCGCAGCCCGGCTGGGCCTGGGCACCCGTCGACCGCTACGAACAGGACGGCACTCCGTACGCCGCCTGCCAGCGGCAGTTCGCGCGGCGGATGACCGCCCGAGCGGCCGCCCAGGGCTTCCGGCTCCTCATGGGCATCGAGACCGAATGGACCGTCACCACCCGGGCCGACGACGGCACGGAGCCGCCCGTGCCGGACGCGGCCATCGGCCCGGCCTACGGCATGACGCGGCTGGTCGGGCTCTCCGGCTATCTGCGCGACATCCTCGAAGCCCTCGCCGCCCAGGACGTCGACGTGCTCCAGATCCACCCGGAGTACACGAGCGGCCAGTTCGAGATCTCCGTCGCCCCCGCCGAGCCGGTGCACGCCGCGGACCTCACGGTCCTGGTCCGCGAGACCGTCCGCGCCGTCTCGCTCCACCACGGCCTCGCCGCCTCCTTCGCACCCGCCACCGCGGCGGGCAGCGTCGGCAACGGCGCCCACCTCCACCTCAGCCTGTGGCAGGACGGCAAGAACCTCTGCCGGGGCACGGACGGCCCGCACGGCATGAGCCGCACCTGCGAGGCGTTCCTCGCCGGTGCCCTCGCCGAGCTCCCCGCCCTGCTCGCCATCGGCGCACCGCTGCCCGCCAGCTATCTGCGGCTGCGGCCCAACCAGTGGGCGGGCCCGTACCAGTGCTGGGGCGTGGAGAACCGCGAGGCGGCCCTCCGCTTCGTCCCCGGCCCGCCGCTCGGCCCCGACGCCGCGAACGCCGAGCTCAAGTGCTTCGACGCCGCCGCCAACCCCTACCTCCTCGTCGGCGCCGTCATCGCCGCCGGACTCCAGGGCCTCGACCGCGGCCTCACCCTCCCGCCGCCCGTGACCGGCAACCCCGCCGGCACCGACGCCACCCGGCTGCCCGACTCGCTCACCGCCGCGACCGAGCGCTTCGCCGGCTCGGAACTCCTGCGCACGGCACTGGGCGAGCCCCTCTTCGCCTCCCTCCTCGCCGTCCGCCAGGGCGAGGCGGCCCTGGCCCACGACCGGTCCCCGCAGGCGCTCGCCGCCGCACTCCGGCACCGCTACTGAGCGCCGGGGAGAGGCCGATGAGCATCCACGAACCGGTCGCGCTGGTCGACCACCACTGTCACGGAGTCGCCCGGTCCCCGCTCACAGCCGAGCAGTTCGCCGCGTACCTCACGGAATCCGACGCCCCCGCGGCACCCGGCACCACCTTCTTCGACACCCAGCTCGGCTTCGCGCTGCGCCGCTGGTGCCCGCCGCTGCTCGGCCTGCCCGCACACTGCCCGCCCGCCGACTACCTCGCCCGGCGCGCCGAACTCGGCACCGAGGAGACCCTCCGGCTGCTGCTCGGCGCGACCGGCATCACCGACCACCTCGTGGACACCGGCCTGTCCGACGGGCTGACCACCGCGGACGAACTGGCGGCCGCCGCCGGAGCGCGGGCCCACGAGATCGCCCGTCTGGAGACCCTCGCCGAGCACACCGCCGACACCACGGGCGGCTGCCGGGAGTTCCTCGACGCGTCTCATGCCGCGGTACGGGAGGCCGCCCGTACCGCCGCCGCGTTCAAATCGGTCGTCGCCTACCGCCACGGCCTCGACTTCGACCCCGCCCGGCCGACCCCCGCGGAGGTACGCCGGGCCGCGGACGGCTGGCTGGCCACCCGTAAACCCGGCGAGCGGCTGCGCGAACCCGTCCTGCTGCGCCACCTGTTGTGGACCGCGGCCGACACCGGGCTCCCCCTCCAGCTCCACACCGGCTTCGGCGACCCCGACCTGTGCCTGCACCGCGCCGACCCGCTGCTGCTCACCGACTTCGTCCGGGCCGTCGCGCCCACGGGCTGCCCGCTGGTGCTGCTGCACACCTATCCGTACCACCGCGGCGGCGCGTATCTCGCCCACGCGTTCCCTCACGTGTACACCGACATCGGCCTCGCCGTCCCCCACACAGGGGCCCGCGCCGAGGCCGTCCTGGCGGAGACCCTCGAACTCGCGCCGTTCGGCAAGCTGTTGTTCTCCACCGACGCCTACGGCCTCCCCGAGCTCTACGTCACCGCCACCCGTCTCTTCACCCAGGCCCTGGGCCGGCTCCTCGACGGCTGGGTGCGCGAGGGCGCCTGGGCGGCCGGTGACGCCGGGCGCGTCACCGAGATGATCACGTCCGGGAACGCCCGGCGGGTCTACCGCCTCGGTGGGGACACGGGGTGACACCGAGCGGGCATTCGATCAGGATGGCGTCATGTCCCGACCCACTCACCTCACACACATCCCGGCCCCCGACGGCGTCGCACCCGCCACGGGCTACACCCATGTGGTCTCCGGCACCGGGCGCTTCGTCGCGGTCTCGGGCCAGGTCGCCCTCGACGAGCGGGGCGAGCTCGTCGGCGCGGGCGACGCCGGCGCGCAGGCCCGACAGGTCTTCGAGAACCTGCGCCGCTGCCTCGGCGCGGCGGGGGCGACCTTCGACGACGTCGTGAAGCTCACCTACTTCGTCACCGACGTCGCCCACCTGCCCGCCGTCCGCGTCGCACGCGACGAGTTCATCGACACCGGCCGCCCTCCGGCCAGCTCCGCCGTGCAGGTGGCGGCGCTGTTCCGGCCCGAACTGCTGCTGGAGGTCGAGGCGTTCGCGATCGTCGGAGACCAGCGCGCCTGACACCTCGAAGTGACATGCCTCACTCCAGGCCGTCTTGGCGAAACCCCTCCCCGGGGGCGCACGATGGCGTCATGCAGATAGGCATAGCGCTTCCTCAGTACGGAACTCATGCGCAGGCCGGCCGCATCGCGGCGTTCGCGAGGGACGCCGAAGCGGCCGGCTTCGACTCGCTCTGGGTCAGCGACCGGTCGCTGACACCTGTCAAGCCCAGCGACGTCTATCCGGTGACGGGCTTCACCCCCGAGAACCCCTACCCCCGCGAATACACCACCTTCCTCGACCCGCTGACCGTACTGGCCGCCGCCGCGACCGCGACCACACGGGCGCGGCTGGGCACCAGCACCCTCAATGCCACGTGGTACCCGCCCCTGCTACTCGCCCGCACCCTCACCTCTCTCGACCAGCTCAGCGGCGGCCGACTGGACGTGGGACTCGGCCTGGGCTGGCTGCGCGACGAGGCGACCGCGGTCAACACGGACTTCACCAAGCGGGGCGTGCACCTCGACGAGATCCTCGACATCCTCCACGGGATCTGGACCGAGAACCCCTTCGAACACGAGGGACCCAACTGGCGCATCCCCCGCGCCCATGTCGACCTACGACCGGTCCAGCGCCCCCACCCGCCCGTCCTGCTCGGCGGATTCTCCCCCGCGGCGATGCGCCGGATAGGCCGCCGCGCCGACGGCTGGGCCGGCATCACCATGCCGCCCGACCAGCGCGCCGCCTTGTGGGACGTCGCCCGCCGGGCCGCGGAGGACGCCGGACGCGACCCGTCCGCACTCCGCCGCGAAATCCGCTACTTCCCGGAACCTGGCTCCACGCCCGAAAGCATCGCCAAGGCCCTGACCGTGATCGCCGACACCGGGGCGGACGGCTGCTTCTTCGACTTCCAACGCCTGGTGAAAGACCCACAGGAGGCCCTCGACCTGGGCACCAGGGCGTTGAGGAGGTACCGGGCGGGGTGATCTCCACACGGAGGCTCATCCCCGGCAACGGCGTACCCACCACCCCTCGCCGGAGGGGGCGGAGAGGTCGGGCCAGGTTCGCGCGCTCTCGGCCGCGGAAGGGCGTGGATGGCGATTTCCAGGACAGCGCGTTCGTCGGTTGTGCAGAAGGGGTTGCACAAAGGGCAACCACAACCTCCTGAAAGACCCCGCTGAGGCCGGTGGGCTGTCCGCGACCACTGGCGCAAAGCCTGGGCTACCGCGCCGGGCCAGAGCCGGTCGTGTTCGAGGCGGGACACCGCTCCGGCAAGCTTGCCGGAGCCCCGGGGCAGCCCGGACGCCCGTTCCGCATACGGCTTGCGCCTGCCATGACGTCCGACACCGCGGACTCGGGACGGCCGTTTACGCGGCATCGTCCTTCCTGATTCGGTAGTTCACGAGCCCAGCATGCCAGATCCGCGGCACGGCTCGCAGTCGCCTCGACTCGGCCGCGGACCAGTCGGCCGAGGCCCGCCGTCTTAACTTCTGTAGCGGCCACGAGAGTTGGGGACATTGGCGGGTTCGGCACTTAAGAGCCTGCGGACGCCTGTCCTACCGTAGGCGCGCCTGGATCACCAGCTCGTTCAGATCGGCCCCGGCATCGGTCTCGTTCGGCAGCGTCGTCGACCGCTCCGCCTCGTCCAGCGCCGCGTGGAGCTCTTCGACGTCGGCCGTCAGCCGCTGGTGCGAGGGCGCGCCGTCGAGGGTGGACAGGTGGCCGTGCTCGGCCGCGGCCTTCGCGGCCACGAGGTCCTGGACGTAGCCCGGTGCCCGCTCGCTGTCCAGCAGCGTCGGCAGATCCGCCTGGATCTCGTGGGCGCGCATCAGGTGAATGCCTGTGAGCAGCACGCGGAACGTGTAGAGCAGTGGCTTGAGTTCGCCGGTCCTCCCGAAGAGGCGCCACTGTGTCTTCGCGAAGCCACGGTAGTGGCGGGCGTGGTGCGAGGTCAGCAGGCGCGGGGCGAGGTCGACGAGGGCGGCGTGCTCGGGGGTCGTGTGCACCACGAGTGGGGAGAGGAGCTGCTCCAGGACGTAGCCGTTGGGACCGAGCAGGAGCCGGGCGAACTTGGCCAGGTCGTGGGTGACCAGGTCCATTTCCAGGCCGTCGGTGTCCCACATGCGGGTCTGGGTCTCCTGAGCGGGCGTCAGCCCCAGGACGTCGCGCAGGGGCAGCAGGTGGACACCGCGCAGGTCGACGTCCGAATCGCGGGACGGGAAACCGTAGAGGTGGGCGCCGGAGACCGTGGCGAACAGCAGAGGGTGCCGTTGCCCGGCGACGATCCGTGCCAGGTCGGGCAGGCCGTTCACGGTGTGGGTGGTCATACGGGGCTGCTTCCGTCGGTCAGGGAGCGACGGCGGACCGAGATCAGCCAGTTCTCCACGCGGATGGCGTCGGGGTGTTCCGGGAGCGGGCTCTTGGCCAGGGCCTGGTCCAGGCGCACGGACAGCTCGTCGCGCCAGGTGCGGACTTCGCCCCAGGAGAGTTCGCCGCGACGTACGGCCAGCAGGCGTTCGCGGTACGGGCCTGCGTCGATGTGCGGGGTGCCGCTCTCCAGCAGCGAGGCGCGGCTGATCATCAACCGGAGCATATGCATGACGTGCTTCCAGCGCGGCTCGCCCTCGCGTACCCGCCGGTTCTCCGCCTTGGTGAACTGGGCACCGGCGTACCGCGCGAACGTCGTATGTGCCCTGCGGGAGAGGAATGCCGGGGCGAGGTCCCGCAGTTCGTCACCGAGAGCCGAGCGCTTTTCGACGAGCGGGCTGTGGAGGACTTCGAGAATGTTGGGATTGGCGGAGAGCGCGAGCTCGCAGAACCGCTCCACCTCCCAGCTGAACTGCTCGGGCAGCGGGCCTTCCACATGAGTGGGCGGCTTCAGCAGGCGCCAGAAGCCGGCGGTGGGAGCGACGTACACACCTCGGCGATCGATATCCGAAGCGGCCGTGGACAGCCCGAACGCCCGCGATCCGGCGACCACGGAAAGGATCGTGTGCCGCTCGACCAAGTGCTGTGCCTCTGACATGCGGCCCATTTTCGTAACACCGCCGCCATCGACCAAATGGTTTACGGCCCCCAGCCCCCGTGACCGCACGACGGCTGCCATATAAATGGACCCATGGCACTGCATTGGAAGCTGGTCATCGACAGCACGGACGCATCCGCCCTCGCGGACTTCTGGGCAGCGGCCCTGGAGTACGAGGTGGAAGACCCCAGCGCTCTCATCGAGCAACTGCTGGCCGCCGGCCACCTCGCCGAGGAGGCGGTCACCGAGCACCGCGGCCGCAAGGTCTTCCGCGGCTACGCCGCCATCCGCCACCCCGAGGACCCGTTCGACCGGACCAGCGGCACCGGCCGCGGCCGACGGCTGCTCTTCCAGGACGTACCCGAGGGCAAACCCGGCAAGAACCGCCTCCACCTCGACATCCACAGCGAACCCGGCGGCCTCGACGAGCTCGTGGCCCGGCTGGAAGCCTTGGGGGCGACCCGCGTCCGCGAGGTCGACAAGGGCCCGGCCGGCCATTGGTGGATCATGCGGGACCCCGAGGGCAACGAGTTCTGCGCGGCGTAGACCGGGCCGGAGCAGGCAGGACGGGCAGGACGCCGAAGTCACAGCAGCCCGACATGTGGGCCCCCGGCACAGCCGCGCACACGCCCTGCCCGCCCCGCCGCCGTCGCGTAACGGTCAGGTCGTCTGTGCCTGTTCGTAGAGCGTCTTGATGTCGTCACCGAAGTACGGCCCGAACATCGTGTTGGGCAGGAACGTGTAGCCGAAGCTGTTCACCGATGCCTGGAGCCCGGAGCCGGCGGTCTCGTCGAAGTTCGCGAACCACGGCCCGCCGCTGGAGCCGCCCGTCATGTTGCAGGACAGCCCGTGGTCCTTGGTGAGGAGGAAGTCCTTGGACGACGTCCCGCTGCAGTAGATGAGCTTGGTCCCGTCGTACGGGGCGGCCGCGGGGAAGCCGAATGCGTACAGGGACTGGTTGTAGGCGCCGTTGAACTGAAGGCCCTGGGCGCCGACGGCCTCCGTGAGGGTCCGGCCGTTCAGCGGTGCGACGACGGCGGCGCCGACGTCGTAGTTCATGTCCTCGCTGGCGACCCACTGAGGGGTGGACATCGTCTTGGACGCGGTCCAGGTGCCGTAGGGCGCCTGCCCGTCGTGGTAGCCGGGGGCGAACGTCCAGTTGGTGTGCCAGGCTCCCTGGTATTTGACGCAGTGTCCGGCGGTCAGGACGGTGCTGCCGTTCTTGCTGGTGACGGCGTCACCGGTGCAGGAGGCCGTGCGGCCCTGGAAGGTGAAGAAGACCCGGCCGCTGGTCTTCAGGACGGCGCCCTCGCCGGTCCACGCCCCGCCGGCCTGCGGGAAGCCCTTGAGGTGCGCGGCGGGAGCGGTGGGCGCGACGGCGGTGGGCGCGCTGTGGGACACCTGCCGCGCGAGGGTGGCCGAGGTGATGCCCGGCAGGTCGAGCGGGGTGGCCGTGCGCATCCTCTCGGGGGTCCAGAAGTCGCGGACCTTCTGCTGCTCGGCCGCCGTGGCGGCGGCGGTGCGGGCCGTGGCACCGCGGGACGTGTCCGGCGCGGCGTGGGCCGCGCCGGTCTGGAGACCGGCGGTGAGCAGGGCGCCGGCGGCCAGCAGTATTCCGGCGGTGGTGCGGTGGGGACGTCTCACGCGTACTCCTTCTGCCCTGGCCGCGCGAGAGGTCGCGCGGGCGGTGGGGGGCCGGACCGCGTGGGCCGCGGTCCGGGCAGACGAGCGGTGCGGATACGAGGTGCGTGAGGGAGGGTCCCACGGAAGCCTTGAATTGTCAGGCGCGCGTCAAGCGCTGGCCGAATGCCGACCTCGGAGACCGGCCACCGGTCCCGCGCGCCGGGCGCACCGGAGATTCCGGCCCGCCCGGCGCTCCGGGCATCAGCTGCCCAGCGCCACGCACATCGCGGACGGGCCCGGGAAGTCCTCGGGCAGGGCGTCCATCAGCAGGACGTCCACGCTCTGCCCGAGCCAGTGCCCGGACTTCCGCAGGCGCCCGGCGAGGCGGAAACCGGCTTTCGCGAAGGCCGCGATCCCCGCCCGGTTCGGCTCCAGGACCCTGAGCCAGGCCGTGCCCAGCGCACCCAGGTGGAAACCCCAGTCGAGCGTCAGGCGGGTCGCCTCCTCGGCGTAGCGTTTGCCGCGCTGGGCAGGGGCGAGGACGATCGTGAACTCGGCCGCCCGCAGACGCGGATCGACACGCAGCGCGGTGACCCCGACGGGCTGTTTGTCCTTCATGCGTACGATCTCGAACGTGGGGTGGTCCCGGTCGCCGAGCTGGCATTCCCAGGCTTCCTCGCAGACCTCCCACGGCCGCGGGAAGCGGTTGCCGCGACCGAGGATGGTCGAGGGGTCGTTCTCCCAGAAGTGGTATTCGGTCAGCGTCTCCTGACGGGGGATGCCGAGGGCGAGCCGTTCTCCGGTGAGGAGGAGATGCGGGCTGCTCATGTTGCTTCCTTCCACGCCGGACGCGACGGAGCGCCCGGCGTAATCGGGGACGTGGCGCGACGCTTTCGAGGTTCCGCCCACAGGGCGCCTCTTCCGTGTCGGCCGTCCCAGCGTGAAGGGCGGACACAGGAGAGGCCCGGGGTCCGCGGGACGACCACCCACACGTGTAGTGACGTGAAGGGGAAGGATCCCGGGCCGCCGTCCGGCCGACACCGCCGGTCCCCCACATGAGGGATGTTCGTAACCGTACGTACCGGAGATACTTCACACTGTGAGCAGTCGGGGTCACCGTCCTGCCGGGCGCCTTCCCTGGCCACCCGTTGGCGGCACGGACGACAGGAGAGGCCGGTGACCGACCCGACCGAGCGGCGGCGCAGACGGCCGGCCCTGCACGGAGCGATTCCCTGGGCCGCGCTCGTCGTGGCCGCGCTGACCTGCTGGCTCGCCCTCACGACACCGACGACGCCACACCATTCGGGCGGCGCCACGGTCGCCGCTTCCGCGCACGCCGGCTTCGATCCGTACCGCGGTCAGGCCCGGGGTCGCGCGGGGAAGCGGCGCTCGCAGAACGGCTACAACTGGAGCGGTTACGTGGCCGGGGGCCGCCCCTTCACGACGGCCTCGGTCACCTGGACCGTGCCGGACATCGCCTGTTCCTCGGAGGGCGACTCCGTCGCGGAGTGGGTCGGCCTGGACGGCTGGAGCGATGACACGGTCGAGCAGATCGGCATCCAGGAGAGCTGCGAGAGCGGCACCCCGACCTTCGACAACTGGTACGAGTTCTACCCCGAGCCCCCGGTCTACTTCCACGACCGCGTGCAGCCCGGTGACATCGTCCACGCCACGGCGCACCACGTCTCCGGCACGACCTACGAACTGACGCTGACCGACGAGACCCAGAAGTGGACGAGGACGAAGAAGGCCGACAACTGGACCGCGGCCAACAGCAGCGCGGAAGTGATCGTGGAGTCCAATCACCGGCTGTTCCCGAGATTCCGTCAGATCGACTTCACCAAGGCCAGGTTCGACGGAGCGGCTCCCGGCTCGGTCGGCGCGATCAACTTGTGGGCCAGCAGCAGGGGTCGGCAGCAGAACGAGGTGAGCGAGCCGTACGGACCCGACCTCGACAGCTTCTCCGTCGCGTATCTCGCGGAATAACCCTCCACCTTCGAGTGGTCCTTCAGCTATTTGTCAGTAATTCATCCAGGACGTGCGGCATCGTGCGGGCAATCACCACGACTCGTACGCTCTGGGAGACGCATGACCTCCGAGTCCACTGAGACCCCTGAGACCAATGAGGCCGCCGAAAGACCCAGCGAACAGTTAAGGTTCCGCTCCCGCACCCTGGCCGTCCTGAACAGGCGTCCTCTCACCGCCCAGGCGATGAGCAGGCGCCTGCCGCAGTTGGTGCGGAAGGCCCTGTCCCTGGCCTGGCGGGTGGACCGGCGTGCGGTGGTCGCGCTGCTGGCCTGCCAGATCCTGTCCGGGGCGTCGGAAGCCTTCGGGCTGCTGGCCACCACGAAGACGATCACAGCGCTCATCGCGTCGGGCCGGATCTCCGGACGGCTGATGGAGGCGCTGCCGTCCCTCGTCGCGCTGGCGGGCGCCGCCGGGGCGCGCGCGCTTCTCGGGATCGCCGTCAGCAACATCTCCAGTCGTCTCTCCCCGCGGATCGCACGCGAGGCGGAGATGCAGATGCTCGACGCGGCGATCAACGCGGAGCTCGTCGCCTATGACAGCCCCGGCTTCAACGACAAGCGCGAGGCGGCGGACCGCGGCGCCGAGGTCGCCCGGGATCTGCTCACCGAATCGCAGGACCTCATCGCCTGCGTCGCCTCGCTGGTGGCCGCCGCCGGTGTGGTGACGCTGCTGCACCCGGTGCTGCTGCCGCTGCTCGTCCTGGCCACGCTGCCGCAGGGGATCGCCGGTGTGAAGGGGGCGCGCGTCCACTATCTGACCTCCCGCGCTCTGAGCGGCGACCGCCGGGTCCTGGGGCTGATGCGCTGGAACGTCACCGACCGGGACCACGCCGACCAGCTCCGTTCCTGCACCATGGCCCCCTTCCTCCTCGACCGCTACCGGGCCATCGGCAACCGCATCGACACCGCGACCGACCGGGCCGTGCACCAGGGCGCGCGGTACGCGCTGTTGGGCGCCGTGGCCGGAGGTATCGCTTCCGGGATGGTGTGGACGGCGCTCGCCCTGCTGCTGGAGTCGGGACACATGACGGTCGCGTCGGCGGGCACGGCCGTCTTCGCCCTGCGCACGGTCGGCTCGTCACTGCGCGGCATGGTCGGCTACGGCACCCGGCTCTTCCGGACCGGGCTGTATCTGGACGACTGGGCGGAGTTCATCGAGGAGGCGGGCGGACACCGGATGCGGCGCGGCTCGCGGATCCCGGAAGCGCCGCTGTCCGTCAGGGCGGAAGGGCTCACGTACTGCTATCCGGGCTCGGAGCACCCGGCGCTGGAGAAGGTCAGCCTGGAGGTGCACCGCGGTGAGGTGCTGGCGCTGGTGGGCGAGAACGGCTCCGGGAAGACCACGCTCAGCAAGCTCCTGACGGGGCTTTACCTCCCCACCGACGGCAGTGTGACGTGGGACGGCAGGGAGACCGCCGAGCTCGATCCGCGGGCGATGTGGCAGCAGACCGCGGTCGTCCCCCAGGACTTCGCGCACTGGCCCCTGTCCGCCCGGGAGAACATCACGCTCGGTCAGCCGCGCGGCGCCGGCGACGGGCCCGTGCTCCGGGCGGCCGGGCACGCGGGGGCGGACGAGGTCGTCGCCGGGCTGCGCAGCGGTCTCGACACCCTGCTGGCGCGGGAGTGGTACGGCGGGGTGGACCTGTCCGGCGGGCAGTGGCAGCGCATCGCCATCGCCCGCGCGTTCTACCGACAGGCCGGACTGCTCGTCATGGACGAGCCCACCAGCGCCCTGGACGCACGGGCGGAGCACCGCATCTTCACCGGGCTGCGGAGGATCGCCGAGGACCGGGCCGTCGTCCTCGTCACGCACCGGCTGGCGAATGTGGCCGTCGCCGACCGCATCGTCGTCCTCGACCGCGGACAGATCATCCAGCAAGGCACGTTCAGCGAGCTCACGAGCCGCCCCGGGCTCTTCCGCGAGCTGTGGGAGCTCCAGAACGACCGGGGTGTCAGGGGCTCCGAGGAGGTGGAGCGAGCAAAGCGGTGACCGTGGCGCGCGACCCACGCGGCCCGTTCGGCGCAGTCCGACAGGGTCTGACGGAGCGACACATGTCAGCCTGGAAGGGACGCAGGAGACAGTGCACCTGACACTCAGCCAGGGGGACGCGTGGGTAACCGACCTGGGAGACACACCGCCGGCTTCCTCGAGCGGCAGCGGCGGAGCAGTGGTCCACAGCACGGCGGGGGCGCCGGTGGCGGCGCCCACCGCGACCGGCTCGCCGGTCGGCGCAGGGACCGGCCGCCGCGCCGGGCCGCCCGGACCTCGCACGGTCTGATGCGGGGCGGGGCCGCCCTGCTGGTGTGCACGGGCATGGTGTGGCTGCCCGTCGCGGGCGGGCGGGCCCTCGCCGACGGCGTCGGCGACGAGGGCAGCAAGGCCACGTCGCCGTTCTGGGTGGAGCCTTCGGGGCCCGCCGCCCGCCAGGTGCGGCTGTGGAAGGAGCGGGGCCGGGAGCAGGACGCGGCGGTCCTGGAACGCATCGCGGAGCGGCCGACAGCCGTGTGGCTGACCGACCAGGACCCCAAGGACCAGGCCGAGCAGGTCACCCGGCAGGCGGACCGCGCGGGCCGCATCCCGGTGCTGGTCGCGTACAACATCCCCCATCGGGACTGCGGTCAGTATTCCTCGGGAGGCGCCCCCGACGCGGCGCACTACCGCGCGTGGGCGGCGCGCGCGGCGGCGGGGATCGGCACCCGGCAGGCGTGGGTCGTCCTCGAACCCGACGCCCTCGCCCAATGGGCCTCCGGCTGTGTGCCGGGCGCGGCCGCCGCCGAACGGCTGATGCTGCTGGCCGATGCCGTACGGATCTTCAAGGCCCAGCCCGGCGTCTCGGTCTACCTCGACGCGGGCAACCCCGGGTGGATCACGGACGAGAAGCACCTGGCCGACGCGCTCCGGCAGGCCGGGGTCGCGCGCGCCGACGGTTTCGCGCTGAACGTCTCCAACTTCCACACCACACCGGTGACTCGCGCCTACGGTGACCGGCTGTCCGCCCTGCTGGACGGCGCGCACTACGTCGTGGACACCAGCCGCAACGGCAACGGCCCGCTGCCCGCGGACAAGGACCCCAAGGCCCCTGACAACCCGTCACCGGTGCCCCCGCCGCCGCCCTCGGCACCTCCGGCCCAGGGCCAGGCGGTCAGGAACGGCGTCGAGTCCGAGGAGGAGGACGACGGCGTCTTCATGGCCGACGGCTGGGTGCGGAGCGTCATCGGACGCACCGTGGGCAGAGCCGGGGACGAGCCCTGGTGCAACCCTCCCGGTCGCGCGCTGGGCACCCCGCCCACGACGGCGACCGGCAGCCCCCTCATCGACGCCTTCCTCTGGATCAAGCGCCCCGGCGAGTCCGACGGCGCGTGCAGGGGGGCTCCGCCGGCCGGGCACTGGTGGGCCGACTACGCGCTCCAACTCGCGGGGGCGACACCGACGGGACACTGAGCGCTCATCCGCTACGAGGCTCCGCGCTCGGCCGGGTGCGGAGTCGCTTGCAGCGGGCGTACGGGCCTCGGGGTCGGCCTGCGGCGGGCTTTGTTCCCCAGCCCCGCCCCTTCCCGGCTGCGTCTGATGGGCGGCTCCGCCGCGTGGGGGGCGCGTGCCCCAGACCCCCGAGTGCGGGTTCGTTGCCGCCTGCGGCGGGGGCGCCCTTCGGGCGCGTCCTCAAACGCCGGACGGGCTGGATTTGGCTGATGTGGGTGCCAATTCAGCCCGTCCGGCGCTTGAGGACACCGCGCGGAGCGCGGTCAGGGGGCTGGGGCGAAGCCCCTCACGCGGCGGAGCCGCACATCAGATGCAGCCGGGAAGGGGCGGGGCGGGGTGGGGTGGGGTGGGGTGGGGTGGGGTGGGGTGGGGGAAAAACCTACCCCCCGCGCCGACTTGACCGCCTCAGCGAGCCGTATAGGCGAGGAATCTTACGCGGGGCTGCGTTCTCCGACCCGGCCCGTCACACCCGCCGCCTCCGACCCACCCGGCGCCACCACCGACACCCCACCACCCGAACCACCCTCACCACGCCGCCCCACCCACCAAAAACACAACGGACCCAACGACGTCACCAACGCCAACAACGCCCACACCCGCATCACCACAAAATCATGACCCCACACCACCGACCCCACCAAACACCCCCCGAACACAACCGCCCACCCCACATGCGTCCGAAACGTCCCCACACAATCCCCCGACACCGCACCCCCCTTCGGCGTCACCACAAAACCCGACCGCCGCCGCAACAACGCCTGCCCCAACGCCCGCGCATACAACGGAGCCGCCACCGCCGACATCACCATCCCCGCCACCCCCGACGACCCCACCGGCTCATGCGGCGACACATTATGACGACGATTCACCACATACAACACCACCTGCAACACCAACGCATCCCCGTACAACATCAACCACACCGGCCACGACACCCCCAACCCCGCAGCCCCCACCACCAAAAACAACACACACGACACCCCACCCAACACCCACGTCAACGCAGCCAACGGGTAATACGCCACCAACAACCCATAATTCCACAACCGCCCCCACGACAACCCCCACACCGCCCCACCGAACTGACACAACAACGTCTCAAAAGTCCCCCGCGACCACCGCAACTGCTGCGAAAAGAAATCCGTCCACGACGACGGCCCCTCCCCCACCGCCAACACATCCGGCGTATACACAGAACGCCACCGCCCACCCGTCACCGGATTCCGCCGACGATGAATCTCCAACCCCGTCGCCATATCCTCCGTAATCGAATCAAACAACCCCCCGATCTGCCGCAACACACTGATCCGCACACAATTCGACGTCCCCACAAACATCGCCGAACCATAACGATTCCCCGCCCGCTGCACCAACGCATGAAACAAAAACTGCTGCGACTCCGCCCCCTTCGTCACCCCCGACACATAATTACCATAAACCTGCGGCCCCACCACAAACGCCACATCCGGATCCCGGAAATACCCCAGCATCCGCTCCAGAAAATTCGGCAACGGCACATGATCCGTATCCACACACGCCAAAAAATCATAACCATCACCATGCGCATCCAACCACGCATTGTAATTACCATGCTTCGTCCGCGCCCGAAAACGACCCGACGGACGATTCCACCGCGCCACCCCCTTCCGCGAAAAATGCCGCACCCCCAACCGCGCACACAACTCCCGCGCCCCCGGATCATCACCCTCATCCAACAACCACACATCCACCACCCCCTCATAACCCACCCCCACCAACCCCACCAACGTCGCCTCCACCATCGACAACGGCTCCTTCCCCGGCACAAAACTCGTACAGAAAGCCACCCGCCACCCCGGCAACGGCCGCACCGGCACCGGATCCCGCGCCACCCACGACGCATGCGCCACCGACACCACATTCACCACACGAAAAACCTCAACCAACCCCACCGACACCAACATCAACCCATCCACCCACCCCAACCACCCACCCCGCACCACCCAATGCACCGGCCACAACAACCACACCAACAAAACCAACGACACCAACGGCGCCCCACACACCAAAAACAACAACCCCCCAACCCCACCCCGCTCCCGCAACCGCCGAAACCCCACCCGATACACCCCCACCGGCGGCTCCACCGCCACCCCCGCCAACTCACTGAAACCCCCATAGTCATAACCACCCCCACCACCCCCACCCCCA